>NZ_JBQKGH010000003.1:0-223366 GCF_052118905.1 Collinsella sp. LCP21S3_A3 | reverse complement strand
TCGTAGTACCTGACGATGTCGGTGCCGAAGGCGGCCCTCAGGTCGGGGTACTCGTTGTAGTAGCTCTGGACGTCGAACGCCTCGTTGCCGCGGCGGCCCTCGGCCATGCCGCAGCTGACGAAGTGGCCGATGACGCCCGTGTCATCGAGGAGGACGAGCGACCCGACTGACCTCGAATAGAAGGACCTGACGTCAGCGTTGTGCTCGAGATAGTACTCCGGGCCGTAGACGGCAGAGTAGTCCTTGCCGCCGAGGGACGTGCGCATGCCCTTGATCGACGCGCAGCCGGACGGGTGGCGGCCCTCCCCCTTGCCGAAGGTCGCGTAGTGCTCGTAGTACCTGACGATGTCGGTGCCGAAGGCGGCCCTCAGGTCGGGGTACTCGTTGTAGTAGCTCTGGACGTCGAACGCCTCGTTGCCGCGGCGGCCCTCGGCCATGCCGAAGCTAATGAAGTGCTGGAGGGCCTTGTCCTTATCGTTGTTGGCCCATTTAGCGACATCAGGATTATTCTTTAGGTAATAGTCAGCATCAAATACAGCGGAGTAATCCATCCAACTAGAACGCGGGAATTGAGCAATAATCGCATCGGCGTCCGCTTCGCCCAGACGTTTGCAACCGGCATCACTAAAATAATTCCAAGCATCGCCCGAATTAGAGATAAAGCCATGTTCAATCAAGATACCCGGAATCCCTTGCTCGCGCGCACAGCGAATAACGGCAAACTCATCACCGAGCTCCATCTGGAATACACCACGGTAGGTTAAGCCAAGAGCATGCAGGTTATTCATTACTTTCTGAGCGAGCTCAACAGACGCCTGGGTATAGCTCGTGCCATTGGCCGTAGGCGCGTAAACCTCAGCACCATGCGCCGCAGAACTACCAGAGTTAATGTGAAAGCTCACAAAAGCTTGTGCGCCCTGCTTTACGCATCGCTGAACGCGGTACAGATAATCGTTGCTGCCGTAAGATCCACTTTGCTCTCGAGACATCACAACCTTAAAACCGTATCGCTCAAGTTTGGCCTTGCAGGCAACAGCAATCTTCCAAGTTAGATCTGCCTCGCTCTTCCCATTGCCTTGAGCGCCGGGATCAACGCCGCCATGACCAGGATCAAGAGCAATAACATACGCACCGTTCACAGCAGTATCAGTAAGAGAGAGAGATTGCACCCCATTTGAGGCGTTAAGCGCATCGCCAATCGTGGCAGCCTGAATCGCATCGCCAGAATCGTCTGAATAGTAGACAGACGAATTGACACTGCCTTCGACGAGGTCATCGTCCACAGTGGCATTCGCATCAATGTCGAACGCATATCCGCATTGCATCAAATCGACACTGTGCTCCGTGGCATCGCCTTGCAGATGATAGGAGATCGAAATCAAATCATATCCGCACTCAGCATAATCCTTACCGAACTGAAATGCGGCAGCATTACCACTGACGGCCGTCGCACTAACAGAAAGGGAATGCCCAGTCGTGGATTCCAATTCAAGAGTCGCATCTGTGAGTACATCGGAATCGTTAGGGGTAGCAAAAGCAATCACCTGGTCCACACCGACTGGAAGCTGCGGATAGGCGATATAGAGGTACTGATACGAATCGGTTAAAACGTCGCCGTTCCCATCCGCCACAACGGAAGAGTCATTTTCTTCTGCGGCAAGATTGACAGAGTCGCCCTGATTCTTATTGGAGGGCGAGGAGGTAGGGTCGTTAGTCGAGTATGAATTGCTCTCAGAATCCGCGACTTCAGCAGTTGAATCCTGCTGAACAGGCTCCCCATTGGTTGCATAGGCAGTGGCAACCGGCCCGATCAACGGATTGAGTCCAATAACTAACGCTGCAACGAATGTCGCAAGAAGTTGCAGATGACGTTTCATGCCAGCCCCCGTCAGGAACAAGTTCAAATGATGCTCACAAGATTATATTACAGGTGAAACCCGAGGGAACTGCTGCGTCAAGTACCCAACAGTTACCGGAGCACAAAGAACCTAAAACGCTCATGTATCGATCCCTAAATCGACGTTAGCGCCCCGTCCTCAGCCACAGGACCTCCCTGGTGCCAACCCTTCTCGGCATATGGAACCTCCTCGTTCTCACGACTACATGGCAGTTCGAGCGCAACGGGAGGCCCGTTTAAACATACTTTGTAATCATTCCAAAATTCGAATCGAACAAATCTGTTCTTGATAACAAGATTTCATATCCAGGATCAAAACATGGTTGAGGGAATAGGTTATTTTGAGAAAGAAGTTCTCCGCTACCAAGCCATTTGGCGATGTAGTCCAATCGTATTTTTGCTATGCCTATCAACTGTGAGGCTACATCGTAAAAATTAGGGTTATTGCCATCGGGTCCTCTCCTACGCAGGACATAGGCATGCTGCGCATGCGGCCTAAGGAAGATAGAAGGGAGGGATCTTCTTAAATCAATAAACTCGAATCCATTGCCTCGATATAGCCCGTTACCCATCGGAGACTTAATTTCCGGCACGCACACCATTAACAAATAACCGAAACCTATTGGATCGTTATCCCCTCTAGCAATGTTTGATAGCAAATCATAGTTATCCAAATACCTACTCTTATAATGAGTATAGATTTCTATAGATTTAATAGTTTCCGACTCGTATAAACTCATCCATAAAGCAATCCAATGATTGTCAACCAAATCAATAAAATGAGTGCTTATGCCGTAGTGCTGCAGCGCTCCCTCAATAACAGAAGGATTTGAGTTACAACCAGCAGGAAGATTGAACTGTTTATTCAAAAGCGAGTCTGACATTATTGTATCAACAAGCGACTTGAGGTTATGCAGGCACTTATCGGAGTATTTCTTACCGCGCATCAAGGAGGGAGTTAGACTTCCATACAGTCGATTTTGACCTCGATATAAAACTTTCCCAACATCCTTATTCATAAATTTAGAATAACCGATCAAACGGTTTAAACCATGAATACTAGATATCTCATAAACCGGTATATCAAGCTCTCGATCAGCATCAGAATATGTTTCCATCTTGACAAACCGTACACCGGAAATTGTAAGTTTACTATTTATAATTGCCGGCCTGTTATTGCCCTCGTTTAATTCCGACGTCATTTTCAACTCCCTAAAAACAGATTTAGAAAAATGGCAACTTCAGCAACCGGCGTCACTAAACAAATAGCTAAATAAGACCGCAGAAGCCATTGCCATGAACACGCTTGCCAATGAGCCCAGCAAATAAACCTCAGCAAAATCCTTATCACTTTCCAGCTGCTTAAAGCGCGCAATACTTTTTGCGGTAAAAATAAATGCTATAGCCGAATATTGGCTCATCAGAGAAAGCGCCGCGACAATCAGCCTTTCAAATATTCCAATCCACTTGCCTGAATGTGCGGTTGTCGTATCCGCCGACTGCTCAACACCCGGGTTTCGAAGAAATTGGAGCACCTTTGCAATAACAATGCTACAAGGGCGTCCACAAAAGCACAGTGTCGAAATCCAAGAGAGCTCCGCTCCACGGGCGCCCAAGAGATTCAAAGCAATTGGCCGCATGGCCCACAAATGGCAACATAGAACGCTCAATATGAGCAGAATTATAATGTGCAGCACTTGATCGGCCAGAAAACTACCGACCGGCGAAAGGTCAAGTCTTGCAAACGCTCTTCTCAGGCTGCCATCGATAATCCAATGTGAAAGGGCAAATACTGTAAAGGACGCAGCAATGGCGGTTGCACTCGCCTCAAACAGAAGAGCTACTGTTGCTGCGGCGCCGGCCGCGTAAACTAAGCAGTGCATGGCAAGGGCAATTCTGCTGCATTCCTTCTCGCCTGCCATCTTATTCGACTGAAAATAAAAGTCGAACAGCATATGAAACAGAAGGAAACACCCGAATACCCTCATGCCATCTCCAGCTCATTAAGGAAATGAACGGCGAAAGCAGCCAGCTCTCTTTCTTTTACAACATTCGCGAGTCTAAGGCTTTTCTCGAGCCCCTGCCTCGTCTTCCCCATCGCAACGCCCATTTGCCCCGCAAGCCCTACATGACTAGCCCTGATGCTATCTACGTTGAGGTTGAGCGAGCTGCCCAACGCCACTGGCGCGCAATCGATCGGATTGCTTTTAGCGCCATACTTTTTGCCTATACGTGTTTCGAAGAGCTCAGTATACCTTTTGCTCAAAGTCGCGTCTGTGCCCTCGTGCAGCATTAGCGGCCGCAGTAACTCAACAACCTCGCAGTAATTACGCTGCGACTCGTTTCTGCGATCGATTATTTCCAGACAGCCCGCCGCGCACAGCTCTTTCTCACGCGAAACACCCGAAGCATCAATGATCTTCAAATTACTGTACTTATCTTTTTCGGACGCAGCAATTGCTCTGCGTGCACGATGGTATGCCGACCCGTCTTGCTCCGTCGACAATGCAGACTGCATCCGAGTTTTCCATTCTCCAACTCCGATACCGCCCCTAAGATCAACCGTCTGGACGAGTATCTTAATAAATCTATATGCCAAGAAAGCGCCAGCCGTACTACGAAATAGGCCCTGCAATTCATCGCCCGCACTAAACATTAGCGGCATTTCGAGCTCAGTTTTAAACAGCTCGTTTGTGCAGTCCATAGCGTTCGCAAGATCTTCCTGCGCGCTTTGCCTCCTACTGTCCGAAAGACATCTCGAATGTCTCATATCAACCATGAGGGCCGAATAGCTATTGTTCATCAGGCTTCCTTTCCTCATGGCGATTATAGCAACTATTTTAGTTGCTTTCGCTCATTTGCAACGGTTTTAGTTTCTTCATGGCGGATGCAACTGAAATCGTTGCATTGTAATAGGCTATAATTCTTCCAAATCGCCTAGAGAAAGTGTTTGAATGCTGACCGTAATCGTGCCTACTTACAATGCCGAGCCGTATCTTTCTCAGGCTATAGGCAGCCTATTAAAGGAAAAGAAAATCGAACTGGAAATCCTCGCCATCAACGACGGATCTACTGATAACTCCCTCGCCATTATGCAAGATTTCGCTGCGCTCGACTCACGCGTTCGAGTGATCGATAAGGCAAACCAGGGCTACGGCGCAACCTGCAATCTGGGCATTCGCGAGGCAAAGGGCGACTGGATTGCCATCCTCGAGCCCGATGACTGGATCGAGCCCGGAATGTACTCCGACATGCTTGCCTTTGCCAAGCGCGAATTTGGCGATCCGAACAAGCTCGATATTATTGAGACCCCGTATTGGATCATTCGCAACCCCGATACCCCCCAAGAGGTCAAACTACATTGCGCATATCGCGGTCGCATTAAACCGCCTCGGCAACCGTTCACCATTCACGACGCTCCACACCTGCTGGCCCATCATCCGTCCATTTGGTCGGCAATCTATCGTCGCGACTTCCTGTTGCAAAACAATATCTGGTTTAAGGAAATCCCCGGTGCGGGCTGGGCCGATAATCCATTCCTTGTCGAAACGCTCTGCCAGGCAAAGGCGATCGCTTACTGGCCCAAGTCGTATTACTGCTACCGCGAGGAAACACCCGAAAAGGCGTCCGCTCTGGCCAAGCGTGACCCCTTGATGCCGTTTAATCGCTGGAACGATATGGTCGATATTCTTGAGCGGCTCAACGTCACCGACCCCGCCGTTTGGACACCCCAAATCACACGTGGCTTCACCTATATGGGCATCATGATTGAGCACACCGGAATTGAAGGGCACCCCGAAATCGAGCAGGCCATCCACAAGATGTTCGAACGCATGCCGCAAGAGCTGGTATTTGCCAATTCTCGCGTTACTCCCGCGGCCAAAAAGCTCTATTCCGAGTATATGGGTATCGCCAACCCTAAAATCAGCTACTGCGCATACGCCAAGGACCTCGTGGGCGAGGGCTTGTATAACGTATGGAACAAGGGGCCCAAGCAAACTCTAAAAATGATCACATCGCACTTTAGCTCATACAACGCACGCGCTGGAAAATAGTCTGATGGGCAGCAAAGCAAGCAGAAATACCTCCATCGAGGCGCTGCGCATGGTAGCGGTCGCCGGTATCGCGGTGTTCCATACCTTTCAGTGGACCTTCCAAGCCGTCTGCACCAGCCTACCGGAATACGCGCCGCTCGCTGTGTTCCCTTACTCCGGCGCGCTCGGCTTTATCAACCTGCTGGGCTGCTGGGCCAACGAGGTCTTCTTTATGATCTCGGGATACTTCCTTATTCCCTCGGCGGTACGCGCCCTCCAAAACGGTTCATCCGCGCAGGGTCTCACGCTTAAATCGCTTGATCGCCTCAAAAAGATCGTCTTGCCCACGCTCTTTTATTGCGCCACCTGCCTGTTTGTTTCGATGTACGTCTATCCCCTACCAGAAATCTCGCTGCATGAGATTGGCTGGCTCACGTTGGGCATCGAGTTTATCTGGGTCTACGCCGTCTCCGTATTGTTTGTCCCAGTGATTGCGCTGATACGACAGCGAATCGGCAGCAAAAGAGCCCCGTTTGTCGTAGCCCTTCTTGTGCTCGCAACATTTGGAATCAACTGCTACATCGCGGCGACGGCAAACGAAGCGGCCGGTATCATTCTGTGGCGCAAACTCATGAGCGCAGTTACCTACCTGGTCGCGTTTATTGCAGCTGGAGAAATGCACTTTGTCCTCGAATGCCACGGCAACGCATCCGGCGCTCAAAAATCCAAGATCGTACTCATCGGACTCGTTGCCACCACCATCGCGCTCGAGCTTCTGCTATCGGCAAATAGCCAGTACGACGCGCTCTGGAAGCTCTCCTTCAAGTCCACTTCCGTCATATCCTTTATCTTGGCCGCCGCATCCGTTGCCGCCGCAGCGCTCCATCAGCCGCGCCACGAAACCTCAGCCGCAGACAAGACAATCGTGTCTCTCGCCGCAGGAACACTCGCTTTCTACGCCGTACAATCGTTTACCTGCAATGTCTGGCGCCCCATCTTCGACAAGGCAATCTACACCATGGCGACAGGCATCCAAACGGGAGAGCCCCGTCCAGCCGCCGCCATTTTGCTCGGAATCCTTATGAGCCTTTGCCTCGCGCTTGCCCTACTCCTCGTGGATATCGTACGCAGGGCCGTAGTCGAGGCCATCAAGGCCCACATGAACAGCTAGACGTCCTTCTGACTCCTCAGACCACGAAGCGCGCTTACACCTGAAACAAATAAAATCGCAAAGACAATCGCCCAATTCTTGCAGCCAAATACCGGAATATGAACGATCGCATGGTCATGCATAACAACGAAATAACCCAGAACAACAACCAGAGGCAGTGCCATGAGCAGCGACTGGATCAACACCTTTCGACGACGACCGCCTTGCGCGCCGCCCCGTATCGAGCAAACGAGCACGGCAACCCAAATCGCCAATACGGCAGCAAACGAAACAAGACAAACGACGTTCGAGATCATCGCATAACCAGCTGTTGAGCAAATGGCAAACAGCTGCGGGCTCATGTAATAAAACGCCTTCAAAATCTGAGGCCAGTCAGCCTGGGGCAACAGTGACGAAGTCCCATGCGCAGACCAAAGGCCCATCTCGCCCAGAACGTTCGAAAAGACCTCGTCCCAGCCCAGCACAAATGCCGCGACAACCCATTTCATCGCCCAGGTAAACACAAACGAAAGCCCAAACCCAAAGAGCGCCTGCAGCATCGTGACGACGCAACGCTTGGGGCGCTCACCCTTGGGGAGCGCAATGAAGGCGAAAAAGCAATGCAGGGCGACAACTGCGGCAGGAATCGTTAAAAAGTCAAGAAACGAAAACACGGCGCCCGTCGCTATCGACCAAAGGACAAGGCGGCTTGTGAAAACCCGTGCGTTCGGGGCCGAGCCCAAACGAAGGCTCATGCAAGACATCATGATGAGCGCCACAAAGAACGAGATGCACAGCAGCAGATCACCGATAAAATTGAAAAACAGGTTGGTCGAGAACAACAGGATTGCAAGGAACCCCAACGTCAATGGCTTTGAAATTCGCTTCCGCAAGGCAACGTAAGCGCAAGCGGAGCCGGCAATCGCCAGAGCGGCCGCAGGCACCACGACAACGTCGATACCACCAATAAACAGGCAGACATTCGTAAGTAGCTGCCATCCATGCCAATACCGGTAGTACTGCTGATGCGTAATCCCGCCGGCTTTCGTAACGTCATCGATCTCGGCAACAGTCATCGTCTTAAACGGAGAACCTTGGTCCTTTTGCTGTGCGACTTCAATGATAAAGCGATTGTTATCAAAGCAAACAGGACCAGCTGCAACACGGTGGTCGTAGATATACATGTCAGACAACAGGGCAGAGGACTCCGAACCCTGCGCATGTGACTCGACAACGGGCCTCGGCAGGCAATTCGCCGCGGTATTGCTCAGGACAAATGCGACCTGAAAAACCAAAAACAGCAACATGACCTTGACGGGAAGGCTATCGGCAAAGGAAGCTAAACGAGTTTTATTCACAGGGCATCCAAACAGAAAGATCGCGTCCACAGGAATCGGCACCTATGTAATACCACAATGCGCGCTTGCAATCTCGCCGCGCACTCACGTCAACCAGGCGTGTAGCAAACGTTCTTGGTGATTAGCGGAACATTACACGCGGGCGCCCGCCTACGCTTACAATAGTCGTGTCCCATGGGACACGTTGTTTATTCCGCAGGGCCGATATGCTGCCCACGCGAAAGGATATTCTCGTTCATGACTTCTACCCTCCCCGCCCCCATCGACAAGCTCGCCATCGTCGTCGTCACCTATAAGCGCCAGGAGCTTCTGGCCAACCTGTTCGACTCCATGACCGAGCTCACGGCCGCGCCGTGGCGTATCGTGATCGTCGACAACGAGAATTCGCGCGAGACCGAAGCCATGTGTGCCGCATTCAACGAGCGCCTCGCCAACCTGTGGGGCATCGACGCCGATCAGCCCGACGCGCAGGGCGGCACCGACCGCGTCATCTACGCCCCGCAGCTCGAAAACGGCGGCGGCGCGGGCGGCTTCTCCGCCGGAACCAAGTGCGCCTACGATCTGGGCGCCCAGTGGTTTTGGGTGATGGACGACGACGTGCTCGTCATCCCGGAGGGCATCGAGCGCCTGGCCAAGTGGACCGACCGCTACGACGTCATCCAGGGTTCGCGCCTGGACTTTGACGGCGGTGCCTTCTTTTGGCAGTATCAGCTCATCCTTTCGCTTGGCATCCCCAACCCCATCGCTAAGTGGGACCTGGGCCCCGAGGGCTACCGCGCCATGAACCAGTTGTGCTTTGAGGGAGGCCTGTTCTCACGCCGTGTTGTCGACAAGATCGGCCTGCCCGACGCTCGTTTCTTTATCTACGGCGACGATGCCTGCTATGGCTATGTCGCCAGCCAACACTTCCCTGCCGTCGTAGTCGCCGATGTGGTACTCAAGCGCGCCCGCGCCGTCTCCAACTGGGATATCGCCGGTAAGCGTCAGCTCAATTCCACCAGTGACACCAATCGCTACTACATCATGCGTAACCGCGGCTACTTGGCCCGCTACATGCAGATCTACGGTGATTACCACCCCATTTTGTTCCGTTTGGGCAATGTGGCGACCTTCTGCAAGGAGTTTATCCGCCTTGCCGCCGTCGACAAGTGCTTTAAGACCGGCATTCCGGCGCTGCGCCGTGGCATGAAGGATGCCCGCAAGATCGTACGCGACCCCAACTGGAAGCCCATGCCGCCCATGAAGGAAACCGAGTAAAGCCGGCCCTCCTATAACTTCTGACATGCGACGGCAACTCGTTGCCCATCAAAGCCAAACCCCCAGCGCATGCGGCCCACGGCAGGACGCGGCACGCGAATGTCGTCGAGACCGCTCCGCTCGATATCGAGCAATGCCTGCACTGACAGAAGCTCTAGGCCCAACGCATCGACATCGGGGTCGTACAGCATGCTGACCGAGATCAGCGGGCGGCTATCCAATATGCCAAGTGTATCCGCCGCATCAAAGGTATTGGCGGTCGGAAACACCTGGAAACCCCCAAGCTCCGAACCGTGCGCTCGTTTTGTAACGGGGTCGGCATACCCAGGCAACCCAAAACAAAGACCCTGCAGTGCCAAACGAAAAGCCAGCAGCAAATCCGACTCGTCTCCATTGACGCCCAAGTCATTAATAATTACGCCCAAAGCTCGCCTAACTGCACGCTCGTCTCCGCGGCAAAGACCCTCTTGGAAATCATCGATAGCCTCGGCACTCTCGGCAGCGCACTCGAACCATTCGACAATCACAAGACGCAGCGCATACCGGAGCTCGTTATTGGGAAGGCGCAGGGCGCGGGGCAGACTGCCGTCCGCCTGGCGATCAGTCGCATCTGTCGTCAGGAGTCCACTCAAATACAAATCGGTCCAAATACCTTCCGCTGTCCCGGCATCAGGCTTCACGGCGTCTATGCACAGCGGCGCCTCAACACAGCCATACGGATTAAGCAAATCAAACATTGCCGCAAGCCATCTCAAATCCCAGGCGCCCACAGTCTCGTTCAGACAATCGGCATAGCAACATACATCAAAGCGCGTTGGCGGCAGGCAGCCCCGAGCCAAGAACTCAACCACACGAGCCGGGTTCGAACAATAGAACCCGCCAAACCGGTAGCCTTCGAACCATTCACGCGCGCAAGCCAGTCTGTCGCTCTGACCAGTGTAATCTAGCAGCGCCCTGTTTTCGGCATCCGAAAAACCAAACCGACGATCGCACCAGCTCGATAAGGGCGAAGCCAAACAATACGGGCAGTTGCGATGCGCAAATGCCGCCTGTGCGGGGCCGGGTCGCTCCCCCATCAAGCAAACCAGCCGCAAAGAATCGACCGAGGAGACAATGCCCTCAAAGAGCAGGCGGTCAAGCAACTCGATAAAGCACGAGCCATAGGCGGCCTGCACCTGCATATGATTCGTAAACGCCGCGTCATACCCATCAACCAGCAGCACAACCTGTTCATCACATGCCATACGGAGGAGCTCGATTAACACGCCAAGAGCCGAATCGATTTCATCAGAACCGGCAACACCGCGCGCTACGCGCTCGATATGGCGCACGTCGCCGCGCGCTAAATCGGGAACTTCCAGCAGCGGCAACAGACGAGCGCACTCACGAGCGACGACATCGCGCATGGTGGCCTCGACATCGGCGCCTCGATAGGAGGAAGTGGAAAAATCCAAAGCAATGACCGGATAGCGTGCATACTCATCACGATAGATGCCATCTTCTGCGTCCCATATTTGGCTACCGATGAACAGATTCACGCTCGACGAGCCGGGCACAGGACGCTCCAGATAACATTTGAGCATGGAGAGGTTCATACTCTTGCCAAAACCATGAGGCCGACAACAGAGCGCCACAGTCGATTCGCAATCTAAGATATCGGCAATAAACATGGTCTTATCAACTAAAACACAATGATCGGCGGCGTCGGCAAAATCATGAATATCAATCGGCAGAACGGCATTTCCGCCGGGATTGAGCAACTTCACGTCAAAGGTGTTATCAATATCATACATTGCCTGTTCAGACACCGTTTTATCTCCCCTTTTAGAACAACGATGCCATTTTAGCGACCATCTTGATAACAATTTTATTGTTCAACAAATGATTCGGGTAACGGTAGAAATGACTCCATAAGGGGGGCATAACAAAACGATTCGCAACAAATAGGGGTCCGGTGCTATCGCATCGGGCCCCTATTTGAATCGCTAAGGCAAAACGCTCGCTGAGAGCCTACTTTTGGGCGTCTTTCTCCGCAGCGTCTTTGTTTTGCTGGTCAAGTTTATGCTTACCGCTCACAATAGACGTAGCGCCCAATGTGGCCAAGCTCGCGCTGGCAAGGCTCGCCATCAAAATCAAGTCACCCGTCTTGGGCATGCTGCCCTTAGAGGACTGAGTCGTCGTGGCTGAGGCAGTCACAACCTTGGTTTTACCCTGGTTCTGATCGGCGGCATCATCAACCAGGCCCTTGGACCCATTGTTATCCGCCTGCTTGCCATCCTTACCAAGGCGGGGATCCTTCGATTCCGCACCGTCTGATTCCGTGCCCTTGTCGGAATCGGACCCCTTAGAACCCTCGTCCTTCGAATCGCCCTTAGCGTACTCGGTCTGTTCCGTAGCGCCCTCGTCGGATCCATCCTTCTTGGAAGACGATCCGCTGTTGATGCCAGACATCAGCGAGAAGCCAAACATGGAGCCAAGCTGTTCGCTCGCAGAGGGTTTGTCATTCGTCGACGAGTCGCTCGAACCGGCAGTCGATCCACCGGCGGAAGAACCAGACCCTGCCGCAGCATCTGCGGAATTCGAAGGCGAGGCAGACCCCGCGCTGCCGGCCGAAGCGACATCGCCATTTCCATCGCTTGCTCCGGCATCGTTCGAAGGAGTATCGACGGTATCCTCGTCAGCACCATTGGTATCGGCACTAGACCCAGAGGGAGCAACGGGAGCGGCGGGCGCCGGAGTCACGGGCACGGGCTCGGGCTCGGGCTCAGGCTCGGGCTCGGGCTCAGGCTCAGGTTGAGGCTCGACCGGCGGCGTCGCCGCGGCCTCGTCCTCGGTAATATAGACCAGGCAATCCTTAAGCTCGTTCTTGTAACGGTTCTTCCAGCCCTCGTGATATTGCGGCTGGCTCGAGTACTTACGGGCAACGTTATTGACCACGCTGCTGGAAAGCGCCGTCACAAATTCACGGTCGGTCATATCGTTTGTAAGATTTGCCCAGCGGAAAAAGTCCTGGCAGCCATAGGTGCCGCACATGTTGGTGATGCTCCACACCATACCCTTGACGCAATCGGCGCGGCCAGAGATATCAATACCAAGCGCGCTCTTGAGCCAGGCCTCGGTCACCGCGTAATAGGAGTTGTATGCATATGAATCTTGCAGCGCCGAGAACTCAGCCGGATCGGCGTTATAGGCGCCTTGGAAGGCATCCTGCGCAATGCGACCCAGCTCCGTCAGCTGACCGTTCGAATACATGGGGTTGCTTGCGTTGGAGATATCGCCCCCGCGGTCAATTGCAGACTTAAGCATGCCGTACTTGGCAGGATTGTAGTTATAGACCTGCTTCATAAACGGGATGAGCGACCAGCGTCGATCGAACTGGTAGTAACCGAGAGCGTTGTAACCATCGCCGTACGAAAAGCCCTGGTTATAGTTGCCGTGGCTCTCATACTTGGTAAAGTACTTCATCTCGCTGGTCACATTGACAAACGAGACACCTTGGACCGACCTCAGCACGCCCGAGAAAGACTGCTGGGTATAAAGACCCTTATCGATATCGGTGGCATCCGAGGCAACGCCCGGCGTGGGCTCATCCGCAGCAGCGGGCGCGGGCGCGGCAACGGCGCCAAACGAAAGAGCCAGCGTCAATCCGGCAACAATCGCGGAATGCTTGGGCTGCATAAGATCCTCCTTGCATTGGTGTAGTTAAAGTGCAGTTTGCAAAGATAGATTTAAGTATCGCAGCAAGACCGATGTCGTACAACAACAACTCGACAAACGATAACGCCCTCCGCGAAATCTTAAGGAATTGTGCTCGAGTTACAGCTTGATATCGAAGTTAATCTCGGGCACGGCCGCCAAGTCGGCCAACGTCACGCCGTCGACGTACTTTTCAATCACGTCGTCCAGACCGCGCCAGAACTTCACAGTCGAGCACAGATCGCTGCGAGTGCAGTTGTTATCGATGCCATCGCATGCGACGGGCGCCGTGCTGCCCTCGACAGCACGCAATATATCGCCGGCTCGCACCTCGGCCGGGTCCACGGCCATCATGTAGCCGCCGCCCTTGCCGCGCACACTCTTGAGCAGGCCCGCCTTCATAAGCGGACGGACCAGCTGCTCCAAATACTTTTGCGAAATATGCTCACGGTCGGCAATCTCGCGCAGGGCGATTTTGCCCTCGGCGTCACCGAGCGCCGCGATATAAATCATCAAACGGAGGGCATAGCGGCCCTTAGAAGAAATGAGCATACCTACCCTCCCGGTGCGCTTGAGAAAAAATCATCAGCAGAGTTTGCCCCAGATGCCAAGCGTGTGGGACAGACGATCCCGACTATTATGTCCCACATCTGAAAAGTCGAGTGGATTAGTCGGGTTTTCCCTTGACTAACGCCGAACCCATAGTAACTTTATTCCGAGAAGATTCCTAGGGTTTAGTACACCTATGAGTACACCATATACAGAGAGGGACAGCATGAGCGCAAATCCGCTGCTTTCCATCGAAGGTCTGACCGCCTCCGTGGACGAGAAGACCATCCTCCACAACGTCAACCTCAACGTCGCCGCCGGCGAGACCCATGTGCTGATGGGACCCAACGGCGCCGGCAAGTCCACCCTCGGCCACCTGGTCATGGGCGATCCCGTCTATACCGTGCAGAACGGGCGCATCGTCTTTGACGGCCAGGACATCACCGAGCTCACCACCGACAAGCGTTCGCGCGCCGGCCTGTTCCTGAGCTTCCAGGCTCCGGTCGAGATCCCGGGCGTGCCGCTGTCGAGCTTTTTGCGCGCCAGCATCGCCGGCCGCCCCGGCCTGGAGATGAAGGGCAAGGAATTCCGCCGTCGCGTCAAGGAGCTCGCGGCCGAGCTCAACATGGACACCGCCTACCTCAACCGTGAGCTGGGCGTAGGCTTCTCGGGCGGCGAGAAAAAGAAGGTCGAGATGCTCCAGCTTCTGCTGCTGCAGCCCAAACTCGCCATCCTGGACGAGACCGACTCCGGCCTGGACGTCGACGCCCTGTCCACCGTCAGCCACGGCATGGACGCCTACCGCAAGAGCTGCAACGGTTCCATGCTCATCATCACGCACAACACGCGCATCCTGGAGCACCTGGATGTCGACCGCGTCCACGTTATGGTCAAGGGCCACATCGTGCGCGAGGACGACGCCTCGCTGATCCCCTGGATCGACAAGAACGGCTTTGAGACCTTCGAGCGCGAGGCCGCCGAGCAGCGCGCCCAGGCCGAGGCAGCCGCTGCCGAGCAGCAGGCGTAAAGGGGCGACGCAATGACCAAGAACCGCACCGAGGTCGCGGACATCGACCGCAGCCTCTACGACTTCACCTATGGCGAGGAGGGATTCGAGCGTCTCGACGCCGGCATCACGCCCGACATCGTGCGCGAGATCAGCGCCAAGAAGGACGAGCCGCAGTGGATGCTCGACCTGCGCCTCAAGTCCCTCGAGATCTTCAACCGTTTTCCCGACCCGACGTGGGGCCCCTCCATCGAGGGCCTGGACATGGACAACATCGTCACCTACGTCAAGCCCAACACCGACCAAAAGCACGACTGGGAGTCGGTGCCCGACGACATCAAGAACACCTTTGAGCGCCTGGGCATCCCCGAGGCCGAGCGCAGCTACCTGGCGGGCGTCGGTGCGCAGTACGACTCCGAGCTCGTCTACCACAACATGCAGGACACGGCGTCCAAGATGGGCATCGTCTACTCCGGCATCGAGGAGGCCCTGCACGACCCGCGGTGGGAGCCGCTCATCCACGAGAAGTTTATGACGCTCATCCCGCCCACCGACCACAAGTTTGCGGCCCTGCATGGCGCCGTATGGTCGGGCGGCTCGTTTGTCTACGTGCCCAAGGGCACCAAGCTCGATTTTCCGCTGCAGAGCTACTTCCGCCTCAACGCCAAGGGCGCCGGCCAGTTTGAGCACACGCTCATCATCGTCGAGGACGACGCCGACCTGCACTTTATCGAGGGCTGCTCCGCACCCAAGTACAACGTGGCAAACCTCCACGCCGGCGCTGTGGAGCTCTTTGTGGGCAAGCGCGCACACCTGCGCTATTCGACCATCGAGAACTGGTCCAAGAACATGTACAACCTCAACACCAAGCGTGCACGCGTGGATGAGGACGGCGACATCGAGTGGATCAGCGGCTCCTTCGGCAGCCACGTGGGCTACCTCTACCCCATGAGTGTGCTCAACGGCCGCCGCGCCCGCTCGAGCTTTACCGGCATCACCTTTGCCGGCGCCGGCCAGAACCTCGATACCGGCTGCAAAGTCGTGCTCAACGCGCCCGAGACCTCGGCAACCGTCGAGACCAAGGGCATCTCCAAGAGCGGTGGCATCCAGACCTTCCGCAGCTCTATCGTGGCCACGCCCAAGGCCGAGGGCTCCAAGGCAACCGTGAGCTGCCAGTCGCTCATGCTCGACGACCAAAGCCGCTCCGACACCATCCCCGCCATGGACATCCGCGCCAAGAACGTCGACATCGGCCACGAGGCCACCATCGGCCGCATCGGCGACGACAAGGTGTTCTACCTGATGAGCCGCGGCATCTCGGAGGAAGAGGCCCGCACCATGATCGTCAACGGCTTTGCCAACCCGGTCTCCAAGGAGCTGCCGCTGGAGTACGCCGTCGAGATGAACAACCTGATCAAGCTCGAGATGGAAGGAGCGATCGGATAATGAAACAGACCATCAACACGCCGAACGCATTTACGTCATCCGAGCTTCTGCAGTGCGACGTATCGGGAGCGACGAGCCCGACGACGCGTACTAAAGGTACGCGAGGAGGGTCGGAGCCCCGAGACGGCGTGCTGCAGGAGATCGGGGGCGTCAACGCGATGCCGGCCGCCACATGGGGCTGGCTCAAGATGAACCAGACTAAGCTCGAGCTTTCGGACGAGCTTGCCGCCGCTCCCGCCGAGGCCATTGAGGTCGAAGGCCTGGACGAGCAGATCCATGGCGCGGCCGACGCCTTCGACGCCGCCATGGAGGCCATGGCCGAGCGCTTCCCCGAGCGACGCACCTCAGCCCCCGGCGACGCCGCCGACCGCGCCCGCATCACACCCGAGACCGAGCTCGACGTGCCTGCCACTTCCGTCTACCAGGCCGGCGCTATCAAGCTCGAGGAGGAGCTCTCCCCCGCCGAGGCCTTCGAGACCGGCATGGGCGAGGCCGCCTACACCTATCTGGCCGACCATGCCACCAAGCGTATCGTCATCGACGTGCCCGCCTACGGCCGTGCCACGGTCACCGTGCGCGTGAGCGGCGTCGATGCCGCGGCTGCCATCGCCGCCATCGATGTCGTCGCCCGCCCGCAGGCAACGCTCGACCTCCAGATCGCCCTGGACTCCCCCGTTACCGGCGAGGGCGTCGTGGGCTCCGTGCTGCGCGTGTGTGCTCACGAGTACGCCACCGTCAACGTTGCCTGTACGCAGACGCTCGACGACAGCTGGATCGCGCTCGACGACACCGGCCTGTTCCTGGACGAGGGCGCGCGCGTCAACGTGCAGCACACCGTACTGGGTGCTGGCGCCAGCGCCACCGGCCTTGCCGGCGACCTGCTGGGCGATACCGCCAAGGTGACCATCGATACCGATTACCTGGGCGCCCGCCAGCAGGTGCGCGACTTTAACTACGAGCTGCGCCACCGCGGCCGCAAGACCGAGTGCGAAATCGATGCCAACGGCGTGCTGACCGGCACGTCCAAGAAGGTCTACCGCGGCACCATCGACCTCGTGCACGGCTGCAAGGGTGCTGTCGGCACCGAGCGCGAGACGGTGCTCTTGGCCAACAAGGGCGTCGACAACAAGACCGTTCCCGTCATCCTCTGCGACGAGGACGACGTCGCCGGCAACCATGGCGCCACCATCGGCCACGTCCGCGACGAGCAGCTGTTCTACCTCGCCTGCCGCGGCCTTGACCAAAATGCCGCCGAGGACCTGTTCATCCGTGCCAAGCTGGAGGACGCCGCACTTTCCGCCGCCGACGAGCGCATCCGCGCCGCCGTCGTCCGCTTGGGCAATAACCTGATCGATAACTTTGAGGAGGAGCTCGCATGATTGACACCGAGCACGTTAAATGCGATACCTGTACTGCCCCCGAGCCCATGGAATTCGACGCCAGCGACGAGGCCTCGCGCGGCTGGCCTACCGTCGACATCGAGACCAACCCCTACAAGGCGCAGTTCCCGCTGTTCCAACAGCACCCCGAGATCGCCTTCCTCGATAGTGCCGCCACCGCGCAGCGCCCCGCCTGTGTGCTCGACGCCGAGCGCGATTTCTACCAGCGCATGAACGCCAACCCCCTGCGCGGCCTGTACTCGCTGTCCGTCGAGGCCACCGAGGCCATCGCGAAGGTGCGCCAGCAGATCGCCGACCTCATCGGCGCCTCCCAGGCTAATGAGATCGTCTTCACCCGCAACACGAGCGAGTCGCTCAACCTGGTCGCCAAGAGCTTTGCGCCCACGGTGCTCGAGCCCGGTGACGAGGTCGTCATCACCATCATGGAGCACCACTCCAACCTGATTCCGTGGCAGCAGGTCTGCCGCGAGACCGGCGCCAAGCTCGTCTACCTCTACCCCACCAAGACCGGTCAGCTCACGACTGAGGAGGTTCTATCCAAGGTGGGCCCCAAGACCAAGATTCTGGCCGTGGGTCAGATCTCTAACGTGCTGGGCGTCGAGAACCCGGTCAAGAATCTCGGCAAGCTCGTGCACAAGTACGGCGGCTATCTGGTCGTCGACGGCGCGCAGTCGCTGCCGCACATGCCGGTCAACGTGGCCGATCTGGGCGCCGACTTCTTTGCCTTTAGCGCGCACAAGGCCATGGGCCCCATGGGCATCGGCGTGCTGTGGGGCAAGATGGATCTGCTCAACGCCATGCCGCCCATGCTTACCGGTGGCGAGATGATCGATTCGGTCACCGAGCAGGACGCCGTCTGGACGCCCGTCCCCGAGAAGTTCGAGGCCGGTACGCAGGACGCCGCCGGTATCTTCGCCACGGGCGCGGCGCTTGATTACCTGGTCAACACGGTGGGCTACGAAAACATCCAGGCCCGTGAGCAGGCACTCGTCCACTACCTGATGGGCGAGCTCATGCAGCTCGACTTTGTCCAGATCATCGGCTCCATCTATTGGGACAACCACCACGGAGTCGTGAGCTTTAACGTCAAGGGCATCCACCCTCACGACGTCGCGAGCATCATGGACATGGACGGCGTCTGCATCCGTGCCGGTCACCACTGCGCGCAGCCGCTGCTCACCTGGCTGGGCGTCGAGAACCTTGCCTGCTGCCGCGCCAGCGTGGCCTTCTACAACGACAAGGCCGATATCGATAAGTTCATCGCCGGCCTGTATCACGTTTGGAGTACGTTCAATGGGTAATCTGTACACCTCCACCACGTTTATGGAGCACAACTCCCACCCCGACTACAAGTACGAGATGGATGCCCCCACGCACGAACACGACGGCATCAACCCCAGCTGCGGCGATGAGCTCACCCTGCAGCTGCGTGTCGAGAACGATGTAATCGAGGAGGCTTCCTTTACCGGGCACGGCTGCGCCATCAGCCAGGCCAGCGCCGACATCATGGCCGACCTCATCACGGGCGAAACGGTCGAGGAGGCTCGTCGTCTGGCAGAGCTTTTCCTCGCCATGATCCGTGGCGAGGAGCTCTCCGAGGAAGACTTGGAAGACCTAGACGAGGCCGCTCAGCTCCAGGACATCTCACACATGCCCGCCCGCGTCAAATGCGCCGAACTCGCCTGGCGCACCCTCGACGGCATGCTCGAGGGTCAGGCTAACCAGTAACGGATGCCCCGAATCCAAGGTTTTTGATTGCCGAGCCGCCCGATACGGGCGGCTCGGCTTTTTCATAACGAGCGCACGCGCAGCCACGCTTCCGGCGCCCAATCTGTCATTTATCGCACGGCCAACCGCAAGCACAAGCGTTTTTCACAGTACATAAGGCTTGCCACAGGGCCACGGGGCACGCCGAGCAAAGCGCCAGGCACCGTCCTACTAGGCTCCGGCTCGCCTCCTGCCTGCCGCAGACGGGTCCCATAGGGTGCGGCGTGCATTTTTGCGAGTATTCAGCACGCCAAGCTATGTGCATACAAATCACGAGCATAAATTAGCGCCTTCGGGCGCGTATATATTGCGTTTTAGAACAGGCATTACGGTCTACGGGGACGCAAACGCGTGCTTCGGGGCGTATTGGCAGACAAATAATTGTCTCGGGGCCCACAAGTTGCAAGGTTATAGTAGTTCCGACAGCACTACGATGCTGAAAACTCCGCTTTTTGCACGGCGTGGACGGGGGTAGGCACGGGCAAAACCGGACTGAGCTATTGTTTTATGCAAGACGGCAATCATTCTATGCATATTTAGAAGTGTAGCTAACGTCCAAGCATTTAGAATGATGGCCCCAGTGGGCAGACAGCCCTATCCCAGGCTGTCATCAGTCCGCACCGCCGTTCGAGCACGGGCGCGCACAATACGAGAAGCGGTACTTTTGCTTATCCCCGTATACCGCTCAATCTGGCGCACCGTAAAACCAGCATCGTGCAAGCCAAGAATAACGATATTGCGCTGCGCCGGCGGCGCCGCTTTAACCCCCTGGAGCGCAACCCCGCATCCCTTCGCCAACTCGTCGGCAAAGGCGCGCCGCTCCAACTCCATCTCTACCAAATCGCGCATCACCGGATCGCCGCCGTCGGGCGTCGAAAGCGAATAGGCAATAAAGGCTTTGGCAGAACCAAAAAGCTCAAGCACGCAAGAAGGATCGGAAAATCCCCTCCTAGCATCTGCCTCGTCACCGTCGTAAACGCGCAGATGCTCCGTAAAGCTGCTCCAGGGATACCGCTCAATTAGGTTGATGCCCGCATCCTGCGGATCGGCGTGAACGGAGCGAACAGCCTCCATCACCTGTCGGTCGGTATCGAGCGAGCGGCGCTCAAAACGTTCCCGGAACAGGCAGCCCAAACGCCCAGTACGCTTATTGAACCGACGAGCATACGTCAACAGCAGGCGTTGCATGGCTGCACTCATGTTGTCCTCATAATCCAGAAGTACCAGATCAACATGGTCGCCCATGAGGCACCACGCCACAATCGTTACCTGGGCATCGCGGCAGCAGTCGCGCATCAGCTCCAAAAACTCCCACCGGTCCTCGTCGCTCTCAAAGATCAGCTGACTGCCCATACCGCGGGCACAGACATGGTAAAAACCGGTGATCGTTTTCCAAACACGCTGCATGGCGCTCCCTTCGCCGGGACCTGCTTACCATCCAATACATCACGATTGAAACGTGCCATCAAAACATTCACGCAAAATGGCACCCGTCGACGGTAAAAGGCGGCAAACCGACGGCGAATGGCATCATAACCACAGGCTAGACACCGCAACAGGGGCAAGAACTAACCAATAACTTGACCAGAACTGACCCCCTAAAACGTATCGCATAACCGCAACCAAGCTTGTTAAATCGTTTCAATTGAAAGTTCCGCGCTTCTCGTTACGAAAACTGCGCCGTTCGCCGAATATTCCGTGCATTTCGCGGTATTATAGGGGCTGCATGTCATGTCCCTTTCGAAGGGTCGCCCGGCAATCACCAGCCACGACCTCCAGACGGGACGCCAATACGATAGAGAGGAGAGGCATGCAGTACTCACAGGAAGTGGAGAACATGTGCCCCGTTGCCAAGGGTGCATACCACGGCCCCGCACCCATCCCCGAGGAGGGCAAGTGGGTCCAGGCTAAGGAGATTTCCGACATCTCCGGTCTTACGCACGGTGTGGGTTGGTGCGCACCTCAGCAGGGCGCCTGCAAGCTCACGCTGAACGTCAAGGACGGCATCATCGAGGAGGCCCTCGTTGAGACCATCGGCTGCTCGGGCATGACCCACTCTGCTGCCATGGCTTCCGAGATCCTTCCCGGCAAGACCATCCTCGAGGCCCTCAACACCGACCTCGTCTGCGACGCCATCAACGTTGCTATGCGCGAGATCTTCCTGCAGATCGTTTACGGCCGCAGCCAGACCGCGTTCTCCGAGGGCGGCCTGCCCGTGGGCGCCTCCCTCGACGACCTCGGCAAGGGCCTTCGCTCTCAGGTCGGCACCATGTTCGGCACCAAGGCCAAGGGCGCTCGTTACCTCGAGCTCGCTCAGGGCTACGTCACCCGCATGGCTCTCAACGACAAGAACGAGATCATCGCGTTCGAGTTCCTGAACCTCGGTAAGTTCACCGACGCCGTCAAGGCCGGCAAGACCCCCGAGGAGGCCATCGCTGGCGCCATGGGCCACTATGGTCAGTGGGAGAACGCTGCCAAGTACATCGACCCGCGCACCGACGAGGAGACTCACTCCGTCGCCAGCGTGTTCCCGGTTCACGAGTAGAAAGGGAGGGAAATAACTATGACTGTTACGTTCGAAGGTTACGAGCGCCGCGCTGACAAGATCAACAAGTGCCTCGCCGACAACGGCATCGCCTCCCTCGAGGAAGCTCTGCAGATCTGCACCGACAAGGGCTTCAACCCGCGTGAGATCGTCAACAACACCCAGTCCATCGCCTTCCAGAACGCCGAGTGGGCCTACACCCTCGGTTGCGCTCTCGCTGTCAAGCGTGGCGCCAAGAACGCTTCTGAGGCTGCCGCCATCATCGGCGAGGGCATCCAGGCCTTCACCGTTCCCGGCTCCGTCGCCGAGGACCGCAAGGTCGGTCTGGGCCACGGCAACCTGGGCGCTATGCTGCTCTCCGACGACACTGAGTGCTTCGCCTTCCTGGCCGGCCACGAGTCCTTCGCTGCCGCTGAGGGCGCTATCGGCCTGGCTCTGAACGCCAACAAGGCTCGCAAGAAGCCGCTGCGCGTTATCCTCAACGGTCTGGGCAAGGACGCCGCCCAGATCATCGCCCGCATCAACGGCTTCACCTACGTGAAGACCCAGTTCGACTACTACACGGGCGAGCTCAAGGTCGTCGAGACCATCCCCTACTCCGATGGTCCCCGTGCTGCCGTTAACTGCTACGGCTCCGACGACGTCCGTGAGGGCGTTGCCATCATGTGGCACGAGAACGTCGACATCTCGATCACCGGTAACTCCACCAACCCCACGCGCTTCCAGCACCCCGTCGCTGGCACCTACAAGAAGGAGCGCATCGAGGCTGGCAAGAAGTACTTCTCCGTCGCCTCTGGTGGCGGCACTGGCCGTACCCTGCACCCGGACAACATGGGCGCCGGCCCTGCCTCCTACGGCATGACCGACACCATGGGCCGTATGCACTCCGACGCCCAGTTCGCCGGTTCTTCCTCCGTGCCTGCACACGTCGACATGATGGGTCTCATCGGCATGGGCAACAACCCCATGGTCGGTGCTACCGTCGCCTGCGCTGTCGCCGTCGAGGAGGCCCTCAAGGCCTAATCGCGCCCGCGCGATGCTCATATAGTTGAGCTTCGGAGCCGCTATCCACCCGGGTAGCGGCTCTTTTTGTCTGCACTGCCGCAGGGTTGCTAATGCCGATATATCGGTTGGGGCGAAATACGAGATGTGATGAGATGGAGCGTCAGAGCGTCCATAACGCCCATCTGCCATAGTTGCCCTTTACCGATTTACCGAGTCTTTTCGGCATCATTGCCGATCACCCATGCGAAAATGCGCCGGACGAGAAAGGAATCCGATGGAATCGACTGATGTACTGGTAATAGGATCTGGCATTGCGGGCCTTTGTGCCGCCATAGAAGCGGCGCGCGCGGGCACGACCGTTGCCGTCGCAAGCGCCGGCAAGACCATGAGCGGATCGAGCTTTTTCCCGGGCACCTGGGGCCTTGGCCTTATTGGCCCCATCGACGAAGACGACGAACAGGATCTCATCGACACCATCCAAGCCGTCGGCGGCGGTGTCGCCGACCCTACGCTCGTCCAGACGTTCGTCCACGGTATTCCCCAGGCCATCCAATGGCTCGAGCAGGATCTAGGTGTTGAGCTCCAGCGTCCGCAAAGCGCTGAGAGCGCTCAGCAAAAGCAGTTTATCCCCTGCTTTGACCATAAGACGCGCAATTGGCGCGGCCTCACCCGCAAGCCCCTTGAGGACGCGTGTGCGGCCCAGATCGAGTCTCTCGGCATTCGCCTGCTCCCCCGCCACGAGCTAATCGACCTTGTTGAGGACACGACCGGAAAGATTATCGGCGCCGTACTCTACGACCGCACAAACAAACATCTCGTACCTATGGCAGCCAAGGTCACCATCATCGCTGCGGGCGGCACGGGTGGCCTGTTCGAGCGCAGTCTCACTTCCGCCGACGTGCTCAGCTCCTCGCAGGCCATCGCGCTGGCACACGGCGCAACGCTCACTAATATAGAGTTCATGCAGATGATGCCGGGCTTCATCGAGCCCAAGCGCAACCTTGTCTTTAACGAGAAGACCTGGCGCTACGTACATGTAGACCAGCCGGTCGATATCGCCGATGACAAGCTGGACGATCTACTTGAGCAACGCTCCGGATATGGTCCCTTCACCTCGCGCTTGGCCTCCCGCGCCATCGATCTTGCCATCGATCAAGCGGGTGCCGAAGGTCTGGCGCTCCACTACGACTTCCCCCGCGAGGACGTCCCCGAGTTTGTGCAGACCTTTGCCACCTGGCTACAAGACGAGCACGGCATCGCGCCGACCGACGAGATGCGTGTGGCGATGTATGCCCACGCCGCCAATGGCGGCATCAAAATCGACAAGACCGCGTACACGGGCGTTGAGGGCCTCTATGCCTGCGGCGAGGCGACAGGCGGCATGCACGGGGCCGATCGCATTGGTGGCCTGTCAAGCGCCAACGGCATCGTGTTTGGGCGCATCGCGGGCGCCTCGGCAGCCCAAGCAGCACAGAATGCACCTGAGGTGGCCCCAAAGGCGGATGTCGCCCTCCCCCAGCATGGCATTGCCACAACAGACGCCGAGCGCCTGACCCGCGGCCTTAAGCACACGATGAGCACCTACTGCATGATCAACCGCACCGAAGGGGGCCTATCCAAGGCACTACACGAGCTTGAGGGCTTGAAGACGGAGGCAACGACCTTGAGCACACAGAAAGCTCAGGACAGCGAAATCGCAGCCCTCGCCCGCCTGCAATCGCAGATTCAACTAGCACAGGAAATGGTCAAAGCCATGCGCAAGCGAACCGAAAGCCTCGGATCGCACTATCGAGCGGACTAAACTGGACACTCATCTAAAGCAGAACACAACTAATCGATATCTATGGGCCCCGTGAGCTCAAGGTGGCACGGGGTCCATTCGTGTCCGCACGGCAGCGTATCCTTATTCTGAATAGGCAGGCAAAGCCCGCACAGACAATAGACCAGCGGGGAGGAGATATGGACAGTCGTGATATCGAGAAGTGGCGTGTCAAACTTGATAGCTCCGCCAATGTGGAAGACGGCGTTGAGTATTGGCTCGCACGCGATTTAATGGAACCCATGGGGTACACTCGATGGGAGAACTTCGCCGAAGTTGTTAAGAGGGCGAAAGTCTCGTGCGAAACAAACAAAACTCCAGTTGATTCCCATTTTCGTGATACCACGAAAATGGTAACAGCCGGTGTCGCCGCTCGCGCGGTTAAAGACTACAAACTTACTCGCTATGCATGCTATTTAATCGCACAGAACGGAGATTCAAACAAGCCAGAGATCGCGCTCGCCCAGGCATACTTTGCCGTGCAGACGCGCCGCCAAGAGCTCATAGAACAGCGCTTCGCAGAGATTCAGCGCTTGCAGGCGCGCCACTCGCTATCCGATTCAGAGAAACAGCTCTCGGGTATTGCGTTCAAACACGGCGTGGACTCCAAAGGATTCGCGATCATCAAGTCGAAGGGCGATGAAGCGTTATTCGGCGGCAGAAGCACGGCGGAAATGAAGCAGCAGCTCGGCGTACCCAAGAGCGCGGCATTGGCGGACAGATTAGCCGATGTCCTCATCAAAGCAAAGGACCTTACGAACTCGATGACGGCCTTCAACACCGAGGAACACGACCTGTACGGTCTGGACCAGATCAAGCAAGAGCACGTCGAGAATAACACAAGCGTACGTGGCAGCCTCATCGACCGTGGAATTGTCCCCGAGAATCTACCGCCTGCCGAGGATACAAAGAAGCTCGAACGTCGCGTGAAAGCAGACGAGAAAAAACTCAAGGAGGGCACAGACGGATTCACCGACCCCCAGGGCAGGCTCGACTTGTAAAGCGTCTGTGCCCTTTCGGGTTCGACCCCATGCGAGGTCAACAAAAAAGCGACTAGCCGAAGCCAGTCGCTTTAACATGCTTTGGTGGGCCGTCAGGGGGTCAGCCTGCTGCGCAGGCGGCTGCTGCGGCGCTTCGCGCCTTGCGCGCTGCGCTGGTAAATGCTCACGCATTTCCTCAGCTCCGCGCCCTTTCGGGTTCGACCCCATGCGAGGTCAACAAAAAAGACGGCCAACTTTCGCTGACCGTCTTAACATGCTTTGGTGGGCCGTCAGGGGGTCAGCCTGCTGCGCAGGCGGCCGCTGCGGCGCTTCGCGCCTTGCGCGCTGCGCTGGCAAACGCTTACGCGTTTCCTCAGCTCCGCGCCCTTTCGGGTTCGACCCCATGCGAGGTCAACAAAAAAGACGGCCAACTTTCGCTGACCGTCTTAACATGCTTTGGTGGGCCGTCAGGGGGTCGAACCCTGGACCTTGGGATTAAGAGTCCCCTGCTCTACCAACTGAGCTAACGACCCAAAGCTAAAGTCCGTAGTAGCGGACTTTAGTGGAGATATCGTGTGGTGGGCCGTCAGGGGGTCGAACCCTGGACCTTGGGATTAAGAGTCCCCTGCTCTACCAACTGAGCTAACGACCCGATATCAACACGAAGCAAGAACTGGGGTGGGTAAAGGGACTCGAACCCTCGACCTACGGGACCACAACCCGTCGCTCTAGCCAACTGAGCTACACCCACCGTGTCCTGTGCGCTTCGCGCTCGACTATTATTGCAAGGAACGCCACGCGACGCAAGCCCCAATTTTCAAGAATTTTGAAAAGAGTTTTTCGGATCCATTTCGAGCAAATCCCACCGGTTCCATAGGAGTAAACTTGCCCCACCCCGATGTTCGAAAGGACAAGCATGAAAGAACTCTCCAATCGCACGGCAACGTTTACCGATTCGGTCATCCGCCGCATGACGCGCATCTCCGATATGTACGGCGCCGTCAACCTCTCGCAGGGCTTCCCCGACTTTGATCCCCCAGCGCAGCTGCTCAAGAGCCTGAACACCATCGCCACCGATCCCAAACCGCTCTACCACCAGTACTCCATCACCTGGGGCTCCCAGGCCATGCGCGAGGCGCTTGCCGCCAAACAGGAGCACTTTATGGGCATACCGATCGACCCCAACCAGAACATCGTGGTCACTTGCGGCTCCACCGAGGCCATGATGGCTGCCATGATGACGGCCACCAACCCCGGCGACAAGGTCGTCATCTTCTCGCCGTTCTACGAGAACTACGGCGCCGACACAATCCTTTCGGGTGCCGAGCCCATCTACGTGCCGCTCAACCCGCCCACATTCGACTTTGACCGCGAGACACTCGAGGCGGCCTTCCGCGACAACGACCCCAAGGCCATCGTCCTGTGCAACCCTTCCAATCCCTGCGGCAAGGTCTTTACGCGCGATGAGCTCACCTTTATCGCCGATCTCTGCAAAAAGTACGACGCCTACTGCATCACCGACGAGGTGTACGAGCACATCGTCTACGCGCCCCACGAGCACGTCTATATGGCCACGCTGCCCGGCATGTTCGACCGCACCATCAGCTGCAGTTCGCTATCCAAGACGTACTCCATCACCGGCTGGCGTCTGGGCTACACCATCGCCCCGGCCCAGATTACCGAGCGCATCAAGAAGGTCCACGACTTCCTCACCGTGGGTGCCGCCGCTCCCCTACAGGAAGCCGTCGTCACCGCCCTCAACTTCGACGACAGCTATTACCAGGAGGTCCTCGATCTCTACACAGCCAAGCGCGATCTGTTCTGTCAGGGGCTCGATAGCATCGGTCTTGAGCATAACGTGCCGCAGGGCGCCTACTACGTCATGATGGACATCTCTGAGTTTGGCTATGACAGCGACCTCGACTTCTGCGAGGACCTCGCGTCTAAGGTGGGCGTGGGCGCCGTGCCCGGATCGAGCTTCTTCCGGGAGCCCGTCAACCATCTGATTCGCCTCCACTTTGCCAAGCGAGACGAGACGCTTAACGCGGCACTGGAGAACCTCAAGTCGCTACGCGATAAAATCAAGCCGCGCGGGTAAGGACGGCCCGGCAACTAAAGCACCCAAAGAAGCCCCGCACCGCACGCGCGTTGTGGGGCTTCTTTTTATAGCGCTTTCTTAATTTGTTTAAAGCGCTATACTTTAGTCACGGAGCAACTCGTCCCAGGGGGAGGAATACTATGGCAGAGCAGCAGCTTATCGGAGCGCTCGAGGCCGGCGGCACCAAGATGGTCTGTGCCACGGGCTATGCAGACGGTACGGTTCTGGAGCGTGAGCAGATCGCAACCACGACCCCGCAGGAGACCGTTGAGGCCGTCAACGCATGGTTTGCAAACAAGGGCATCGCCGCGCTGGGCATCGGCGCCTTTGGCCCCACCGCAGTCAACCCTGCCTCGCCCCAATACGGCAAGATCTTGGAGACGCCCAAGACGGCATGGCGCTACTTTGACCTGCTGGGCACCATCCAAAACGAGCTCAATATTCCCTGTGGCTACGACACCGACGTCAACGTCGCCTGCCTGGGCGAGGTCACCTTTGGTTGCGCCCAGGGCCTCACCGACGTGGTGTATCTGACCATCGGCACCGGTGTGGGCGCCGGCGTGCTCTCGGGCGGCCAGCTCGTGCACGGCATGATGCATCCCGAGGCAGGGCACATCCTGGTCACGCGCGATCCGCGCGACACCATCGGCGAGCACAGCGGCTGTCCTTTCCACGACAACTGCCTCGAGGGCCTCATCGCCGGCCCCGGCATTAAAAAGCGCTGGGATGGCAAAAGCGCCGGAGACATGGCCGATGACCCGGAGGCCATGGGCCTGCTCGCAGGCTACCTGGCACAGGCGCTCATGACCTACACGCTGTGCTATGCGCCGCAAAAGATCATCATCGGCGGCGGCGTGGCCGACCACACCCCCATCGTGCCGCTCGCCCGCAAAAAGTGCGCCGAGATGCTCAACGGCTATATCGTCACGCCCGAGGTCAACGACATCGATACCTACATTGTCAACAACAGCCTCGAGGGTAAGCAGGGCATCATGGGCTGTCTGGCCCTTGGCGCACAGGCGCTCCAGTAAAGGGTGCACCAACGACACACGGTATTGCCGGGCCCGTATAACGCGCAGACAACGCTATCGCGCCCTGCAGGGCCCCCAAACGCACAAGGCCGCTAGGACCAAGCAAAACGTCCTAGGCGGCCTTTCTGGTGCATACAAGCGATCGGAGGAGATATCGGAGCACAACGCCGGTAGCCGCTCCGCAGCAGTCAATCATCACGTCGGTGATCATACCGGCGCGCCCCGGCACAAATAACTGAATCGTCTCGTCGATTGAGGGGACCAGCAACAGAAAAACCACCGTGGGAAGCAGTCTGTCAAAAGTGCGTCGACCCTCGATATCAAAGGCATGTGTCACCAAAACACCAAGCACCATATACTCGGTAAAGTGTGCGCACTTGCGGACGACAAAGTTGGTTACCCATTCATACGGCAGGCTCAAGCTATGCAATAGCCCGCGGACGTCCTCCATGATCGCCAGGCTCAGTGAGCCGGACCCCGTGCCGGGAACCAGTGAATTGCCCCAGATCAGCAACACCATGACGCAGGCCGCAACCGCCCACTTACGATCGATCTTAATCATGCAGAACTAGGCCTCGGCACGAAGCGGCGTAAAACTGGCGGTACCGCCCTCGATAACACTCAAATAGGCACGGCCCGTACGCTTGGCGGTAGAGGACTGCAGGCGCTCGATCTCTTCCTCAAGGATCTGATTGACGCGCTCGTGGCGACGGTTTTCCATAACGCCGGCGGCGATAGCCTCGGCGCGCTCGATACTCTCGCGCGAGATACGCGCGGTATCCTCGGGAAACACGGAGCTGTGGCGGCCGACATAGACGGGAGCAACAGACACAGGCGAGGCCGCAGGCGTGGGCATCGGCGCGGGAGCGGGCTCGGCGACCTCGGCCATGATCGCCATAGCGGCGGCCCACATGTTCTCGTGGCCCGAATAATCGGCCATGGGGATATCTTCCTCGAGGGAGGCATCGGGGAGACTGTCGGCATCCACGCGATTCTGGGCATCGATAGAGGCAGTGATGGCGGCGGGCTCGTCCAAATCGGCGAGATCCACACCCTTGGCATCGGAAATGATGGGCATGCTGGCGAGCTTGGCGTTGTACGGCACCGCCTCCGCGGCCTGCATTTGGGCCGAAGCGCCCCAAAGCGAGCTTTCGGCAGCACGACGAGCGGCGATGGTCTCCTCGTCGACAACCAGGGGCTCATCGGCAAAGGGGTCGGCGACAGGAGCCGGCTGAGCTGCGCCCTGCTGGCCGGTCGAAGCGGCCGCCGCGGCAGAGGCGTACGCAGCCGACGAAGCACCGTTATAGGCGGCATTGTTGGCAGCGTTGGCCACAAGCGCCACGAAAGCTGCAGTGCTGCCCGCAGGGGCGGCATGAGAGCCCGAGACGGCACGTGCGGCAGCAGCGATGTCGTCTCGGTTATAGGAGCCAGTCTTTTCACCGTTTGTGAGCTCGTCAATTGCGACCTGGTAGACATCGCGCGAGCGAGCGGGATCGCAGCTAACCGGCGAATCGTCGTCGAGCATGCTATCGATCATAGCCCAGGCATCGGCCTCGTCCATGGCGTTGGCGGCACGGGCGATGGTCGGAACGCCATCATCGGCATGACGGCGCTGAAACGCGCCGGTCAGACCGGAGAGAAGCGAAGAGGATTGACCCTGCTCGTCCAAAGTGACAGGAGCAGCAGCCCGGGGAGCGGCCTCCTCTTGCTGAACGGGAATAGAGGCGGTCTTGAACTCGTTGTAGGTCCGACTAAACTGAGCGGCGCCGCCCACGGCATCGGGCTCAAACAGGCGGCCATCGTGCTCCGCACGATACTCAGAGATACCCAGCGAGGCGGCATAGATACCCACGCCGGCCACTGCGCCCACGGCAAAGGGAACAGCACCCGCGACGACCGTCTCGTTGATTGACGAAAACGGCAGTGTAGCGGCATACACGACCACGGGTGCGGCAAGGCCGATCCCGCAGGAAAGTCCGGCAAGGACTGCTCGTTGTGTTGCATCAGAAGAAGCCATGAGCTCTCCCCATCTTCCAGCACCCAAATCGCATCATTCAGTTGGCTGCGCGAGAGAAGATGAAGCGGGGCCTGAGCCCCAAAGCAACGGTATAAGGTTCGTTTCATCTGCGTTTTCCGTCGCGAAGCTTAACTGCTATTATGCGAAACCCCCTTGGGGATTGCAAGCGACGAAGCGGAATTGAAACGGGAAAATCGCTGCTTGCCGGTCGTGAGGTCAATAATCGTTGGCGAGCGGCTATACGAAAAGGGCCAGGATCTAAACCCCGGCCCTTCTGGCATGTCTATGGTTGCTGTCGCGTGCAGCGGACGGACTAGAACATCTGCTCGTAATCGCTGTGCTTTTTGGCCGAACGCACCAGGAACTCCTGGTTGGTATTAGTGCCCTTAAGGCCCTTGATAAACGACGCGGCCGCGCGCTCGGTATTGTTCATGCCGGCGAGGATGCGGCGCAGGCCAAAGACAAACGGGCGCATTTGCTCGTCGACCAACAGGTCCTCGTTGCGCGTGCCCGAGGCAACGGGGTCGATGGCCGGGAAGATACGGCGGTCGGCCAGATCGCGATCGAGCTTGAGCTCCATGTTGCCGGTGCCCTTGAACTCCTCAAAGATGACCTCGTCCATCTTGGATCCGGTATCGATAAGGGCGGAAGCAAGGATGGTGAGTGAGCCGCCGTTTTCGATATTGCGGGCAGCACCCAGGAAGCGTTTAGGCGGATACAGGGCCGCCGAATCGACGCCGCCCGAAAGGATGCGGCCCGAGGCGGGCGCCGCCAGGTTGTACGCACGGGCAAGACGCGTGATGGAGTCGAGAACCACCACGACGTCGCCGCCCAACTCCACGATGCGCTTGGCGCGCTCGATGACGAGCTCGGCCACGCGGGTATGGTTGTCGGCGGGCATATCGAAGGTGGAGGCCACGACCTCGCCCTCAATGGAGCGCTGCATATCGGTGACCTCTTCGGGGCGCTCGTCGACGAGCAGGCAGATGAGGTGCACTTCGGGATTGTTGATCGAGATAGACTGGCAGATCTTCTTGAGAATCGTGGTCTTACCGGCCTTGGGCGGTGACACGATCAGGCCACGCTGACCCTTGCCGATCGGCGACACGATATCGATGGCGCGACCGGTAATGGAATCCTTGCCATGCTCCATGCGCAGCGGCTCATTGGGGTAGACCGGAGTGAGGTCGCCAAACTTGGGGCGATTGCGAATCTGCTCGGGGTCCAAACCGTTGACGGTCGTGATTTTGGCGAGACCGGCACGCTTGTCGCCGCCGCGCGAGGGACGAAGCGAACCCTCGATCACGTCGCCCGTGCGCAGACGCGCGGAGCGGATGAGGTAGGCGGGCACGAAGGCGTCGTCATTGGACTTCATGTAGCCGTGGGCATGGATGATGCCGGAGCTGTCCGGGCGAATCTGCAGGATGCCCTTAATATCGCGGAAGCCCTCGGCCTTCGCGGCTGTGGTGTAGATCTCTTCGACGAGCTCGGCCTTCTTCTTGCCGGTCGTCTCAATCTCGAACTCCTTGGCCTTCTCGCGCAGCTCGGCGACCTTCATGGCCGCGAGCTCCTCGCGCGAAAGCGTTGGCTCGGTCGGAGCTGCGTTGCGCTCCTTGTTGCGCTGTTTGCGATCGCGCTGACGGCTGCGGCGGTCGTTGTTACGATCATCCTTGCGCTCGCTGCGCTCATCGTTACGCTTGTGCTGACGACGGTTGGGGCGGGAACCCTCTTCCGCCTCAGCGCTCTCGACGGCAGGCGTCGTGGGCGCATCGGCGGTCGCCGGGGTCTCGCCGTCCGACTTAGCGTCGGACTCGGGCTGTTGCTCAGCATCCCCCTGCTGTTCGGCAGACTTGGTCTTGGAAGATTTCTTGCGCGTGCGCTTGGGCTTCTCGCCTGCCGACCGATCGGCGCCCTCCGTCTCGGGAGTCGTGTCGACACTCGCCTCGGTAGACTCAGCTACCGCAGATTCGGCGCCGGACTTCGCCTCTGCCTTAGCTGGGCGTTTGGCTGCGGTGTGACGGCTGCGCCCGGGACGAACGTCGGCAGGCTCGGCAGCGGCAGAAACAGCGACCTCAGGAACATCAGCACCCTCGGCCGAAACCACGACTGCCGCTGTAGGCTCGACGAACGCCGGGGCATCTTGGACAGAAGCCGCGGCAGCGGCCGCCTTCTCCGCCTCGACAAATGCCTTGGGCTTGCGGCCGCGGCGATGCGGGCGCAAAGCAGGATCGACGACAAATGCACCGCCGGCCTCGGCAGGCACGACAGACTCAGCAGAGGAAGCGTCCTCCTCCGCCGCAGAGCGAACCGGGGTCTCGGCGGCATCGGACGAAGCCTGCTCGGCAGCCTGCTGGACCTTGGCCGCCGTGCGACGGCGCGTGCGCGGAGCCGGCTTTTCTGCTACCTGCTCGGGAGCCGGAGCCGAAGGCGCCTCGGGGGCGGACGGAGCCGCGAGTTCGGTCAGAGCCGCGGCATCGCGCTCGGCGGCACGACGGCGAGCACGAACAACCTGGGCTTCGCTGATCTGCGCAAGCGCGCGGGCCTGCGCAACCTCATCTGAAAGCGGCGCCGAAACCTCGGCGGAAACCGGACGCTTGGCACGCGTCGTGCGCGTGGTGCGGCGTTTGGGCTTTGCAGCCTCATCACCATCCGCAGCGGGCTTGGCCACACGACGCGTGCGCTTGGGCTTCACGGGCGCAGCCTCCTCCCCGGCAGCAGGCGCGACGGGAACAGGGTTCTCACTCGAAGCCGAGACAGCGTTCTGGTGTGTCTCGGGGACCGACGCCTGCGACGGTGCGGGTTTCGCGATCTGGTCCAACGCAACCGGTGCAGTGGAAGTGGTTTGTGCCGTGCTTATTTCATTTTCTTGCTGTTGATCAGACACAGTGTTTGCTCAACTTTCTTTTAAAGCCCTGTGATCACATGCTCCCTGCATAAACCTTCAGGGCGGCTAAACAGTCTAGCTCCGTTCAAAACACAACGGACATCATTGATCTGTATCGAGATGATTGCGTCAAATACGCAGCGTTAGTGTAACACAACCGCCACCACCTGCAACTTAGTCATTGGACGTTCTTATACAACTGGTCAAAAGGGACACTCTCCCTCAAAAGCGCTTCCTCTGTCGCACCAGAAGAGTGAAGCCGTGGCATCCGGAATAGCCGCGCCACGAATCGCGCCTATCTACTACGTTTGACCCGCGACCCCTGACCATCCCCTCGATCTTCCTAAAATCGCAAGCCCGCTACCTGCGGTTTTAATATCGTACTTTTCGGCATGGTTCGGGGTATGCGACTAAACGTAGTAGATAAGCCCGATTCGTGGCGGACGGTTTCGCACCGCTCTCCCACCGGACAAAAATGATCCGTTTTCCTCCGTCCCCAAGGGGTCGTTTTCAAAACGATCGCGGATTACGGTGCAAGAACGGCGTAAGCCAACCATACCCTGCATTTTTAATATTCGGCAAGCCGTCTACCTGCGATTTTATTTTCGCTGCTGTTGCTATGGTCGCCAGGCAGCGATTCAGCCCCGTAAACCGGTATAGTTGCGTTTTTGTAGCATTTTTCAACACGCCAAAAAGCCCCGCCAAACGCAAAAAGCCCGACCTCCGCATGGAGATCGGGCTTATAGGGCTCAGCAAAGCCAAACCTACACGGTCAAACGACCCGTAGATTACATCTGCTCGGGTGCAGAAACGCCAACCAGAGTGAGCACCAGGGCGAGCGTCACGCGGACGGCGTCGCAAGCGGCCAGACGGGCGCGCGAAAGCTCGGGATCGACGGGACGGCCCTCGCTCGGAAGCACCTGGCAGGCAGCGTAGAAGCTGTGGAAGTCGCCGGCGAGCTCCTCGGCAAAGTGCGTCAGACGGAACGGGGCACGGTCGCGAGCGCAGCTAGCGATGAGGTCGGTGAGCTCGTTGAGCTTACGCGAAAGGGCAAGCTCGGTGGGGTCGGTCAGCAGCGAGTAGTCGACGTTCTCGCCGATGGCCTTAGCGGCGACGGCCTTCATGCCCATCTCGTCAGCCTGCTCGGGCGTAACGTCAGCGGCACGGCGCAGAATGGAGCACACACGAGCGTGAGCGTACTGCACGTAGTAGACCGGGTTGGAGTTATCACGCTTCTTAACGGCCTCGATATCGAAGTCGACCATCTGGTTGGAGCTCTTGGAGATGAGCGTGTAACGGGCGGCGTCGGAGCCGACCTCGTCAACAAGCTCCTGCAGGGTCACCATGGTGCCCTTGCGCTTGGACATACGGACGGGCTTGCCGTTGCGCAGCAGGTTGACGAGCTGGCCCAGCAGAACCTCGAACTTGCCGGGATAGCCAAGAGCGTCGCAGACACAGCGGACGCGGTCGATGTAGCCATGGTGGTCGGCGCCCCAGATGTCGATGACGTGGTCGACGCGCTGGAACTTATCCCAGTGATAGGCGACGTCGGAGGCGAAGTAGGTGTACTCGCCGTCGGACTTGATCAGGACGCGGTCCTTGTCGTCGCCCAGGTCGGTGGAGCGGAACCACAGAGCGCCGTCCTTGGTGTAGAGGTAGCCCATCTTGTCGAGCTTCTCGAAAGCGCGGTCGACGGCGGAGGTGCCGGCGGTCTCGCCCTCGGTGTCCTTCACGTACAGCGAGCGCTCGGAGAACCAACGATCGAAGTCGCAGTTGACGGCGTGGCAGAGGTTGCGCATGTTGTCGACCATCTTTACGTAGCCGCGCTCGCGGAAGCTCTCCATACGCTCCTGCGGATCGGCGTCGACCCACTTGTCACCGTCGGTGCGCCAAAACTCGGCGGCCTCGTCGATGATGTAGTCGCCGCCGTAGGAATCCTTGCCCAGAGTCTCGGCAAAGTTGTCCTGATACGGATGGGTCTCGGGATGCTCGTCGTTCTCGTCGGCAACAAAGGCATCGCGGTCGGCAATCAGCAGCTTGTGAGCCTCGTCGATATCCACGCCCTGCTTGGCGATGATGTCGGCAAGCTGCATATAGCGCGTGCTGATGGAGTTGCCGAAGGTGTTCATCTGAGAGCCGTGGTCGTTGATATAGAACTCACGCTGGATATCGTAACCGGCATGGTCCATAACACGGCAGAGGGAGTCGCCCAGAGCGGCCCAACGGCCATGGCCAATATGCATGGGGCCGACGGGGTTGGCGGAGACAAACTCGACCTGGGTCTTCAGGCCGCCGCCGACGTTGGACTTAGCGAAGTCCATACCCTTCTCGCGAGCCTCGCCGAAGATGGCGTTCTTGACGGCGACGGAGAGGTAGAAGTTGATGAAGCCAGGGCCGGCGATCTCGACCTTCTCGATCGCGGGATCCTCGGGCATATGGGCAACGACGGCCTCGGCAATCTTGCGCGGGGCGCAGTGAGCCAGCTTGGCGGACTTCAGGGCCATGGTGGAGGTCCACTCGCCATGAGAAGTGTCAGCCGGTCGCTCGATAGCGCAATCGTCAAGTTCAAATGCGGAAAGGTCGCCGGCCTCCTGGGCCGCAGCAAGCGCAGCGCGTACCAGCTCTTCAATCTTCTCGGGCATAGATCCTCCTTGTGTTAAAGCCCCCGAGCTCTTGGTCACTCGTAGGGCAAAAGCCAGAGTTTGCAGCACTCTATCACAAGCGATAACTACTGTCGCAGGGTAAAGTCAATCGATATTGCATATGCACAAAATTGACCACAGTTGTCGCAAGGCCATTCAAAGATGGCGGTCTGCCTGCTGGTTGTGCACCCGCCGAAAATGCATAAACATCTGCATGGGCAGCTCAGAATATCGAATACTCTTACCTATCGGATTTGTGTGCTTTTCCTGCATAAAGTAAGGGTTTGCGCACGTCAGCGTGGTATTCTAGACATACGTAAATTCGTATAAGTTGGAGGTAGCATGTTCTCAATCGGTCAACACGTCATTCATCCGGGTCAGGGAGTCTGCACCGTCGTCGGTTTTAGGGAAGACACACCGCAGCCCATGCTGTTGCTCGAGACCAAGCAGGGACATGCGCAGACGATCCTCATGTACCCCGTGGCGCAGGCCGACCGTCTGCATGCCGCCATCTCCCAGCAAGATGCCGAGCACCTACTGAGCCATTACGACGAGCTGGAGTGCGACACCTTTACCGAGCGCAACAGCTCGCTCGAGGAGACGCACTTTAAGCAGCAGCTCAAGCTGGGTGCGCCCGAGACGGTCCGCGTGGCAAAAACAATGATGCACCGTATTCGCCAGGCCGAGGAAGCAGATAAAAAACCCAGCTCTTACTACATGCGCGTACTCAAGGAAGCCAAGCGCCGCTCCATCGAGGAGATTGCCGTGGCCTTGGGCGTCACCGAGGAGGACGCCGAAGCCCGCCTAGCCCAAGCCGCCCTCAACTAACCTGCCAAAAAGGGACAGGTTTATTTTGGCAGGTTTTATCTGGCCAAACGTCAACAAACAATTGGTAAATGGTCGGGTGCTCCGTTTTGTTTGTAAGCCCCGGCCATTTTTCTATTGCCGCGAAAATGCGTGAAGCCCATTTGTGATGACATCACGCGAGGGCCGTCCAGATCGACGCAACCAACGCCCGCATCCGCAACAAGCGCACCCGTCTTGCTCAATTACCATTAAAAAGCATCAATTTGAAAACGCAATAACATTTCGGCAGGTAGCAGCTATAGTCGGTAAACTGAATCTCGACAACCGAAGCCTCCGAATGAGGTATCTTCAGCCCATCCAAGCTAAAGGAGGGGCCATGCCGAGAAAACCTCGTTCAAAGTCACCAACCGGTTATTTCCACGTCACGTTGCGTGGAAACGGAGGGCAATTGCTGTTTGACGATGCCGAGGACCGAATCGCCATGTTTCAGATCCTCGATGCAATCCTCCCCAAACACAATATCGAGCTTATCGCTTGGTGCCTTATGGGAAACCATATTCATTTGGCACGGCAATCGTGCAGAGTGTCGCAGGATGTGCTCCGACGGAAATCAAATCCGTCTCCAAGCCACTTCGCAATGAGGCGATTCTCGCGCTTCGAAAACAGGGGCTAACCGTTAAGCAGGTTCAGCTACTGACAGGACTCGGAACATGGATTATCAAGAACGCGTCCTAGCGTCGCGTTTACCGAGTTACGGATACGGCGAAGCGCAGCTGCCTGCCGCGAGGCGCCGCCATTCGCCAACGTCACCAGGTCAAACAGAAAACGCTTCCGCTGAATAACGTTCAACGGGAGCGTTTTCCCAGATAAAACCTACCAAAATAAACCTGTCCCTTTTTGGCAGGTTAGGCCTGGAAGGTGTCGCGGTCGGGCGCGAAGGACTGCATGGCCGCGATGGTGCGGTCGAAAAGCTCGGGGAGCTCCCAGCCCAGCATCTCGGCGCCCTGCGAAATCACGTCGCGCGAGCAGCCGGCGGCAAAGCGCTTGTCCTTGAACTTCTTCTTGAGCGACTTGGTCGTAAAGTCCATGACGCTCTTGCTCGGACGCATGATCACGGCAGCCCCAATCAGGCCGGTAAGTTCGTCGCAGGCAAACAGGATCTTTTCCATCTGCAGCTCGGGCTTGGGCAGCGAGGTGTTGAAGTCCGAGGTATGCGTCTGGATGGCGCGGATGAGCTCGGGCGATGCACCCTCGCCCTCGAGGATCTCGGCCGCATAGATGGTGTGGTTCACGGGGTCGTCCTCATGCTCCTCCCAATCCAAGTCGTGCAGCAGTCCGACGATGCCCCAAAACTCCTCGTTCTCGGGGTCGAACTCGCGCGCAAAGTAGCGCATGGTGCCCTCGACCGTCTCACCATGGGTGATGTGGAACGGATCTTTGTTGTGCTCGTTGAGCAGTTCGAACGCACGGTCGCGGGTGATTCCGGCGGAAAGCGTCTGAGACATGGCAATACCTCCAGGTGAGTCGGTGCTAAGACACGGTGTCACTATCGTATATCGCCGCGGCTCAAGCCGAAAGGCAGAAAAGGCATACGGAGAAAAAAGCCGGGCGAACGCGTCGCCCGGCAAAACCGCAGATAAAACCTGCCAAAATAAACCTGTCCCTTTTTGGTAGGTTTAGGGGCGGACCTGGCCGGTGCCGCGGAGCTTGTATTTGTAGGTGGTGAGGGCCTCGGCGGCAAAGGGGCCGCGGGCGTGGAGCTTTTGGGTCGAAATGCCGATCTCGGCGCCCAGGCCAAACTCGCCGCCGTCGGTAAAGCGCGTGCTGGCGTTGGCATACACGGCCGAGGCATCGATCTCATCCAAAAAGCGCTCGCAGGCGTCCGCGTCCTCGGCGATGATGGCCTCGGAATGCATAGTGCCATAGCGGTTGATGTGCGCGATGGCCTCGTCCTCGTTCGCCACGACCTTTACGCTCATCTCGAGCGCCAGGTACTCGCGGCCCCAGTCCTCCTCGGTCGCGACCACGTAGTCATCGCCCTCGGCAAGACCGGCGGCGGCGCATGCGGCACACGCGGCCCCGTCGCCGTGAATCAGCACGCCGTGGTCGTGCAGCACGGCCACGACCGCCGGCAAAAACGAATCTGCCACGACGCGGTCCACAAGCAGCGACTCGGCGGCGTTGCACACACCCACGCGCTGGGTCTTAGCATTGACGATAATGTTGAGCGCTTTATCAAAGTCGGCCGACTCATGCACGTAGATGTGGCAGTTTCCCGTGCCCGTCTCGATAACCGGCACAAGCGACTCGCGCACGCAGCGCTGGATCAGGCCCGCACCGCCACGCGGAATAAGCACGTCGACGATGCCGCGAAGCTTCATGAGCTCGCCGGTGGCCTCGCGATCGGTGGACTCGATCATCGAGATAGCCTCGCGCGGGAAACCCTTGGCCTCGAGCGCATCGGCCAGCAGTTCGGCAATCATGGCGCACGAGTGATAGGCCAGCGAACCGCCGCGCAGAATACAGGCGTTGCCGGTGCGGATGCAGATGCCCGCGGCATCGGCCGTCACGTTGGGACGCGCCTCATACACCATGGCGACCAGGCCCAGCGGCACGCTCACGCGGGTGAGGTCCACACCACTTGCAAGTACGCGGTGGTCGAGCACGCGGCCGACGGGATCGGGCAGCTCAGCGAGCTTCTCCAGGCCGGCGGCCATGCCCTCGACGCGCTCGGGCGTCAGCAGCAGACGGTCGAGGAGCCCCGCCGAGGTGCCCGCATCGCGCGCAGCGGACATATCGAGCTCGTTGGCGGCGACGATGGAATCGACGCCATCGCGCAGCGCCGCGGCCATGGCGCGCACGGCCTCCTGGCGCTGCTCGTCGCTCGCCGTGGCAAGCGAGGCCGACGCTGCCTTGGCGGCAACGGCAAGATCGTGGACATACGTGGCTATATCGACCGACATGGACGGCCCTTTCTCTTAGTAGTTTGCCAACCATGGTAGCCGATTTGTGCATGCCCTCGCGCATGGCGGTAGAATTGGTCAACCCGAAACACCGCAACGAACGGAAGTACCGCATGGCCCTCATCACTTCGTACCACGTCCCCGGCCTCTATGTCGAGGACCACAGCATCGACGTCCCCTTGGATTGGCGCGGCCTGGAGCCAATGCTTTTGGCCTTCGGCAGCACCATGCGCCGCGGCGCCATGCCGGCGCCCATTGCCGGCGCACCCGAGAGCATCAAGCTTTTCTACCGCGTGGTTTGCGCTCCCGACCGTATCAACGACGACCTGCCACTCCTCCTCTTTTTGCAGGGCGGCCCCGGCGGTGAGAGCCCGCGTCCGCTGTCGCCCACAAGCGACGGCTGGATCGAGGAGGCCGTCAAGCACTTCCGCGTCGTCCTGCCCGACCAGCGCGGTACCGGGCGCAGCAGCTGTGTAGACGGGCGCACGATTGCCGCACTGGGCGAGCGCGCCGAGGCGGCAGGCTCCGATGCGGCCCGCTCACAGGCGGACTTCCTCAAGCGCCACCTCGCCAGCTCCATCGTGCGCGACTTTGAGTACCTGCGCCTGGTGGGCTTTGGCGGCAAGCCCTGGGTCACACTCGGCCAGAGCTACGGCGGCTTTTTGACGTTGAGCTATCTGTCGCTCTTCCCCGAGGGCGTGGCGGCGAGCTTTACCTGCGGTGGCATTCCGCACGTGCCGGCGAGTGCCAGCGAGGTCTACGCGCACACCTTCCCGCGTATGGCGGCCAAGACTCAGCAGTATTACGACCGGTACCCCGCCGACGTCGAGCGCGTGGCGGCCCTGGCAGATGCCCTCGAGGATCAAAAGCCCGCGCTGCCCGACGGCTCGCCGATGACGGTCGAGCGCCTGCAGCTCATGGGCAGCGACTTTGGCATGAAGCCGAGCTTTGAGCGCATGCACTGGATTATCGACCACGCGTTTGTTAATGGCGACGGTACGCTGAACTGCGGCTCCTCGGTATCCGACAGCTTTTTGATGCGCGCCTTCGAGCGCACCAACACGCGCACGAATCCGCTGTACTGGACGCTACAGGAATTCATCTACGCCGATGGCGACACGATGCCCATTGGCTGGGCAGCCGCCGAGGAAAAGGCCCATCGTGCCGAGTTCGACACCCTCGCGCGCCCACTCATGTTTACCGGCGAGGCCATGTTCCCGTGGATGTTTGAGCAGATGCCCGAGCTCAAGCCCTTCAAGCCCGCCATGGACCTGCTGATGGAAGACACCAGCTGGGACAAGATCTACGACCCGCAGCGCCTGGCCTGCAACGAGGTGCCGCTCCAAGCCGCGGTGTATTTCGACGACATGTACGTGGATTCGGGCCTGCAGCTCGACACGCTCAGCCGCGTGGGCAACTCACATGCCTGGGTGACGAACGAGTTCGAGCACGACGGCCTGCACGGCAGCGTGGTGTTCAAGCACCTCTTCGACGAGGCCCTCAACCGCGGAGACCTGCGCCAGATCTTCTAGCAAAGGAGTGTCCCCCATCAGCCGGCACATAAGAAACGTCCCCAAGTGCCGGCACGAGAAAGACAGCGCTGCGGGAAACGATCCGCAGCGCTGTCTTTCTTTATGCAAAGACGATCAAGTTGTCTCGGTGGATCGCGGGCTTCTCGGCCAAGTCTGCCAGCAAGCGGTTGCCGGCAATCTGGTCTTGGCGGCGTCCGGCTGCAAGCTCCAGCACGTCCGAATCGGCCTCGGCGATACCGCGCGCGACAACCATGCCGCTCGGGTCGCACACGTCGAGCACATCGCCCTCGGCAAACGTGCCATCGACCTCGCGAATACCCACTGCAAGCAGGGAGGAACCGCGGCTGACCAGCGCTTTCGCGGCGCCGTCATCGACCGTCACCGAGCCATGCGCCTTGTCGCCCAGTGCAATCCACAGCTTGCGAGGCGCAATGTCCAGGCGCTCCGCCGGCGGATCGAACAACGTACCCACGCTCTCGCCGCGGGCAAGGCGCACGAGCGCATCGGGCTCCTCGCCCGAGCAAATCACGCTCTGAATCCCTGCCGTCATCAGGATGCGGCTCGCGCGGATCTTGGTAATCATGCCGCCTGTGCCAACCGATGTGGAAGAATCGCCCGCCGAGGCAATGATCTTGGCATCGATCCTATGCACGACTGGGACGAACTCGGCCGTGGGGTCCTCGTGCGGATTGGCGGTATAGAGGCCATCGATGTCCGAGAGCGTCACGCACAGGTCGGCAGAAACCAGGCAGCCCACAAGCGCCGCCAGCGTGTCGTTGTCGCCAAACTTGATTTCGTCGACGGTAACGGTGTCGTTCTCGTTAACGACCGGCACCACGCCCAGTTCCACCAGACGCAGCAGCGCGTCGCGCGCGTGCAGATAGGACGTGCGACGGGCCGTGTCGTGACGCGTGAGCAGCACGAGCGAGGTAAGCAGGTCGCGCGCATGGAACTCCTCGTCGTAGGCCGACGAGATGATGCACTGACCGGCCGAGGCGCAGGCCTGCAGGCTCGGCAGGTCACCGACCGGTTTGCGGTCAAAGCCCAGCACGGGATAGCCACAGGCAATGGCGCCCGAACTCACCACGACCAGACGCCAGCCGAGTTTGCGCAGGGCAGCAGCCTGATCGGCAAGCCCGCCGATAAAGGCGCGGTTGACCTTGCCATCGGCGCCCACCACCGTGGACGAACCGATCTTTACCACCATCGTTTTATAAGAAGTCGTCATACGTCAAACCAATCAACTGTTGAGGGTTCGGGCGAGCTGACGGCCGAGGGAACGTAATTCCACCCTACACCCAACAAAATTAGCGAGCCCAGGGGAAAGCAGAAGCCGCGGCCATGTTCTTGCGCACGAGGTCGTCGCGCACCTGCGCCAGGCCCTGCTCCATGCCCACCACATAGGTCTGCGGGTACAGGAAGCGCTTGTAGACCGGATCCAGATGGTCCAGCGCCCAAGCGCAACGCTCGCGTGCGGCCTCGATGCTCTCGCGCGGGGCAACAGCACTGCCATCGCGCACGATCGGCGCCAGCAGCTCGCGATACTCAAGCTCGGACACGTCGGTCACCAGGGCGGCATCGTTCACGGCCACGAGGGTATTGCCGCGCGCGGCGCCCTCCCCCGCCAGATGGTCCTCGTCATAGATCATGTCGCAGACCGGGCCGCCAAAGCCGTCGTAATAGCGGCGCACGCGCTGCACGCCCGGAATCGTGCGCTTGTAGGGCTGCTCGGAGAGCTTGACCACCGGCGTCCACGGGTCCGCCTCGCTCGCACGGCGGGCGGAAAGCTTGTACACGCCGCCCAGTGCCGGTTGGTCGTAGCAGGTCGCGAGCTTAGTGCCCACGCCAAAGCTATCGATGGGCGCGCCCTGGTCGAGCAGCGACTGAATCGTGTATTCATCCAGATCGTTAGAAACCGAGATCCCCACATAGGGCAGGCCCTCGGCATCAAAACGGCCGCGGACATACTTGGACAGCTTGGCCAGGTCGCCTGAGTCGATGCGAATGGCCGACAGGCGCTCGCCCACCGCCTCCATCTCCTTGGCAACCGTAATGGCATGCTCGCAGCCCTCGCGCACGTCGTAAGTGTCAATGAGCAGCGTGCAGTTCTTGGGGCTCGACTTGGCAAAGGCACGGAAAGCCTCGAGCTCGGAATCGAAGCTCATCACCCAGCTGTGCGCATGCGTGCCAAAGACGGGAATACCGTAGCGGCGACCGGCGAGCACATTGGACGTAGAGGAACAGCCGGCAACGTAACTCGCGCGCGCGACGGCCAGGCCGCCATCGGGACCCTGGGCGCGGCGAAGGCCAAACTCGGCCACGGGACGGCCGTCCGCCGCCAACACCACGCGCGCCGTCTTGGTGGCGACAAGCGTCTGGAAGCCGACGATGTTGAGCAGCGCCGTCTCGAGCAGCTGGCACTCAAGCGCGGGGCCGGTGACGCGCACCATGGGCTCGCGCGGAAAGACGAGCTCGCCCTCGGGGACGGCGTCGATGTTTACATGCGCACGAAAACCGCGCAGGTAGTCGAGGAATTCAGGCTTGAACATCGCGCCGCCGGCCGGGGCCTGGAGCGATGCGAGGTAGTCGATATCCTCGGGCGTAAAGCGAAGGTTCTCGACCAGCTCGGGCAGCTCAGCGGTGCCGCACATGACGGCGTAGGCGCTGCCAAACGGATGGTCACGGTAAAACGCGGTAAAACAGCCCTGCTCATTGGCCTTGCCGCTCTCCCACAGGCCCTGGGCCATAGTGAGCTCGTACAGATCGGTGAGCATTGCGATGTCGGTGGGATGCGAGATGTCGGTCAAAGCCATGGGGCGACCTTTCGGATGCGTTGTGCAGAGGTTGAGGGTTGGACGAGAGCAGAGCATGCGGACATGACGCCCGATGCAAATCGGTTAGAGCAGGCCCATGCTGGTCATGATCGTGTAGCCCATAAAGACGACAAACGCGACCAAGGCGAGCGCGATGATGATCTTTTGAGCCGGAGCCATACCGGGGATCTCGCCCTCGGCCGTGGGCTCCTTAGAAGTGACCATGCGCTGGGCAAACGTCATCTCGTCACGGCTCGGCTTGGAATCGACGGGCTTGGGACGAGTGGGTTTCTTAGGCTGAGGCTTGGGTGCAGCAGGCGCAGGCTTCGCAGCAGCGGGCCTGGGCGCGGGCGCGGGCCTGCACTCGGATGCGGCGCTCGCGGCAGCCTCCTCGGCCTTCGCATGCTCGGCACGCAGGGCGGCCAGCTCCTCACGCTCGCGCCGGGCCTCTTCCTGGGCCTCGCGGCGGGCCTTCTCAGCGCGGAGCTCTTCCAACTCGGCGCGCTCCTCGTCGGACAATGGTTGGGAATCAAGCTCGGCCATAGTGCAGCCCTTTCTTTTTAAAAAAAGCCGCCGACACAATGTCAGCGGCTTATCAAATCCAAGGGTGGAGACGAAGGGAGTCGAACCCTCGGCCTCTGCCATGCGACGGCAGCGCTCTCCCAACTGAGCTACGTCCCCAGGACAAGTTGATATTTTACCTACGGCTCGCCAACTGTCAACGCCCAATAACCAGTCTTTTTGGGACGGGGCTTTTTTGACTACTTTTCGGATGGTAGCTCGACCCCCACCGGGAGCAGTCTTTTTGGGACGGGGCTTTTTAGCTACCCAGGCAGATAGCGAAAACGATTTGGACGATTAACGGCAGGGGCAGCTAAAATAGCCCCGTCCCAAAAAGACTGCTCAAAAGAGCTACTTTGCGCTGGTGAGGACGCCAGTGGTGTCGAACGCTGGGGTAAAGCTCTCGTCTACCGCGCCGCCCTCTTGCCAGAACATCGTCGTAAAGCCCAGGTCGTCGGCATGGTCGAGCACCCGCTCGTACTCCTCGCGCGTCACGGCTCGCGCCAAGTCGCCGCCCTGCTCACGCATGAGCGCATTGGGCGTGTACTGGTTCATGACCGAGATCGGCACATCACCCACCGTCTGCCACACCAGGTCTAGCACGCGACACGAATCGTCCGCATGCCCCGGCAACACCAGGTGACGCACGATCATGCCGCGCTTCATGAGCCCGTCCTCGTCCACCAGCTCTCCCCCACGGCGCTCAATCTCGCGCGCCATTTGCGCCAAACCCGACACGGCCACACGCGGGTAGTCCTTAATGTGGGAGAGCGACTGCGCAAGCCCCGCATCGGCATATTTAAAGTCGGTAAGCCACACATCGACCAGATCGCCGAGCGCCGCCACGGCACTCGCGCTCTCATAACCGCTTGTGTTGTAGACGATTGGGATGACCAGTCCGCGCGCCCGTGCCGCGGCAATCGCAGCCGGCAGCAGGTGCGCGTAGTGCGTCGCCGTCACCAAGTTAATATTGTTCGCGCCCTGGTCCTGCAGCTCCAACATAATCTCGACCAGGCGCTCGGGCATAATCTCAAGCCCAAAATTGCCCGTCGAGATCTCGTGGTTCTGGCAATAGACGCATTTGAGCGAGCAGCCGCTGAAGAAGATCGTGCCCGAACCGGCCTCGCCCGAGATAGGCGGCTCCTCCCACATATGAAGCGCCGCACGGGCCACCTTGAGTGTGTCGTTAGCACCGCATACGCCGCGCGCACCCTCATCGCGCGCCGCACCGCAACGCCGCGGACACAAATGGCAGGCGGGCGAAAAAAGTTCGGTCAACGACGTCGGCATAAAAACATGCTCCAAAACAACGATTCAGCAGCTCAAACGCAAAAGGACCAACCGCGCAGACGGCTCGAGCCCAAGGCGCCGTAATCGTCCGACACGATTTTTGTAATGTCAAGACTGGAATCGATAAAGTGCAGCTTTATGATGTAGGTATTCCGCCCCCCGCGGAGCAACTGGGTGAACCGTCGCGTTTATTTAGGGAGCCCACACAGTCGTACGTAGTACAGGTATCCTTCGTTGTTAAGGACGCTGGAACGGTCGATGAGGGCACCCACCTGTTTTAGGTGGGTTCATTTTCGTAACGTGGGGGGTGGTTTTCTTTTGCCGATTTTGCCAAAAATTGCCATCGCAGATCCCGTATGACACCCAACGGCACTCGGTAGAACCCCCGCCACCATCCCAATATCTGGTAAGCGCGTGATTATCGATCGGCGCGATTCCCCGCACCCCCTTTGGTCGAGTATCATGGGTCAGCTATACCCTTTGCGGCATGGCATCCTTTGACCTTTTCCTTCGACGCTTGGCGGTTTTTGATACATGGCTTCATCCACGAGCTACATACCGTTCCTTTGCGTGGCAGCCGCGGCATATATCACGACCTTCCTCACGGTGCCCCTGGTTAAACGTCTGGCAATCAAGCTCGACGCCGTTGACTATCCTTCAAAACGCCGTATCAACACCAAGCCCATCCCGCGCTTGGGAGGTACGGCGGTCTTTTTGGGCCTGGTCGTTGCCTGCATCGTTCAGATTATGGGCACCTGGCATCTGGGCTGGCCGCCCGTCTTGGTCCCGCATCCGCGCCTGCACATTAGCTACCCCATGCTGGCGCTTTCTTTTACCGTCATTTTTGCGACCGGCGCGATCGACGACGTCTTCCAGCTTAAGCCCAAGCAAAAGCTCGCCGGCCAGGTCCTCGCCGCGCTCATCGCCTGCGTGGGTGGCCTAAAAATCGGCGTCATCGTCAACCCGGTTGCCCCCGGCGAGATCATGCTCGGCTGGCTCGCCTATCCCATCACCGTGGTCTACCTGGTGGCGTTCACCAATATCATCAACCTCATCGACGGCCTTGACGGCCTGGCCACAGGCATCTGCGGCATCGCATCGTTCACGATGTTCTCGATGGCCGTTCTCTCGGGCCGCATCGATGCCGCCGCGCTCTCCATCGCGTTGTTTGGCGCCTGCCTGGCCTTCTTGCGCTACAACTTCAACCCCGCGAGCATCTTTCTGGGCGACTCGGGGTCGCTGCTGCTGGGCTTTGCGCTGGGCTCCATTTCGCTGCTTAATGTGAGCCGCACCGCCGCGCTCACCTCGCTTATCATTCCGCTCATCGTTGCCGGTGTGCCCATCATCGACACGTTTAGCGCCATCGTGCGCCGCAAGCGCGCCCACATTAGCATTGGGCAGGCCGACAAAGGCCACATCCACCACCGCCTCATTCAAGAGGGCTATAACCAAAAGCAGGCTGTGCTGCTTATCTATGCCTGGTGTATCCTGCTTTCGGCCGGTGCGGCCGCCATCAACCAGGTCGAAGTCCCCATGCGCGTGCTCATCTTTACCGTCCTTGGCATTGGCTCGGCAGCCTTCGCCAAGCACCTGCACCTGTTTGAGCCCGTGCTACGCCACCATTACAACAAGCGCACGCACGAAGACGAGCTGATAACCCCCGACGACCCCGCCTTTAAGCAGGAGGAGCAAGCGGCCGAGGAGCGTAAGGGAGAGCGCCACCACAGGCATTAAGGTTTGCTGCAGAAGGTCGCTCTGCCTACCGTCGGCCGCTCGTGACCGCGCCTCGACCGCCACGCATGTCTCGCCTTACCACCCCCTTGCCCACTTTCGCCCGCCCCTCTCAATAAACGCGTTATCATCTTGACCCATGAACATACGTTAGGAGCAATCATGCCAAACGAGAACAGCTACGAAGTCGCGCTGCAAAAGAGCAACGCCATTCGCGAGGGCCTGGCCAAGACGCCCGAGAAGTTCACCATGCTTACCGGCGACCGCCCCACCGGCCGTCTGCACCTAGGCCACTACTTTGGCACCCTCAAGGGCCGCGTGGAGTTGCAGAATATGGGCGCCAAGACCAACGTGCTCATTGCCGACTACCAGGTCATCACCGACCGCGACACCACCGAGCACATCCAGGACAACGTGTATAACATGGTCATGGACTACCTTGCCTGCGGCATCGACCCCGACAAGACCATGATCTACACGCACTCCGCCGTGCCCGCCGCCAACCAGCTCATGCTGCCGTTCCTGTCGCTGGTCTCCGAGGCCGAGCTGGCGCGCAACCCCACCGTCAAGGCCGAGATGGAGGCCTCGGGCCACGAGCTCACCGGCCTTCTGCTCACCTATCCGGTACACCAGGCTTGCGACATCCTGTTCTGCAAGGGTAACGTTGTGCCCGTCGGTCGCGACCAGCTGCCGCACATCGAGCTCACCCGTACCATCGCCCGCCGCTTTAACAACCGCTACGGCAAGGTGTTCCCCGAGGTCGACGCGCTGCTGTCCGAGACCCCGCTGCTGCCCGGCCTGGACGGCCGCAAGATGAGCAAGAGCTACGGCAACGCCATCAATATCTCGATGACCGCCGAGGAGACGGCCAAGCGCATCAAGAAGAGCCAGACCGACTCCGAACGCATGATTACGTTTGATCCCGAGAACCGCCCCGGCGTGTCCGGCCTGCTTTCGACCGCCGCCATCTGCACCGGCCGTTCCGAGGTCGAGATTGCCGAGGAGATTGGCATGGGTGGCTCCGGCCAGCTCAAGAAGTACGTGACCGAGGCCGTCAACGGGTACTTCGCACCGATCCGCGAGCGTCGCCAGCGCTACGAGAACGACCTGGACTATGTGAAGGACGTGCTGCACGAGGGCAACCGTCGCGCCAACGAGATTGCCGAGCAGACGCTGGCAGAGGTTCGGGACGCCATGGGCATGGTGTACTAGTCGAGAGCAATAAACAACACTCAAACTAAACCGCCGCGATTGGCACAATCCTCGTTGCGGCGGTTTTGTTTTCTTCAGAGGTCGTCGCCGAGATATTCAGCCGCTTGGCAGAACCCCTAAGTCGCAAGCACCTTGAGGCTATATCCTGTTAAGCAATGACACCCTATTGTTTAACATGCGGCAACTTTTACGGCAGACCCGACCGACCGGAAGGAGTCCCATGAGCTCAGTTGCGTTTTGTACCTGCAACGACCGGAAATGCCCATTTAACCCTGTCAACCACGAGAAGGGCTGCACACCGTGTATCGCTAAGAATCTGCACGAGCACGAGATTCCAACGTGCCTGTTCAACGCGATTTCTCCCGATCGGCTTGAGGCCGATAAAGACGAGTGGTCGTGGCAAGCGTTCGCGCGGCATGTAGAAGCATATCTGGGAAGCGACAGCCCAAGAATCCCCGCAGGCGAAGAAGCGCCGCAGGGATTTACCAAGATCGGTTGCTGTAAGCGGGACTAACAATCAAAGTTAGTGCCCCCCTAAAACCAAACGTCAGTACCTCATTATGGGATAACAGACCTGATGGGTTTGCCCCATGCTTACAGGAAAGCGCCCGCCGACCATGGCAGCCGACGGGCGCTTTCCTGAAGTACACCGTTGAATCGCACAGAGGGGAGGAATGCGAATCAAACTCAACAGGGCAGGCTTTTTCATCGCCTACGGCCTGCTCCGTTGTTGAATACAATATAGTTCGCCTTTGTTTACTTTACAGCGTCAAATCGTGCCGCCATACCTTCTCCATAAGTTAGCCAAGGTAAACCTACCAAATAGGGACTGATTTATTTTGGCAGGTTTTTTCTGGGGAAACGTCAACGGCGCCGGCGTTCCACCGCAAAGGGGACAGGCACCTTTGTAGTGGTTTTAGCGCGAACGAGTCGCTATAACCCAGCCGGCCAACGACAGGCAGCCAAGTCGACGTGCATGGGATCGGCAAACACCACGCCCTCCCCCAGCAGGAGCTCGCGCTGAGCGTCGGGACCGCCAAAGGCAAAGCCCTCGCAAATGCGACCATCGGCAAACACCACGCGGTGACAGGGAATCTCGCCGGGGCGCGGATTGCTATGCAGGGCATACCCCACGTACCGCGCACTTCGTGGACGGCCGGCGAGCAGCGCCACCTGGCCGTACGTGGCAACCATCCCCTCAGGGATCTGCTCGACTACCTCGTACACCCGCTCAAAAAAGCCCTCAGACGCCATCGATGCTCCTTTCCGCCCGCAACAGCATAAATCAAATGATCCCTCGGGGACGGCAGGGTTGCGGATCATTTGCGGCCTCCGTGCGGCCGATGGTCCGCAACCCCGTCATCGCCGAGGGATCACATGGCATGGCAGGTAGCGTTTGCCCAGATAAAACCTGCCAAAATAAACCTGTCCCTTTTTGGCAGGTCGGTTAGTTGGCAGGCTGGAAGAAGGCTACGGCTACGGCACCGGGGCCTACATGGGTGCCGATGGTGGCGCCGATGGTGTGAACGGGCAGCTCGCCCTCGGTGTGGCCAGCCCACAGCGCGGCGCTGTCCTCGATATACTTCTTGAGCACCGCATCCGAAAGGCCCGTATAGCCGAGCGCCAGCGGCATGGAAAAGTCGACGCCGCCCGCCTTTTCGACCTTTTGGTTCAGCAGGTTGCGACCGTTCTTGGAACCGCGCGCCTTGCCCAGCTGCACGATCAGACCATCCTCGGCAGCCACCACGGGCTTTACGTTGAGCAGCGTACCCACGGCGCCGGCCGCAGCAGACAGGCGACCGCCGCGCACCAGGTACTCCAGCGTCTCGAGCAGGCCGATAACCACCACGCGGTCGCGCACGGCCTCGACCGCCGCCGCGATCTGGGCCGCGCTACGGCCCTCGTCCACCAAGCGCAGGGCATACTCGACCAGCACGCGCTCGCCCAGGGTGACGTTGTTGCTGTCTACCACGAACACATCGCCGCCCGGGGCCTCGGCAAGAGCGGTGCGCGCACTCTGATTGGTGCCGGAAAGCTTAGCGCCCACGGTAATAATCACGGCCTCATCGCCGGCTTCACGAACCTCGGCGATAGCCTGCGAAAACGCGTACGGGTTGACCTGACCGGTCTTGGGCAGCTCATCGCGCTCCACGAGCATCTCGTAAAAGCGCTGGTGATCGATGTCGACGCCATCCATGTAAACATCGGTGCCAAAGGTGACGGACAGCGGCAGAACAGCCAGTGCCGGGTGCTCCGCCGGCGACATATCGCTTGCGGAATCGGTAATAATGCGGACGGACATAGCGAATCCTTTCTTGCACAGGTCCCGCGCAGGGAATTTTGACAGCAATGCCCCGGCACGGTATACGCGCTCAAACGGGACGATGCAGTTGTTAATGGGAAGCAAATGCCTAGGCGGCCCTACAGCTCGCGCAGGGTGTCGAGAATCGTACGCAGCGACGCGTACATCTGCTCGCGCTGCTCCACGCCCATGGCCTTGCCGGTGGCGTCGAGCACCTCGCGAATAATGCGATCGGCCTCATTCATGCTCTCGCCGCCCAACGTGGTCAGGCGAACCGGGGCGCGATACTTAACGGCGGCATCGCCCGAATCGTCGACCTCGACGTAGCCGCCCTCTTCCAGATGCGCCAGCGTGCGCGAGACGGCAGCGCGGGTCACGCCTGCCATGCGGGCGAGGTCGGCACCAGTCAGGCCGTCCTTGCTGCGCTCAAGATAGTACAGGCACATGATATCGGAACCCTTAAGGCCCAGCCTTGCGCCCTCAGATGCCTTAATGCGCTGGATCTCCTTGTAGAGCCCGCTAATCAGTCCGACAAAATCCTCAAAACGTGTCTCGTCGTTCTGCTGCATGGGAGACGACCGCCTTTCGCTTACATGATGCTAACGGGTAAACATCTTAGCCGTACCCAGCGATCGCAAGCCCCGAACGCCCTATTTGTTAACCCATCAACATAAAAACCACCACAAAGGGGATAGCACCTTTGTGGTGGTTTGTGTGGTGGTTTGGCCCGAGCTAGAGTTCCACGCGCGGGTTATCGCGGGTCACAAGCGTCTTGACGACAACCGTCGCTCCCAGATAGCGCTCAAGCAGCTCGGCTAAGCGATCGATCGCGGCCTGACAGTCCCCCATTCGCTCGGGCTCAACACACTCAATCGCCAGGAACGCATCGGCAGAATCGTCGGACAGGGCCGTTCGAACGCCGTCGCGCCAGTTCCAGCAGCGGCACACGGCGCCCGCATCATCGATGTAGGCGAGCTCGCCGGGCAGCGTCGGGTCATCCGCCTCCTCGCCAAGCGGCAGGAACGCATCGCCACCGTCGGTCACCTTCAAGCGAAGGTCTCCCTCAATCGCGTGCAAATCCTCGCCTCCCACGGGCAGCGCGTAGGTCAGCGACACCGTGTTGTAAATATCCACCGCCGGTGTGATATGACCGACCGGTTTGCCCTTGAGCACGCGCTTGAGCAAGTTCTCGATCGAGCAGCGGGCGCCCTTTTTAGTCTTGAACAGGCGATAGGCCTCGCGCCAAGCCTTGACCGGCGCGTTCTCGCTGATGGTATCGCTTGTCAGGTGGCGCTCCGCATCGATATTGGCGCGATCGAGCAGCGCCGCAATCGCGTCCACGTCCTCTTGAGGAATCGTAGCCGCGGGCTTCATGCCCTTTACGACCACGACGCCGACCGCCGCCTGTGGAAATAGCTCCCAAAATGAATCCTCGGCAACAAAGCCCTTCATACGCTCTCCCTTCGCAATTCGCGCCAACGCGAGCGCCTAAACAAAAAGCGCCCTCACAGCGGCCACCTTCAAAGTCCTACGGTGCCGTCACAAGAGCGCTTACGCTGTCCCCATCCGGAGAAGGGGACGATATGTCAGGCGCATTGTAACCCGAGTCATCCACACGAGCAAAACCACCACAAAGGCGCCTGCCTCTTTGTGGTGGATATGGACTCGAGGCGACGCTAGTGGCGGAGTCCCAGCAGGCCGCGGCCGCGATGACGGGCCTCGGCGGACACCTGAGCGTGCGGGCCGGCGGCCTTGACGGACTCGGGCAGGTGCGAGTACTTCTTCTCGAAGTTCTCCTCGAACATCACCGCCAGGTTGTGCGCGGCCTCGTCGTAGCGCGCTGTGCTCTGCCAGTACTGGCGCGGCACCAGGATGCCGTCCGGCACACCGTGGCACGTGGTGGGAATGTCGACATTAAAGATATCGTCGTGCAAGAACTCGCTGTCCTCGATGGTACCGTCGAGGGCGCGTGCGACCAGGGCGCGCGTGTAGGCAAGCTCGATGCGATGGCCCACGCCATAACCGCCGCCAATCCAGCCGGTGTTGAGCAGATAGACGCGGGTGCGACCGTCGGCGATACGCTCGCCGAGCATCTTGGCGTAGACCATGGGATCGAGCGGCATAAACGGCTCTCCGAACAGCGAGGAGAACGTAGGCGTGGGCTCGGTGACGCCGACCTCGGTACCGGGGATCTTTGCGGTGAAGCCTGTCACAAAGTGATACATGGCGGCATCGGCCGTCAGGCGCGAGATAGGCGGCAGCACGCCAAAGGCATCGCAGGTCAAAAACAGCACGACGCTCGGGGTGGTGCCCATGCCCTTGGTCCACGCGTTGGGGATATGCTCGACGGGATAGGCAACGCGCGTGTTGTGCGTGATCGAGACGTCATCGTAGTTGGGCTTGCGGTTCTCGTCAAGCACCACGTTTTCGCAGATCGCGCCAAAGCGAACGGCATTGAAGATCTCGGGCTCGTGAAACTCGTCCAAGCCCTCGCACTTGGCGTAGCAGCCGCCCTCGATGTTGAAGATGCCCATGTCGGACCAACCGTGCTCGTCGTCGCCGATCAGCAGGCGCGTGGGATTGGCCGAAAGCGTGGTCTTGCCGGTGCCGGACAGGCCAAAGAACACGGCGGTCTCGTGCGTGACGGGATCCATGCTGGCCGAGCAATGCATGGGCAGCACATCGTCCTCGACGGGCAGCAGGTAATTCATGACGCTGAAGATGGACTTTTTAATCTCGCCGGAGTAGCCGGTGCCGGCAACCAGAATCACGCGTTCCTGGAAGTTGATGACCACGGCGGCGCTGGAGTTGAGGCCCTTGATGGCAGGGTCGCACTGGTACCCGGGTGCCGCGAGCACGCAAAAGTCCGGCTCGCCGGTGCGCGCAATTTCGCGAGCGAGCGGACGGGCGAGCATCTGCTTAATGAAGAGCGCCTGGCTCGCGCGCTCGCAGGCAACGAGCAGGCGACGCGTGTGGTTGCGGTCGGCACCCGCCATGCCGCGGGTGACGAACACATCGCGCTCGTTGAGATAGTCGACGATGCCGGCCTTGATGGCCTCGTAGCTCTCAATCGAAAGCGGGCGGTTGACGGCGCCCCAGGCGATCTTGTCGTGAACATCGGGGGTGTCAACGATAAAGCGGTCGTTGGGAGAACGGCCGGTGCGTTCCCCCGTCTCGATTACCAGCGCGCCGTTGGATGCCATGCGGCCCTCTTCACGGCGGATGGCGTGCTCGACGAGCTCCGCAGCAGGTAGATCGACCAGCAGACGCGGCTGATTCTCGGCGGGATCTTCGACCAGCGTAATACCAAAGTTGGACAGAACTTCTGCAGGGGTAACACCAGGCATGGGGCCTCCTTTAAAAGCGCGTCACGCGGGCGCGGCGCGCACTTTACTCACGTAAAGTTCGTTGTACCCGATATGCAAAAACGTTTTTTGCGGCAAGGGCGGCAAGCCCGCCCAACGGTCAAAAATCCCAGGCAAGCGGCCTAGTCATTGGGTAGTCATTGGGGACGTTCTCAAACGACGAGTCGTTGGGGACACTCTTGAACAGGCAACATTCAAGGAGTGTCCCCGGATGCCGGCACTTAGGGACGTTCCCAAAGTGCCAACTATAGCGGCAGGCCTTGGCCGAGCATGGCGATGGCGCTCATGAGGACCAGCATGCCGGCGGCGTAGGGCAGGACGGCGCCCAGGAGCTCGGCATCCTTGCCGCGCACGTGCACGGCGGCAAGACCAATAGCGAGCGTCTGCGGCGAGATCATCTTGCCGGCGGCGACGCCAAGCGCGTTCAGCGCGACCATCCAGTAGTCGCTCACGCCCAGCGCGGTGGCAGCCTGGCTCTGGATGGGACCAAACAGCATGCCAGAAGACGTGCCCGAACCGGTCACGAACGCACCGACCGCGCCGATCCACGGAGCCAGAATCGGGTACAGGCCACCGGCGACCGCAATGCAAAACGCGCTGATCGAAGAGATCATGCCCGCATAGCCCATAACCTTGGCACAGCCCAGAACCGAAAGCATGGTAATGACCGTCGGCATCATCTGCTTGACGGTCGCGGCCAGTACCTTGCCCATCATGCGCGGCGAAGCACCCTGAATGGCGCCGCCGACAAACGCCGCCAGGAAAATCCAGACGCCCGGCGTGTTGATCCACGAAAACGTGAGCGTGCCGGGGTTCTCGCCGCAATACACCTGCACCTGGCTCGCAAACGGTGCGAGCGCAGCATGCACGGCAGGCACCAGGTTAGACGTTCCCAACAGCAGCACAAAGATCAGGATGAAGCACGACCAAGCCGAAAGCGCCGACTTAGCGGTGAGCTGCTCGCCGGCCTCGATATTCATGTGGAAGCGTGCGTCCAGATGCCCCGACTTCTCGGCACGCATGGCAAGCGCAGCTGTCAGCGCGAGCGAAACGATGGAACCGACGACGACGGCAAGCTCGGGACCCACAAACATAGCAACGACAAGCGCCGCACCGGCAAAGGACACGCCGGAGAGCACGGCGATGCCCGCCACGCCGTTCAGGCGCTCGGCAACGCCCGCAACATTACCCTGGTCATCGGCGACACGACCCGCAACCAGCACGATAAACAGAGGCATCATCGCAAAGAAAGGCGCCAACTGCACCATCTGAACGGTCGCCAAATGTAGCGGGTCCAGGCCCACCAGACCGGCAACGGACACCGTGGGAATGCCAATGGAGCCGTAGGGCGTGGGCACGCCGTTGGCCAGCAGACAGATGAGCACGGCGGGCACGGCCTCAAAGCCCAGGCCCGCGAGCATGCCGGCGGGAATAGCGACGGCGGTGCCAAAACCGGCCATGCCCTCCATAAAGCCACCAAAGCACCAGGCCACAAGCAGCGCCAGCAGGCGGCGATCGCTGCTGATGGAGGTGATCATGCTGCCGATCACGTCCATGGCGCCCGTGCGAACGCACAGGTTATATGTGAACACCGCGGCGATGATTACCAAAACGATGGGCCACAGGGCCATCAAAAAGCCTTCGAGCGAGGCGGTCGCGATCTGCGCTGCCGGCAGGTGCCACCATGCGAAGGCAAGCACGCACGAAAGGACAAACGATCCGATGGCGGCTTTCCAAGCTGGCCATTTAAAGCACAGCAGCATCACGACAAGCCAAATGATCGGCACAAGAGCCAGCAAGAATGCGGCGACGTCCATAGGTAGAAGCTCCTTGGTGCCGCGCGGGCGGCATCGTGGTATCACATAACTTCAACAGGATACCGCACGCTCACCGACAATTTACTGCCGCCCCCCGAAAATATTGAACAATCCGTTCAAAAACATGAGTGACACCGTCGCGTCTATACTAGAACGCAGCAATAGAAAGGACCCGCTTTGAGCATCTCGCCCCTCGATAGCATCCGCCGCGCCATCGCCCGCCGCAACGGTATCGCCAACCCCGCTGTATCGGGCGGGGCGCACGGACAGGGCGGCCGCATCGAGAACGGCCTGTTCCCCGCATCGCACACCGCCGAGGAGCTCGCGCGTATCCAGGAGCTGAGTCAGCGCAACGCCGGCGGTCCAAATAGCGGCCAAGCCACGCGTCGTCGGCGCGAGCGCGATCGCGAGCCCGGTCCCGTCCGCCGTATGGTCAACGCCTGGTGGAACCGCCTGCTCGGCGCCGTCTACGGCGGCGGCTTCTCCACGCAAGAAGCCGAATACGAGGAGCACGCCACCCGCCGCGACTACCTTTGGAACACCCTCGGCACCGCTGTGTGGGGCATGGCGTTTCCGCTGCTCACTATCGTGTCCACGCAACTCGTGGGCGCCGAAGAAGCCGGCAAGTTCTCCATCGCCTTTGTCACCGGCACGCTCATCATGATCGCGTGCAACTACGGCGTACGCAATTTTCAGGTCTCGGACATCGACGAGAAGACGTCCTTTGCCTCCTACCAGCTCAACCGCTGGCTTTGCGGAGCTCTCGCCCTAGGCTGCGGCCTCATGTACAGCAGCGCCCGCGGCTATGACGCGCAGATGGCGACGATCGGCCTGGGCGTCTACCTGTATAAGGTGATCGACGGCATCGCCGACGTGTACGAGGGCCGCCTGCAGCAGGCCGACAAGCTCTATTTGGCCGGCATGAGCCAAACGCTGCGTTCCGCCGGCGTCATCGCGGTCTTTAGCGTGGCGCTGTTCCTTACGCGCAGCATGCCCATCGCGGCCATGGCCATGGGCGTCGCCGCCATTGCCTCACTCGTGCTGGTCACCGCCCCGCTCGCCCTGCTCGAAACCGAAAAATCGCGTCGCGTGAGCATACGCGAAGTCGGCCGCCTTTTTGCGCAGTGCGCCCCGCTCTTTGGCGCGCTCTTTTTGTTCAACCTTATCGAGAGCATGCCCAAGTTTGTGATGGAAGGCACGCTGGCCTACAAATATCAGCTGTATTTTAATGCCCTGTTCTTTCCGGCGCAGGCCATTTTGCTGAGCATTGGTTTTATCTATAAACCGCAGCTCTTGCGTTTGTCGAGCATTTGGGCTAACCCGCGCAAGCGTCGCCGCTTTGACTTAATTATTGTCGCCGTCATGGCGCTGATCTTGGGTTTCACTGGCGCATGCGCCGCGTTTATGGCAGGCCCCGGCATTCCCCTTATGAGCTTTATGTACGGCCTCAACTTTGAGCGCTACCGCACATTGGCGCTGCTGATGGTCGTCGCCGGCGGCATCACCGCAGCCATCGATTTTATCTACGCCATTATCACAGTGCTGCGCCACGCCGGCGATGTCACCAAGATCTACCTCATTTGCTTTGCCGTGAGCGTGGTGGTGCCGATGGTCCTCATCAACCTACTGGGGCTAATGGGTGCCGCCGTGAGCTACCTGGCTATCATGGCCCTACTGCTGGTGCTGTTGATTGTCGAGTACGCCCACATTCGCCAGCGCATAGAACGAGCCCGCAACCCGTACGGTGTCTAATTAGCTGCCTCGGCCACCGGAATTTGCGATGGAATTACCCGGGCTGGGGTCTTGTTGCGGACAATATGCATCACGCAAAACTAAGTGAGTAGACTTTTACCGAATCCCCGACCACACCGACAAAGTACAAGTCTGTGACCTGCGGTTTTGTTGAAGCAAACATGTTGGGTGCTCAGCATTTCCAAAATAGTCTACTCACTTAGCCAGCGGGCAGCCAAATGATTATGTAATCCCCGCCCCAGAAAAATCATTTGATGGGCAGAAGGGCAAAAGTAGTCAAAAAAGCCCCGTCCCAAATTAGCTACCCTTTGCACCGATTACTCGCCAGGGAGAATGTTTGCATAGAACTCCGCCCCGTCGTCTAGGCGCAGAATGCCTACGCGGCCGAACTCGGAGCCGGTGGCGGCGGCACAGTCGATGTCGATGCGGTCGGGAACGCCGGCGGTATCCTCGCCGCCCAGGCGCACAATCTGTCCGCGGCCCGACTCCTCATCGAGTCCCGCCAGGCCGCCAACCTCGCAATAGCGCCCCAGCGACACCGTTGGCGTGTGGCCGCTCACCACGACCGGACCCTTGCCCTCGGCAGATAGCAGCCCCGTCGGGGCATCCCAGTAGCCATGGCGAATCCACAGCAAGTCATCGGACGACTGCACGGCGAGCATTTGCTGCAGCAACTCGCTATCGGCATCGACCGCTCCCCTGCCGTCACCGCAATCGACACCGTGCTCAAGCAAAAACGCACGCGCCGCCTCGGTCTGAATACCGGCGTGCACCAGCAGATACGGACGCTCGGCAGTCTCTGCCACCGCATAGAGCGGCAGGGCGGCAGCCCAGCGTACCAACTCCTCGTATGCCTCAAACTCCATTTCGTTGAGCTGCTGGCGCGTGGTCCAACCGCCGTTGATATCCCAGGTCTCAGCATCAAGCGGGTCCTGGCCGATGATCGCGTCGAGCATAATCTGCTCGTGGTTGCCCTTAAGCACGCGAGCGTTGGGCAGCGATCGCACCAAGTTGATGACGCCGACCGGATCGGGACCGCGATCGATCATGTCACCCAACACGTACAGCGTGTCGTCGGACGTTAGCGAGATCTTGGAAAGGGCCTCGTCCAGCGCGCGCACGTGCCCGTGAGCATCGGATGTCACATAGATCGCCATGGAACGCCTTTCCCTGCATTACGGCCGAAGCCCGGAGCCACAACTAAAACTTCAAGTTGAACTTAAACGTTACCCATTGTACTCCGTTGCAATAAAGCTGGGAAGGGCCACGCGTCGCCAACGGTCGTTAGCAGCCGCACGCCCGCGCGCGCAGTTCACGGTGCACCGCCGGCAGCTGCTCCCCGACCAACGTCGCACACGCCGCAGCCTCGTGTCGAAAATGCGCACGCCCGCAATCCGTTCCCATAAACCCACCATCTTTGGGTACAAATAACCGCAGACAACTGACCGTGCCACGCCAACCTCCCAGGAGCGGACACTATCCATGAACCAGATCCTTCTCTTTATCGGCCTCGTCATCATTTTGTGCCTGACCATCAAACCCGTCGGCAAAAAGCTCCCCTTCCCCACCCTGCTCATCTTTATCGCGCTGGGCATGCTGCTGGGCGTCAACGGTCCGGCGCACATCGACTTTAGCGACTACGCGCTCACCGAAACCGTCTGCAGCACGGCGCTGCTGTTCATCATGTTCTACGGCGGCTTTAACACCAATATCGACCGCGCCAAACCTGTCGCCGTGCCCGCGGTGCTGCTGAGCACGCTCGGCGTCGTCATTACCGCCGGCATCACGGGCGCCTTTGCACACTTCGCGCTAGGCTTCGACTGGATCGGTGGCCTGCTGCTAGGCTCGGTCGTGGCGTCGACCGATGCGGCGAGTGTCTTTAGCGTGCTGCGCGAGCACAACCTTTCGCTGAGGGACGGCACCGACTCGCTGCTCGAGGTCGAATCGGGCTCCAACGACCCTGTCGCCTACATGCTCACCGCCGTGCTCGCAACCCTTGCGGCCGGCGGCGACATTAACATCCCCGTGCTGCTCGCCAAGCAGATCATCCTGGGCGTGGGCCTGGGCCTTGTCATCGGCTGGGCATCGGGCCGCCTGATTGAGCGCGCGCACGCAACGGCCGAGGGCGCGCAGACCATCTTTTTGTTCGCCGTGGCGATCGTCGCCTACGCGCTGCCGAGCTATCTGGGCGGCAACGGCTTTTTGGCCGTGTATCTAGCCGGCATTGTGCTGGGCGCCAGCGACATCACCGGCAAGGTCGATATGGCGCACTTCTTTGACACCCTCACCGAGATGGCAGAGATGACGATCTTCTTCTTGCTCGGCCTACTCGTGACGCCCGCCCGCCTGCCGCAAATGCTGCTACCGGGCCTGGCACTCATGGCGTTTATGCTCTTCGTGAGCCGCCCCATCGCCGTCGGCCTGCTGCTGGCGCCCTTTAAGACGCGCCCTCGCCAGGTTGCGCTCGTAAGCTGAGCGGGCCTGCGCGGCGCGGCTTCGGTCGTCTTTAGCCTCTTTGCCGTGGTGGCCGGTGTTCCCGGCGGGCATGACCTGTTTGACCTGGTGTTTGTGATTGCCGTGGCGAGCATTGTGGTGCAGGGCTCGCTGCTGCCGGCGGTGGCGAAAAAGCTCGACATGATCGATGCGGCCGGCGACGTGCGCCGTACGTTTAACGACTACCGCGACGAGGACGGCATGTCGTTTGTTAAGCTCAAGGTTGGCGCGGGGCATCCGTTTGCCGGGCGCTCGCTCGCGGACATCGGCAGTGCCACGGACATGCTCGTAGCCCTGGTGCTGCGCGACGGCGCGCACCCGGTGCTGCCCAACGGCGATACCGTCATCGAGGAAGGTGACCTGCTGGTGATGGCCGCGCCAACGTTTGAAGAACGTGCCGAGGTTACACTGCGCGAGGTCACCGTGACGCCCCACGGTCGCCTGGCCGGCCAGCGTCTACGCGACGTGCCGCAAGGCAAGCACCCCTTTATCGTCGTGATGCTCAAGCGCGACGGCCAAACCATCATCCCCGACGGCAACACCCTCATATACGCCGGCGACGAAGCCGTCATCGCCACGCTGGCATCGTAGCGGCAAGGGACAGCCATCCCGAATTGGCTACATTTGAGCATCAATCGCCCCGGCTGGGGTCTCGTTGCGGACAATTAGCGCCTCTCAAAACTAAGTGAGTAGACTTTTGTCGAATCGCCGACCACGTCACCAAAGCACAAGTCTGTGACCTGCGGGTTTGTTGAAGCAAATTAGTCGTGTGCTCAGGATTTCCAATAAAGCCTACTCACTTAGCCGGCGTGCGGTCAAAATAGAACGGTCGCGAGCTCATTAGACTCCATTGGGACGGCTTATCATGTATTTTCGCGCAGCTGCGGGTGCAGGCGACCGTCCCAAATTAGCTATCCTTGTCACATTCCTAGTCATCGTCGACGGCAAAATCACAGAGGTCGAGGCCTTCGTGTTCGGCTCGGGCTAGGAGCTCTTGAGGGGACTCATCCTCGATATCCATCACGTCGAGCATGGCGGCCGGAAAGCCCACGCCTGCCGCGCTCCCCACGCGATCGAGCAGGCTCTCGCGCAGTTGGTCCACATCAACTTCGATCTTCATGGTGAAACCTCCTACCGAGCCAGGTCCCTACTCAGCAGCGCTAAGCTTATCCACAGCAGCAACAAAAGCCGCAATCTGCTTGTCGTCCATCTGCACAGCCAAACGCCCCACGGGCTCATCGTAGGCGAACTGCACCTTATCGATAAAGCAATCCCAAGCGCGTTCGTCCACACGCACGGCGGCCTCGCAATACTGACTGAGCTTTTTGAGTCCATACCAAAACGCATTCACATGGCGCGTGGGGTCCTCATCCAGCACACCATCGTAGCGACGCCCGTTAAACTCACGCATGCGTGCCACGGCAACCTCGAGCGAGTCGCCGCCTTCGGCCGAAGCCTCATCCACCAGCTCGGGAATCGGAACCTCACGCCGAACATCGTGCCTGGTAGCGCCATCGTACTCGCCCACCAGCACGTCTTCGTCAAGCCGAGAATCGTAGTCGAAATAGCTCGAGCCCCTGCAAATCCCATGCGGCGAGCCTGTGCCAAACGCACAGAACAACCCGCCGTCGGCAACAACGCGACGGTAGGTCTCAAACGACTTCTTAACCTGAGCGAGCAACTCGAAAAGCAAACCGGTATCGCACGCCGTCTCGCACGCAACGCACGCAGGCTCGGGCAACGATACCGGCTCAACCGTGCTCCCTGCAATGCGGGCGGCGCGCTCGGCCCGATACGCCTGCGCGGCCAAGCGCGCCCTCTGCGCAGCGCCGCGCACGTTGGTAAGTTCACGCTCCAACGCCACGTCACCAGCAACATCGCCAGCAACATCACTCGCAGACCCGCTGGCGCCCTGCGACCCTGTCGCACTCAGCTCGGACTCAAACGTCGCTGTGATCATACCCGCAAGGTCCGTCGCATCGGCGGCACAACGCAACTGTTCCAGCTGCGTACACAGCAGGTCGGCATCCAAAGGCACGGCATCCACAACGCGCACGCCATTCAGGCGCGCCGCGTCCCGTAGCACCATAGCCCCCGCGGCATCGTACGCCGCGCGGACCTTGTCCGCCGTATTCGCACGCAGCTTTACCTCGATAAACGCGAGCGTCTGCTCCAAACGGGCCAGTAGCTCGGCCTTGTCCTCCATGCGCAAAAAGGCAGCATAGCGGCGCTCCATCTGCAGCGGACCGACAATGCCCGCCTGCTTACGAGCCCGCGCAAGGGCCGCACCCTCAACACGGCGCACGTACGTATCAACAGCCCGCACGGCAGAGTCGCGCGCAGCGTGCTCGGCAGCCTCGACGCCCCTAAGCACGCCCAGCAGTTCGCGGGAGCGCGCCTTGCGCACCAACTCCCCACGATCGTACTGCTCAAGCGCCGTCTGACGCTTGGCCACCGACTCAAAGCCAAACAGCTCGTCGAGCAGCTCACCAACAGAACGCTCGTCCGCCACGGTAGGCCTCCTCACGCACTACGCACCAACACGCCCGCGGGCCCACGCGCACGCAAGCCCGCTCGCCCGCACTCCTACAGATCCAGTGCCTTCTTCGCGGCATCGACCGGGTCGCCATCCATGTAGAACACCGGGCTCAGGCCCGAGATAATCTCGGACGAAACACTCTGCAAACCTGCAATAGCACTCAGCGGCAAAATCACGCGCTTAGCGCCGGCGTTTTTGGCCACGCGCATAATGTCCTCGAGCCCACGGATCTCGTCCATAGAGCCCGACATGCGCAAGATTCCCGGAATCGCCAACGCAGGCATCACCGGGCGGTTGCACGCCGCGGAGCACAGGCCCACGAACTCGGCGAGCGAAACTTCCTCGGACAGGCCCTTGCTCTGCAGGTCGTTGTAGAACAGCAGATAATCCTTGGAGCCAATGTGCATCCCCGGTGCCACGCGGTTCGCCAGGTTCACAAAGTTGTCGAACGCGGCCTCCAGCGTATCGCGCACCGGCTTGTTAAAGGCCACGCCCTCGTGCTTAAACTTGCACTCGCCGGCAACGGCCTTGTTCTCCAACTTGTACACGGCGACCTCGCCGCCCTGCGATCTGCCCACGCCAAACACATGGCCGGACAGCAGCGGCCCGTCGGGAATCAGCGTGTCCTCGCTCTGCTCGGGCACGCGCACCACGTGCACGTCCTGCGGGTTGTCGGCATCCATATAGCCCAGGTTAACGTCGATAAACTCAACGCCCGCCATAATCTTGAGCTGCTCCTTTACGCGGCGACGACCCTCGATGGCGTAGTCCAGCAGCCAGCGCACGTCGTCCTTGTCCATGGCCTCGTCGGGGAACAGCAGCTTGGCCAGGCCGCTAAAGGTCTTGCGCACGGCGATCTCGTCACGTTTGTTAAAGTCGCTGTTAAAGCGGAAGTAACGGTCGATATGGTGCGTAAAGTCCTTGCGGCGCATCTCCTTGCAAAACTCCGACAGGCAGTCGGTGATCAGGCCGTAATGCCCGGTCAGCAAGCTCGAACGCATCTTGGGAATCTCCCAGCCCGGCAGGTAATAGTGGATACGGTCGAAGAAGGCCGAATCGTTGTTAAACTCCGGCGGAAACGGATCAAACAGGTGCGTGGTCTTAAGGACGTTTTGCACGGTGTCGTTGATGTTGCCCTCAAAGACCATGGAGGCATCGGCGTTAATCTGGTCGCGGCCGCGCGCATAGCTGCCGCTCGCCATGTAGTCCTTCATGATCTGCACGGCGTTGGTGTCCTTAAAGCGCATGCCGGCGACCTCGTCGAACGTCACGCAATCCCAGTGGCCCACCAAGCCCACGCGGTCGGCGCGCATGGAGTTCATGCGGCCGAACAGGTTGGCCGTGGTGGTCTGGCCGCCAGAGAGCAAGATGGCGTAGGGCGAGACCTCTTTGTAGATATGGCTCTTGCCGGTGCCGCGGGGACCCAGCTCGCACAGGTTGTAGTTGCGTTCGATGAGCGGCACCATACGCTCGATAAAGTGCAGACGCTCTTTCTCGGAAAGCTCACTGGGTTCGTAGCCAGCTGAGCGCAGCAGCATGTTGAGCCACTCGTCGCGCGTAAAGTACTGGCGCTCGTCGATCATGGCATCCAGGTCCAGGTTGGGCATCTGGATGGGCGTAAGCGACGCCACACTAAACGGAGAGTCCTCGGGGCCGCGCTTTTTGCGCTTGGCCTTGGAGCGGCGTGGCGCATCGTCGCCAAAGACCTCCATGCCAAACTCGTCTTCCTCATCCAAGGGGTGACGATACTCGATGCTCATAATGCACCAAATGCCGCCCTGCAGAATCTTGGAATAGTCGCGCACGTACTCGGCCGGCATCACAAACGGCTCGATGGTCAGGTTGGCAAACGACGCCACGTAGATATCTTTGTACTCGTCGAGCTTGGCCGTCACCTTATCGATGATGGTAAAGCGGCCCAGTTCGCGAATCTTGGACTTAATGCGCTCGGACTCGTCGGGGCGCACGTAGTTATCGGTGAGGATCCTGCGGATGCGATCCAGGCCCTCTGCAACGGCTTCCTCGTCATCGGTTGAGCAGTACATGCCCAGCAGGTACTCAAGCACAAAGGTTGGCACGTTGGCGCCGCGCTTCATAAGGGCAGTCAGGTCCTTGCGCACGATCTTGCCAGCAAAGTGCTCGAGCAGCTTGCCGTCCAGCCCGTCCATGTCGTAGCCCTCATCCTCGGGAGCCTCGGCCACAGCTTGGTCATAGCCATCGGTCGAGGACTCGTCCTCAACGGGCGCGACGGCCTCCACCGGCTCCGGGGCAGGCGCCGCAGCAACCGGCTCCGGGGCAGGCGCCGCATCCTCAACGGACGCCGCAGCCTCCGCAGGCACATCCACATCAATCGAGGGAACTTCCCACAGATTGTCGTCATGGCTATCAATCATAGGGCACACTCCTAAAAACCAAAGTCAGCAACAGGGGCAAACGAAACAGCGATGGTATACGTCTCGCGCCAAACGATCTTGCCCGACTGGGCATCGCGGCAAACCAGCAAATGGGACGAGCCGGACCCAAACGACACACCCGTCTTAAGCGTAAAGCGAGCCTCGACCACGCGATCCTGCGGGTTGGGCGAAGTCATGTCCGCATGCACGCGAGCAACGTCGCTCACCTCGTTGCCGGTCTCGTCGGTAAACACCAGCTCGTACTCGCACGGCAGCACCTTGCCCGTAGCGGCCTCCTCCTGCAGCAACTTAATGCCAAACAGCGAGTTGGTAACGCGGCGGCTCTCGCTCAGCACGCGCAGCTTCGCAGTCTGCGTATCAACGAATTCCTTTGAGGACGCACTCAGGCGGCGATACCCGACCACCGGCACCACGAGCTCCTGCAGACTCACGCCGCCATGCACGTAGCGCTTGGTTCCGCCGGGTCGCTTGTAGTGCACGATCCCGCGCAGAGCCAAGCCAACGTAGCCGCCGCCCGGCACCACATGGTCCATGTTCATGGCTAAACACGGGCTACCGTCCGCGCCGTTAGCGATATCGGCCAAGGTGTCGCCCTGAGCGACCACCGCATGGCGCTTGCCAAACAGCACCGGATCGTCGGGCAGGTCGTTCTTGCCCAGGAACAAGCATTCCGGCAGTTCGTTGGCCGTGTACAAAAAGCCATGGTCGGATGTAATCGTCACGCGGGCGCCTGGCGCGTCGGTGCACACGCGCTTGGCGATCGAGACCAGCTCGTCCACGCTCTCGGCGCATGCATCGAACACATCGCTTTCGGTGGCGAGCTTCTCCCCCGTCGCGTCGATCTTGTTGTGATACAGGTACACGATCTCGCTGGACTTGAGCAGCTCCTTGCGGTCGGCGGCAGACATGTCCAGATACGCCGCGGCACTCAGGGCGCGACCCGTAGGCGCGGCCTTCTGCAGCACCGCTTGACGCTCGACCGTAGAGCTCGTCGGCATATCATCGAGCAGCACGGCGCCCGTTTCCATGTTGAGCGTCATGGCCTGATGCGGCAACAGCGCCGGCATGCCCATCTCGGTAATAGAGGGAAACATCGCCTGCACGCTACCCATGCGCACCTCGCCGCCACGCTCGCGCTCCAAAGCGGCGGCCACATCCTGCGCCACCTCGTAGCGAAGCGCATCGCTAATCAGGACCACCTTGGCCTTGGCACTACCGGTATACGTGGGCAGCGTCTCCCAATAAAACAGGTCTTGGCGAGCGACACCCTCAACATAGCCGGCATCGCGCCACTGCGCCTGGGCGGCATTGGCCCAGCACGCGTTGCTCTCGGTCAGATACCAGTTAACGTAGTTGTTCTCGGCCCATTCGACCGCACGGCGCTCGGGCTCCTCCAACAGGTCGACACCACGAAGCTTGCAGCGCTCGTTGGCCTGGCGCAGCGCGCGGTATGCCGCATCCATGCGCCACCAATCTGTGGTATAGGCCTCCCATACCTCGGCCGCCTGGGCAATATGGAATCCACCCGCATGGTCGCGCTTAAAGGCCGCCATGTCGGCCAGCGCCAAAAGCACCTGGTAGTAGCAGGCAACATCGTCGTACCAGCACAGGTCGCGACGGGCCGCGGCAACACGACGGGCCTCGTCAACGCGATCGGCACCCTGCGCCAGCGAGGTGAGCAGGTCGCTCAAAATGGCCTCGTCAACGCACGGGAATACATCCAGGCGCAGCAGATCGTCGGTAGGCAGAGCACCAAACACATGGCGCAGGCCGCACGCGTCCTGGACCAGCTCGCAAATCTCGCGCAGGTCATCAGACGCCGCAGCATCGCCCGCCCACTCGCGGACGACGGCGATGCAATACGGCGCATAGGCGGGCGCAATATGGTTGGAAAGCTTTTGCAGCGCAGCCGCTGGCACCAGCGAGGCTGAGGCCGTCAGCAGCACATGGGCGGCAAAATCCTGGAGCGAATCGCGCTCGAACAGCGTACCCTCAAAGCCCGTGCGCTGACGAACAAAGGCAGCAAGGCTGTCGGCGGCCTCAAACTTTTGCGCCAGCTCCGACAGCGCCTCCGGGCCATCGCGCAGCAGCATAGTCAGGCATGCGCGCACAATAAACGGCATGGTGGCAGCGCTGGGGTCGGAGCCGCCAAACATTGCAGCCAGCAGGCCCAGCTCAACATCGGCCGCACACGCAGGCGCGGGCATGCACTTAGAAAACTTGGCGACGCGGCCCTTGGCGGCAAAGAACGACTTGTGCGCCTGCAACGCCTTGCGAATATCCCGCGCGTTCGAAGCCCCCAGCTGATCGGCCAGCAGCGACAGATAGTCCGCCGAGAACTGATCGGCATACAGTTCAACATCGGCCAGCCAATCGCCCTCGAGGCCGCCACGCCCCTGCTGGCGATACACCAGCATGTCGCTCGTGGTGTCCTCGCGGGCGATAAGGCGCTTGACCTCAAACATATGCCCGTCGCAAGCCTCCACAAAGCGCACCGGACGCGGCAAACGTTGCTCTACCGCTTCTCCAAAGCCGCCCTCGGCAAGCTCGGCAAACGTGGCGGCAAACTCGCCTTCCGCGTCGTGCCACACCACCACGCGGCGCTCACGGCAATCGGGCAGCGGCTGTTCAAAGCGCGCCGCCAGCTCTTCAATTACATCGAACTTTGCCATCTAACAATCCCACTGTCATACCGGTCAAAACAATTCGCGTAACGCGTAATCACGTGTGCATTATTTTATCTTTGCCAGCACATCCTGGAACTTGGCATAGTTGACCTTAACGCCGTCGTCCAGGTCAATCTTGATCATCTGGTCGGCCAGGTGATGCAGCTTTTCCTCGTAGGCAACGGTCTCGGTCAGCTGATCCTTGAGCTTTTTGATGCGCTTGGTCAGCGCGACCTTCTCGCCGCGCTCGGCCGTGGCCAGCGCGTCCTCGGCGTCGGCGATCTGCGAGCGATAGCGCTCCTGCTGCTCGTGCACGTAGTCGGTACGAATGCGCGCCAGCAGGTCGGGCGTATAGCGGTGCATGTAGACCAGGGCCATAAAGCCGTTCTTTTTGCCCGAATCAAACAGCCAGTAGATAGGGCGCTTCTTGTAGGTCTGGCAGTGGTCCTTAAAGAAGTCCTTCAAAAAGTAGGTGCGGATGACCTCTCGCGAGGTGCCCTTGCCGCCGAGCGCCTCGGCAATAAAGGCCAGGTTCTGCTCGAGCGTCTCCTCGCCGTACACGGTGCGCACAAAGTCGATAAAGTAACGCACGATGTCGTCGTCAAAGTACTCGTCATCGGTGATGGGCAGCACGTTGTCGCCGTCGGGCATAAAGGTCACGTGATCGGGATCGGGCATCTTGGCCAGGTAGTCGTTGACCGTGGCACCCTGATCGGCCAAAACCAGACCGTCCACGTCCAGCGAATAGCGGCCGAACATGCAGCCCACGGCATAGCTTATGAGCGAGGTAATCTCGTCGCGCTTGGTGCGCACGTACTTGTTGCCCTTGTAGCTCTCGGGAATCTCGTCAGCGGTATCGAAGATGCGCGCCACCGATACGTACTTGTCCTCGACCTCGATGGGCACCTCGCCCTCCATGTTGTAGATCTTGGCGAAGATTCGGTTGAGCTCCTCCTCGTTAGCACGAAGCTGCTCAAAGCGAGCATTGACCTCGGCCTTGCGAGCCTCGTATTTATCGGCGAGCAACGTTGCCATATCTCTATCCCATCCAATCAGGACCGATTAAAAGCCCAATAAAACTAGCTAAGTCAACATAGACAAGTCTACCCGACAGCAAAGCTTATAGCGCCCCATGCAGAGCATTCGCAGGCATCATTTTGAGAGGACGCCCACTACAAGCCGACCCCGCTTCGCAGTCAACTATGTATTAACTTACTCCACCAGCCCCACCATTTGTTGAGCAACAAGTGCGAGCGGTAGCCATAACGCCACGGCCGCATCAACCGGTTCAAAGCAACACGAACGAGCGCGTCCCCACCATCTCATGCCAAAAGTCTGTCGTTATCCTAAAACCGCAGGCAGATTGACGAACATGTGTTTGGTCATTATAATTCCTACTTGAATAGACTCCTCGTCTCGTGGTATAAATGGGTTGCGTTCCTTTATGGAGGGCAGTCAAGGGCCGGGGGATCCCCCCGGCATTTTTGTTTTTAGGGAGACTGCATCATGAGGGAGCTTTCCGTCTTCGTCGACGAATCAGGCAACTACGGAGGGCAAAGCGCTAAATACTATCTCGTCACGCTTGTATTTCATGACCAGTCAGCATCAATTGCTGAAATTATCGAGCGTTATGAACACACGCTTAGAACGCGTGGACTTCCCGATATCCCCCTACACATGAACCCCCTGATGCACGGCAACGAATCCTACGGAGCCATGGACACTCGCTTGCGCAATCGGCTTCTGGCGAGCTTTGCAGTATTTGCAAACAAATGCCCCATTACATACATGACGCTCAGTTACCAAAGAAACAAATTCAAAAGTGATGCGACTATGTTCGCAAGAATGCGTCGCGACTTGATCCTCTTTTTGTTCGACAGACTTCAGCCCTTCCAAAGCTATGACGCTGTCAAAATCTATTACGATGACGGGCAAAACGAGGTAACAGCCGTCCTTCACGCTGCATTCGAATACGTTCTTGGAAAGCAAGCGGTCATTTTCAAAGAATGTGATCCGAAGCAGTTCAGGCTTCAGCAAATTGCTGACTATATCTGCGAAATCGAACTGGCACAAATTAAATTCGGAAACTCCGAGCAATCAAATACCGAGCAAATCTTCTTTGGAAACTATCGTGATTTCAAGAAAAATCATCTTAGAAAGATTCGGGCGAAACGTCTCGCGTAGACCCGGCGCGCAGCTTCTGCTATAAAGATATCGGTACCCTCGAATAGAGGGACCTCCAAGAGCCGGGGGATGTCCCCCGGCATTTTTTATGCGTGGATCCAATGCAGGCTCGACATAAAAACAGGGGGCATCCCTAGAGATGCCCCCTGCAAAATACATCCGACTTCTGCTTCAAAATCAATCGTCCCATATATCCATGAACCTTTTATCGGTCAACATATAAGCAGTGCGATTGTTAATCGGAGCAACCTTTTTTACTGAATGAGTCCTGTCATACATATAGCAAACAACGCCCGCTTTTGAGAACGTATCTATTCCGTCAACAGCGTCCATCATGTCATATAAAGTAAATACTTCCCCAACGTCAACTGTTTGCGCAAACTGCTTCGCAAGCCGCTTGTTTTCCGGATCGGTCTTAGCCTTCCTCTTGCGATCGTACGCTTGTCGCATCTGCCAATCGGCATCCCAATAGCATTCATCAAATCGGTCACTTTTTGGCACGCTGGCACAGAATGCTTCGAGCTTAGCCCTGCGCTCTTTCTTTTCGGCTTCTATTTGTTCGAAGTTCGCTTCGGCCTCTTTAAACGCTAGCTGGGCATCGCCCTTTTGCTGTCGCAACTCATCGACCTTTGCTTTGACGAGCTTACTTGAGCCCTTGGAGAGTTTGACCTCGATCGCCTTAAGGCTGGAATCGACCTTTTCTATATGCTCGGTAAGATCCGAGAGCTTCTTCTTTGCTTGACGTTTATTGCTAATGTCGAACAATCCAAACGACTGAAGCTCTTTCTCGCAGCTAGAGGCCTCATTATTAAGGTTGTTTCTTAGCTCTGCCAGCTGCTCTCGTTTGCGCTCTAGGTCCCGAAAGTAATCGAATTTTGAGATTGCCTCATTCAAATCGTCGACAATCGAATCTAGCTCGCGCTGGCGCCTCGCCTTGTTCACTTTGGCGTCAAAGTAATCGCCGCGCATCTCATTGCATCGATCGGCAAGCGCGTAAACCCTATCCCTCGTCTCGTCCTCTGCCCAAGACTTTGGTTGAAACGGTTGAGGCTTCTCGTCCTCGGCCTTTTTCTTCTCGATGACCACATCATTCTTTTTCTCAGGCGCAGCCGCCTTCTCATCCTTGGCAGGCTCAGCGACCTTCTCCTCAGCCGGCGCAGCGACCTTCTTCTCCTTGGCGGGCGCAGCATCCTTCTTCTCCGACGCCTTACTCTCCGGCGCGGCCTTCTTCTCCGGCGCAACGGGCGCCGGCACCGGGTCCAGTCCAATGCGGGCGCGAATCTCACGCATGTGCTCGGAAGGGGCAAGGATGGCCTCTGCGTTACGCCCGTCTTCGAGGTCGCAATTAGATGCCCTCAGTAAAGCAACATCAATAACATTAGCTGCGGCAGAGCGAATGTCCTGATATACGGAGCTCTCTTTTCCGTAGAGGCGCTCCTGGGCATCGACCGCGTCAAGAATGCGATCCAGATAACGCTCGGAATCCACATGAAGCTGAGCCAAAGCCTTTAAACCGGCATTCTCCTGATCGAGCTTAGTATTACCGACTACCAAACTAGTCTCGTATGCCGCTGACGTATAGACCTTCTGGCGAATCGTGATCAAAGGAGAAACGCCCTGGAATGCAAGCTCCCTGAACTCCTCGGGCTCGACCTTAGTTTCAAAGCATTTCTTAAACGCAATGTCCCAACTGAGAGGCTCCACCTTATTAAGACGAACGGTCGACGCGAGTCCATCGACAAACGTGCGGGCCTCATCAACACGATCCCGATCCCATGAATAGAACGTCACGCGCATGCCGTCGTTGTCACGGTATAGAGGGTAGACATAGAACTCCAAGCCAATCCCCGTATCCATGCCAGGAAGTCCCACGCCAACCTGGACGACAGCGACAATGCACCCATCACCCTGAACTTCGTGATACTCAAGCCCTCTGGGAACCATGTTGTTTATGGGAGGGAAGTGGGTGGTCCTAATCACGGCGCGACGAACCTCGAGCTGGTCCATGATGCGCATTTCTTCTGGTGTTTCAGGGCGCCACGAATAAAGAACCTGAGCCCCTTCCATGCGCCTGTTGGACGAAGCGGGGCTTAAAACAAAGGTATCTTTTTGGCTGGGGTCGGAATCGACAATCCAGCCATCGGGAAGCGCCACGGAAAACGCATTACCCCATACGCGGTCGCCCTCGCTTGCAGCAACCTTCCTATCACCGCCTGCGTTACCAGGCCGCTCCCCTCCCGCAGGGGCAGACGCCGCGCCGCATCCGTCTGAGGCCGAGGTGTCCAGCTGAATCGCCGGGGCAGAGTAGACCATCATCGTTGCCGGCTTTTCCTGCACGCCCGGAACATCCGTCACGTTGCCTACGACCAGCGTGGATAGATCGACGTTCTTCGCCGCAACAAACGTCACCTTAAACGAGGCGCCTTGCTGGCTACGCAGCCCTTGGCGCATATCCCAAAGCATGCGTGTGACCAAGTTGAAGAACTGCGGAATACCGCGAGCGATTCGCGTGTCATACATTACGCAATACGCATCGGGGGCCGGATTGTCGATTACGAGTGCCTTGTTACAGCCGCAGAAATCAGCCAAAACAAGGCCCGTCAAATCCCCTTCTCGAAGCATAGGGTAAAGCGCCTCGTGGATTGCGCTCCTGGGAACAATGAGATCCTCATCGGCCTCAACCAGGTTATTCAAAAAGCCGTCGACAAAGCAGTTGAGGTAATCATTCAAATCATCAAAGCCGCCCTGCGTGGCAAACTCGGTAAGCTCGGGCACCTTTTCGTTATCGACATGCAAACCGGTCGCAGCGTGATGATGACCATCCCAAGTAATCATTCCATCGTCAAAGCAAACGCAATAATCGGACAGCAGGTGGAAAAAAGAAGTCACCAAATCCATTTGAATTAACCTTTCGCTTAGACTTCAGGAGCTACTTAACTTCCTTTGGGGCGTTTTCAAGGAGGGCTTCGACTCCCTCCGCTCCCCCGCTTTGGTCCAACGCTGCAATCAACTTAGCCCATCAACCTCGCTATTTGTTGAGCAACAAATGCGAGCGGTAGGTATTGGGCTACGACCGTTGAGGTCAAATAAAAGCACCGGCTGGCAATGCAATAATTTCCGATTTGCGCGGCATAAAAATAGAGGGCGTCCCATAAAGAGAAGCCCCCTTGCAAAACGGTTGAACCGTTTTTCAGCTAACCTCATTTTACACCGCGAGTTAAAATAGCGAAAAAGCACGCTCCATCAACATCCCATTCATAAAATGGATTCGATTCGCAATCTAATCGTCTTCGGCATACATGACGTCAGCAATTAAATCGATTGCCACACGATAGGCCTCTTCATAATCCCCTTTGTACACGGGGACATCGATAATCTTGACTCCGTATGTTGAAAATAAATCATAACGAGCAGGATCGTTTACACGGAACGACGGACTCTCAGATTGATAAAGGCTGTAGTATCTAATGGCATTAGGCTTGATGTCCGGATGGTCTTTAAACCAGAGAGAGCGAAGATGCAGCAAATGCCATAAGTCAATCTCATCTAGGCTGAAGCCAAATCCAAGAATAAAAACATCTGTGCCGAGGAACAGAAGCGGCCAATCACACTCAACGAAGCTTGAAAAGGACCCGTTCCAAGAACGGACTACCTCATCCATTTTCACAGCAGACTTTAGATAATCACTTTGCCCAAGTACGACAGATGAAACATCATCGATCGAACCGTGAATATGCAAGACGGGATAAGTAGACAGACATAAGCCAGACTTCTTAAGACCTTCGTAGCGATTCTCAATCCTCAGATCGTAATTAGAAGTTAGAACAAAATCGTTTTTCAGCTTAAGCGCAGCATCCAATACATCGGGAGCACAATATCTCCGTTCGTTAAACCAGCCGGCAACAAAGCGCTTAACGCGGTGCTCCATATCGCCCGACCTAACCATATCGTCTGGATTAAGAATCTGCTTCCAAGCGTCATTGCGTCCTTCGAGCGAATAATAGTCCCTAAGTGAGTCTTGATTCCGTACCAGCGATGCAATCAGTCGATCATATTCAACGGGCATAGGCCTATCGTTATTGAAAACATCTTGGACATGAAAAGCAATTTCCGCCAGCAAATCCGCCCAGCTTTTGTCACGACCCTCGCAGCCAACCTTCTTTTCAGATTCTGTCCTAACTCGAAACAACCCGTTACCGAGAAATAGTGTCTTCTTCATTCCATTCACCTACAGCAGCGGATGACGCTTGAAATCCCAGGAGGTTTCAAACGAATCGTAGTCGGCAATAGAGTCCGCAATGCATTTTTTGACCAGCAGTTGGACCGCCGGATCGTGAGATTCTTCAACGTAGGGCTGTTTGCCTATATCGCCAGATTGGAAGTGCAGCGTCGGATTGACCATTCCGTTAATCTCCTTGGCCACAGAGGAATTAAGGTAGCCCAGTAGGTAAATTAATTGCATTTCAGACGTAGCAAAAAGGGCAGTCCCCGAGCTCTCGAAAAAGAAACCATCCGGCATCAATCGAAACGCAGCAAGAGAAGAACTGATGTTGGACCATGTCAATCCCCTCTTAAAGAGATATTCTTTATTTCTTATTGTTGCTCGTCCAAGGTTTCTAACGGCCCTACCATCGTCAGCCCAGTCAACCACATATGTCTGATTCCCGTACCACCTTCGAAACTCACCGCCCTTCATGCACGGAAACCAGCGCGATGAACCCTCAGACACCTCGTACCATCGACGTAAAAATAAATCATTGTTGCCTAAAGTTGACCCTTGTTTAGGAAAGGCGACGTCAGAAATTTGGGGATTATTAGCAAATGTGTCAAGCAGGGCATCGCTGGCCCAGTAGGCGATGGGGGTGCCGGGGATCTGCTTGAAGGTCTCGGCGTCGCGGCGGTAGAACCAGCCGCAGTCGGGGTTCTTGATCGCCTCGAGGGCCTTGGGAGCCTGGACGGAAGCACCAACGAAGTCCGAAAGGCGCACGTAGCCGCCCTTGTAGCCCTTGATGAATGAGTTGTGGAACGTGTAGGTGCAGATGGGCACAGTCGCGCCAGCGAAACCCGAGTACTCGAGCTGGATAAGGGAAGTCAGCGTTCTGTTGTCGATAATCTCGTTGCGGAGCTTCTCGTAGCTTCCGATGAACATCCAGACGAAGGGCGACATGACACCGCACTCGCCATGGTCTTTGGCGAGATCGAACATGCGGACGACAAAGCTGGAGAACAGGTCGCTCTTGACGTCGGGGTAGCTCTTCTTGACCCACTTGGACATGAAGGGGCCGAAGCTGGAGCTGCCCATGTAGGGCGGGTTGGCCACGACGCAGTCGTGGCGGCGGGCCAGGATCTCACAGGTGGAAAGGGCGCGCTGGAGCTTCTCCTTGGAGCTGCTGCCGAACAGGCCGTCGGCGCCGGTGAGCGCTATCGCCTCGCGGACCGCGGCGAGGTCGTCCTCGCCCGGGGCGAGCAGCGAGCCCACCTCGTCCAGGTGCGCCAGGGCGTCGAGGAGGTCCTTCCTCTTCTCGAGCGCGCTGCCCCGCGGCACGTCGCCCTCCCCCAGCGCCACCGGGGCGAGCACGGCGATGTCGGCCTGCACGCCGCGACCGAAGAAGCGGCGGTCCAGCTCACGGGCGCACATGGCCAGGGCCAGGCGCGCGATCTGGGCGGCGCGGGGGTCGATCTCCATGCCGTGCAGGTTCCTGGACAGGACGAGCCCGGGGATCTCGCGCTCGCGGTAGCCGCGCTCCAGGTACATCTTGGCCAGCAGCTCGAAGGCATAGACCAGGATGTGGCCCGAGCCGCACGCCGGGTCGCAAAGCGAGATGTCCTCGGGGCCGTTAATCTTGATGAAGCCCTCGTGCTCGGAGTCGGGCTCGATGTAGTACTCCATCTCGTCGCGAAGCGGGCTTCCGGGGTTGTTGAGCATCCACAGGCGCCCCAGCGAGTTCTGCACCATGTAGCGCACAATCCAGTCGGGCGTGAACAGCTGGGTGGCGGGGCCGATGGTGTCGGGGGCCTCCTTGGCCTTGGAGGCGAAGAAGGCGTCCTTGACCTCGGAGTTGTAGTACTGGTACATCCATCCCAGGACCTGGACGTCCTCCCAGTCGGCCTCGTCGATGTCGCCCACCATGCGGCCGATGACGCCGTCCGCATCCATGAGGTTGGCCGGCAGCAGCAGCGCCATGCACTCGTCCACGGGCTGGAACACGCCGGGCAGGCACCCGGAGAGCTCGGCGCACTGGGCCAGGAACAGGTAGCGGAACAGCGGCCCGTCCTCGCCAGCCTGCTTGAGCTCGGCGACGCGCACCGGGTCCGCCCCCTCGATCTCCACGTCGAGCGCCTCGTCCGCGGCCTGGCTGCCCAGCCCCCAGGAGCCGTCCGCCGCGGGGCGGGTGAACATGCGCACGCGGGAGGGCAGGAAGTCGTGGACCTCCATGTAGCGCACGGCGGCGATGCGGTTGAACCAGGTGTAGGCGGCGCGGTCGCGAAGGTGGTCGAAGCCCTCCTCTGCCGCGGCTCGCAGCAGGGCGTCGCGCCACCCGGTCTCCTCCGGGGACAGGGCGCGCCCTCCCACCGCCGTCGCGCCGGCGGGCTCGGCGCCCTCGGCCACGCCGTAGAGCCTCATGCGGGCCTCGACGCCGGCGATGAGCTCGTTGCGGGCCCAGATGCAGTAGTTCTTGATGGCGGTATCGTTCATGGCGGCCTCCCCTTCCCCGGTGGTCCTTGGTTAGCTCAGGCGGATGGCGTCGTTGCCCTGCAACTCGGCAAGCAGGCGCACACGGAGCTGGGCAAGGTAGGCATCGATATCGCTTTCGCTCTGTAGCTTTTTGCGCTCGCCCAGGTCGGCCAGGCGCAGCTTTTTAATCCTCTTGGGAGCAGGAGCGGGTGCAGGCTCGACGGTCGCCGAAGCATCGTTGCCCGGGTCTTTGATCGTAGTAACGGTCTCACCGTTGGGCGTGACTTCTACGAATCGGCTCTCACGCTGCTGGCGGGCCTTCTCCTCATCGATAGCTTTATCGATGTTCTCGCATGCGCGATCGCAATACTCAATCAGCTGCTGCTTGAACGCGGCAAGCTCACTGGCCTTGGTGGCGCTGTGCGCACGGCCCTCGAACGACTTGGCCATGCGGCCGGCGTCCTCGATGGCGCGCTCGGCCAGCTTGGCATAGCCGTCCTGGCTCTGGGCATATTCGTGCACCTGGGCCATCTGTGCGGTTATGTCGTCCAGCATCTCCTTGCGCTTGGCATCGACCATCTGCTTATGGGCAGCCATGACGGGCTCCATCAGGTCATGGAGCTTGCAGATCTCGCGGTACGGACGCGGACTCTTAAGAATCTGCTCAATACGCTTGTTGGCCTCAACCGCCTGGGCGTTAGAGTCCATGTAGAAGCCCTCGTCCTTCATAAGGCCCATAAACGCAACGGCCTTATCAAAGACGGGCTTTTGGCTCTCAAAGAAGAACACGACCTGGTCGTAGCCCTCTTTCCAATCGTCCAAATCGTCTTGTGCCTTTACGAAAGCATTGAAGAGCGCCTGGGCATCGTTCTGGTTGTCCAGCAGGCGCGTGGTCAGCGTAATGCCATCTTCCAGCACCTTTAGGCCCGGGTACGGGCAGGCTGGGGCCAAGCCCGTAAAGTTGTTGTTCGTGAGCTCCACGCACTCGTTCTTGTAGCCCGTAAGCGTTTCGACCACCGTGGCGGTAAGCTCGTCCTCGTTGGAAATATCACGCTTGGCATCGAAGGTCTCGCGCAGCACCCTGTTGACCTTCTTGATGAGCTCATCGCTCATCTTAACGCGCTCGCGCACCTGGGCCTTGTCAGCATCCTTGCGCAGGAAGGTAACCATACGCGAATCGGCAGGAGCAACATTGGCGCCGGCAGCCGTAATGATCGCACGCTGCGAAACCACCAGCTGTGCCACCACGTTGGCAATGTCGATTTCGCGCCAACCATAGGGGGCACCCTGGAACTTACGCTGCAGGTCACCCATGGTCGTATTCAGCGACAGGCGCGTCTGGGCATGCAAAAAGTCCGCGACCTCCTTCTCGGCGCGGGCGTTCTGGGAGCTCTGACCGTCGAGCGCCACCTGGTTGGCACCGCGCAGCGTGGCGCGAATGTCCTCGTCGGTCTTGGCGGGGTCGGCGATGTAGTCGGCCTTGGTAAAGATGGCATCCGTCAGCTTTGACAGGGCCTGGTCAAACACATCGGCGGGCTTGGTGGCGCGAATGTTAACCATGGAACCATTCACAGCCACACGGGCATGCAGCACGGCCTCCTCCAGCAGTTTGGCTGCCTCGCGCTCAACGAAAGTAGCCTCTTTCATCTTTGCCTGGATAATCTGCTGAGTCGAAGGCGCCAGGGCCTCGGTATTGATGGTCTTGCGATACTTACGGATCTTAGCCACATTCTGCAGATCGTCGAAGTAGTCGATGTCGTCTGCCAGCACCACCAGCGCGATATTGGCCGACTTGACGGCGAGCTCGGCATCGTCGGCACGCGAGAGGTCATCTGCCACCGTGACTACGTTGAGCTTCATGCCGCCCTGGGCCACACCATAGACCGAGTCGTCTACATAGCGGTCGAAGGGAAAGTCGTTGGCGCCCACGCGCAGCTTGGTAGCCGTATAGATGCCGCTAAAGAGCGACTTTTTAATGCCCTCGATAATCAGGGCGGCATCTACCGGCGTCTCGCTAATGGCGCGCGAGATATCCTGCTCCTCGTCGGTGAGGAAGTTGTACGCATCGCCCTGACGTGCCACGTAGTTCTCGCGCACCAGGCGGTCGAGCGACTCCTTAACGCGGTCCTTAAGGGCGGCCTTGTCCACGTCCATGCCGTCGACCATAAGGATGGAGATGTTCTCGACGTTGGACTTGATGTAGTCGATATAGCGGATCAGATACAGCAGCTTTAGGACCTTAACGTCCTCGGTCTTAAGACCATGGCCATCCTCGGCTGCGCGCTCGGCGCGCGTGACCACCTGGATCACGCCGTGCTCCAGGTCCTTGGCGATGGTATCGAAGAAGCGCCAGAACGGCACCAGGGCGCCTACCTCTTGGTCCTGAATGGCCTGGGCCGATTCCTGGAAGGCCGAGAGCATGGAGCGCTCGCCCGTGGACATATGCTTGGCCTTGACGCCGTGCTTGCGCACCTCGGTCATAACGTCGGGCAGCACCTTAAACTGGTAGTTCACAAACGGGTAGCTGGCCGTAAAGTCGTTGCGGCTGGCATAGCCAATCAGGTCGCCGCGCGAACCGTCAAAGGAGAATACGTTTTTGAGCACGGTGCTCTGGGCCTCATAGTTCTGCTGGAGCTTTGCCGAGGCGGCATCGTTCTTTTGCAGCACGCGGCGCTGGATAACCTCGTCCACGCTGGAGCTGGAGAGCGAAAGGCGTGTGTTAAAGCGACCCTGAATCTTGGAGAAGTCGTCGCCCACGATCATGGCGACCTCGTCGATGGCCTCCTGGCTGGTCACCATAACCCACACGCGGCCACCGCAACGGCTGCCCAGCTCCTCGACGAGCGTCTGCAGCGACAGCATAAGGCTGGTGCTCATGTCGGCATCGGAGCCAATAAACTGACCCACCTCGTCGGCCATGAACAGCAGGCGGAACTCGCCGCCGCACTCCTCGGCGCGCTTGTCGGCATACTGCTTGACCATCTTGGCAAAGGTGTCGGCAGCGATGGCGTCGTCCTCGGTACCGTCGAACCAGTGGCGCGCAGCCTGCTCGCTCATGCCCAGGACCTCTTGCAGGGCCTCGACAATGTCGTCCTCAAAGTAGCTATAGCTCTCGCGGTCCTCGAGCCAGTTGCCGCCGCCAATGCGCTCGTAGGCAGCGCGGAACTCCTGCGTCTTACCCTTGCTGTCGATATGCTGCTCTAGGCGTGCGAGCTTTAGATCCTCGCCAAAAAAGCCCAGGTGCTCAAAGAACACGCGCTCAAAGGCGCGCAGCAGGGCCGTGCGCGAGGTGTCGCCCTCTTTCCACTGGCCGCCCTTGCTGTCGATGTTAAACAGGATCGCCTCGGTGGGAACCTCGCAGCAACGACGAACCCGAGCGGCCACGATGGGATCGGAAATCTTGCCATCAAAGTAATCGACGGCGCGCTTGCCGGCAATCTCATCGTTTTGCAGCAGATACGAGAGCATCTTGAGGAAGTGCGATTTACCGGAGCCAAAGAAGCCGCTGATCCACACGCCCATGTTGTCGGTGGGAACATCGAGCGCCTTATCGTACGCCTCGAAGAAGTGCGCAAAATGACCCTGCAGCTCGCGCGTCACCACGTACTCGTCAAGCTCCTGGCGCACCGATTCGTCGCTGGCATCCTGCACCTTAACGACGCCGTTGATGGAACGGTTGATGTCCTTGGAAAACAGGTCTTGGATAATCATCTGTCGCTCCTAAGAAATATCGAACGCGCGGTAGTAGTTGCTGGCGTTCTCTTTGTTGAACAACTTGAGCTGGCGGCCATCAAAGCTGCCGGGATACATGACGACGACGGGCACGGTGCCAAAATCGGCAAGCATGTCGTTGAGCAGGTTGTGCACGCGCAGTAGCGGAAAGACCTCGCCCACACCCGTGAGCAAGATCACGTCGCCGGGCTGATGCGGCTGGGTATGCTCCAAGAGGTACTGGGCAAAGCTCTTGGAGCTGCAGGGCTTCTGGAGCTCTTTGATCTGGGCCTCCGAGCCGACCTTTGCCTCGCGGCGGGGAATCGCACGAAGGATGCGGCGCTGCTCGCAGATATCGAGCATCACGTCGTACAGGTTAAAGACCTGCAGATTACACGGCAGCTTGCCGGCCTGGGCATCTGCCATGAGCTCGTCCACGTAGGCGCGGCACTCAAACTCCAGCGAAGGATCGTAGCAAAACGTATAGAAGCCAATCTCGTTACCGATGCCCTTGTTGGCCAAGAAATCCTGGTCTTGCAGGCGCTCGCGCAGCGCCTCGCGGCGATGGTCAAAGTCCTCATGTATGCGCTCGGCGCGGTTGCGCGGGCGAATGTGCGGCTGGTTTATTGCCATGTCTACATCACCTGCCCGGTGAGTGCGGCCAGAGCGTCCATGTCGCCCAGGTCGCGGATGGCCTGTTCCACGTCGGGGTCCAACAGCAGGGGCTGGAGCGTATCGGTTCGCTGCGATGCCTTAAAACCGGCGCTGCGCAGAATCTGGCGCAGGGTGCTTTTTATACGTCCCAGCGTAGCATCGGACCATTTGACGGCCTCGGCGTGCTCAACCTGAAAACGGGTGACAAACGCGTTAAGGTCAACGTCGGTAAAGTTGTAGTCGAAGCTGGCCATGCGCTCGCCAATCTCCACCTGGATGAGCTCGCGGACCATGGTGTAGCGGCACATCATGGCAAACAGGTTGGCTTGGGCCGCCTGGTCGGGCATGCCGTTGGCGATGAGGTCCATGATGCGCGTGACCGCTTGATCGGCGGTGTCTTTGTCGATACCGCGGGCAGCGCACTGCGCCTCGTCGAGCGCCACGGCATCAAAGCGGCGCAGGCACACGCGGGCGCGATCAGCGAGCATGCGCTCGGTGGGATACTGAAACAGGTTGTCGTGCTTAACGCGCGCGATGATCTCGTCGTCGCTCACGCCATCAAGACGCAACGCGGCGACGATACGCATCTCGGGCAGCAAAAACTGCTCGCGCGTGAGCACGCCTCCCAGTGATATTTTTTCGGTGTTATCCACAGGACACACTCCAAGGGTTCGGACCTTTTTATTTGCATCGGGGCGATGCAAACATGCCTTCCAATGATACCGTTTAAGTACGAGGTCGTGAGGGTTGTTGCTGCCTTACTGACCCAGTTCCTTGAGCGCTTGCAGCGACGCTGCGCGGGTCTCGGCGTAGGCAAGGCGCGCGTCGCTCAGCTGCTTGTCAATCTGGTCGACATGGCTGCTGAGATCTTTGACCTGCCTGCCGACTTCCTCCATCTCGACAATTGCCCTCCAACCACTTTGATCAGAAAGCTGCTCATGCTTATGGCGCAGCACAAGCAGCTGGTTGAGCAAAGCAACACGTGCCTTGTCGAGCTCTTCCATCTTGTCGCGCGCGGCCTTTACCTCCCTTGCGATGCGCAGCTTTTCTTGCTCTTTTGCAGAGGGCTTGGGAGCAGGTTCCGGTGCAGGCTCTGGCTCAGGCTCGGGCTCCGGTTCAACACCGAGCGCATCCTCGGGTCCGGGCTCCGCGGAAACCGCATCACCCATCTCCAAAAACGCGCATATACCCGGCTCCGTTGCCGGCCTTGCCTCGAACACCGTGGCAACCGATCCGTCACTCAACATAGTGCTCTGTGAGCAAAGCGACTCGACAAAGCTCGCCATAAACAGGCCGAACCCAGAAATCTGCTGAGCCAAGCGCTCGTCGTAGGTAACGCGGATCTCGCCCTCATTGCCTTGACGCACCGAAATCCAGTCGCCCACACACATGAGCTGCACCAGCGTAATCGGCGTCAAGTCGCCCTCAAACAGCAACTGCAGACGGGACGAAACAACGTCGCGGGGAACAACCGGCTCGGCATGCTTCTCGAGCTCTTCTAGCGTGGCACCGACGTATTGGCACAAATCGATGTTGCTCGGAACATCCGTAAAATGCTCGCGCGCATGGCTCAGGAGCCGTTCACTTTTGTCAGCATTGATACGAATGCGCTTAACGGCGTGCGACGACCCATCCCACGTCACATCGGAATGCGTTAAGAACAGCCAGCCGTCGCAAAACAGCTCCACGGCAAAGATGGGAAAGGCTTTCTGCATCGTTTACATCTCCTTGCGTTCTTGCGTATCGTCCGCGGCGTCGTGGTCGTTGATCTCGTTACGCTGTTCCTCGTCATCAAAAAGACCCTTAAACACCAGTTCCAGATCGCGCTCGTCGGTATAGCCGGGCTCCAGCGTGCCGCGGTCGATCGAATCGAGCATGACCTGCTCCTTGTACTGCAGGCGCTCGTAAATGTTGCGGTCGAGCGACCACGGTCCGTCGCGGCGCTCGTACACGGCGCGCAGGTAGTGGTACTGCGTGTATTGCTCTTGCGACAGGCCCAGGCGGTGAATGCGATCCTTGGACTGCAGCAAGTGCACCAGGTTGTAGCTGCACTCAAAGTAGACGGCGTCGTGGCACACGTCGTGGAGCGAGACCGACTCGGCCAGCGTGTGCGGGTTGGTGACCAGCACGCTCGTCTCCCCCGCCTTAAACGAATCGATGACGCGGGCGCGCGCGGGCATATCGGTCGACCCACTAATAGCGCGGGCCGTAATGCCGTGCTCGCGCAGTTCGCGCACCACATTGCGGATGCTGCGCTTAAAGATGCACCACACGATGACTGACTTGCCCTGGGCTACCAGCGACGCGACCAGATCCAGACAGGCGACCATCTTGGCTGTGGGCCGGTCATCCACCTGCAGGCCTTCCAGCGCTTTGCCGGCGCCCGTCTGCACCTCGCCATCAAACAAGTCGGCATAGTCGCCGGCGCTCAGGTCCTCGGCCAGCATGCGCGGGTCGGACGAAAGCTGCAGCAGGCGAATAATCATCTCGAACGGCTCGCCCGAAAGCGTGCGCAGCACCTTTTGGAACAGCTCCTGCTCCCAGCGTTCCACCGGCACATCGACCAGATGGTCCTCGTTGGCCCGGGGTACGCCCAGCTGATGCTTGTTCGTACGACAAAAGAACGGCGCGATGGACTCATTGATATGCTTAACGTCGTCCTCACTCGTCGACTTAAGGGCATTGGCGCTCATGCCAAAGTACCAGTTGTAGTCGCGCGGCCACAGGCAGTGGAGCAGGTTGTACAGGTCCTCAAACGAGTTGGGGATCGGCGTACCGGTAAGCGCGATAAAATACGGCGCCGCCGCGGCAATCTGCACCGCACTCGCTGCGCGCTTGCCGCCCACACGCTTCACCTTGTGCACCTCGTCAAATACCACCAGGGCGCGATCGGCCGCAATGCGCGCGGCCGCCTCCCCCAGCGCGACCGACTCGTAGTTGAGTAGGATCATGTCGTAGCGCTTGTAGTCAAACAGCAGAGTGCTGTACTTGTCGCGCGTGGAACGACCGCGAAACTCGGGGTCGTGAAAGCACAGCGAACGAAGCGGGCGGTCGGCGCCAAAGCAAGCCGACCATTCATCACGCCACGAGCCAAAAGCGTTTTTGGGCGAAAGCACGATGATGCGATCGACCAGGTCACGCTCGCGCAGGTACGCAAACGTGCCCAGGACCGAAGCCGTCTTGCCCGAACCGGGAACGGAAAAGTTGGCGCTGCGGCCCATGGCGCTCATAAAGAACGCGTCCCACAGCTGGCGGTCCTTAAGCGGGCGTTCCATCAGGGTGTCCTCGGCGCGGCGGAACTCATCAAAGCGATCGGCCACCGACTCATCGTGTGCCTTGATCAGCAGACCCACGCGCGCCTTCTCGCGCAGATAGTCCTCACGCGCCGTAAGGCCTCGCAGCAGGTCCGGGTCCACCTGGCACTCCACACCAAAGCTTGCCGCCCGCTGCAGCAGCTCAACGATGCGCTTGGCGCCCGGGTCGTCAATCCCCAGAGAAAAGAGCACGTCCGTCTCTCGATAGCTCGGCGCATAGCGGCGCAGTGCCGAAAGCCGAATCTTCCAGACCGGCTCGCGACGCAGCTGCTCAACTGTCATGTCGAGCGGCACGACGGAAATGCCGTCGCTATACGAGAGGCGCAGCTTCATTTAGGCTTCCTCGCCGCCCATCTTGTACGCAATCTTGTCTTTGATCATATGCACCCTGGCCTCGAGCTTGGCAACCTCGGCGGCGATATTGGCAATCTCGTCCGCAGGCAGCAAGCCAAAGGTCGATTCCTCCACCTGATCAAGATCCCTGATGGCGCGGATGATCGAGAGCGAAGGCGACTTGAGGGCCTTGTTCATCTTGGTGGTGTTCTCGGCCGACTCCATAACCTCACGGAAGGCTGTCGCCAGTTGAACATCGTCGCGAATCTCGGCGATGTCGGTCGAGGTTACGATCTCTTTGTTCTTCAGGCGCTCGGCGACCTCAAAGGCCAGCTCGTTTTCGCGCTCGATAAAGCGATCCGCGTCGGGGCCCTCCAAAATCGGCTTGATCTTACGGACAAAGCGCACGATGTCGCCCTGCGGCTCGGTAATCATGTTGGCAAAGACGATGTTCTTAACGTCCTCTTCCTGATCGTCGCTCTTGCACTTTTTAAGGACGCCCTGCAGTTCGTTGATAACGCCGGCGACCTTGAGCTCGCGCGCCAGGTGGAACTGGTCCTTGGCGTTGGCAAACTCCAGGAACTCGTTCATATAGCGGGCTTTTACAATCTCCTTCTCGAGCTCCTTGGGCTCAACGCCAATGCACTGGGCGTACTCCTCCTTCGAGAGCAAGTTTGAGCTGATGATGTCGTTGTAGATGCCCACCAGGCGGTCGACGGGATCGTAGCCGACCTTTTCTTCCTCGCCATGCTGGATCGAAAGCTCCAGCATCTTGATCTTCTTGGAATCGTTACCCAGGCTCTCAGGCAAAATGACAGCCTCAAACCAACCAAAGCTTGGGTTTTCGGCGGCAAGACGACGCAGGCAGGTAAAGCGGCGGTTGCCATCGACGATCAGGCCGTCGGCCAGCACCACGCCGGGGCGCTCTTGCGAACGCAGGGCAATGCTACGCTGCGTCTTTTCGATAGCATCCTTGTTGCTGTCGACGATAAAACCCTCAATGATGTCGTTGCAGGCCGCGACGTCCAGCTCGTTAAACGCGCCCTCGCCATGCTCGGCCTTGTAGCGGCTGATCCAGGAGGCGATACGGTCGTTCTGCACGTTGTAGCGCAGGAACTCGAGCTTAATGCTGTAAACGGGATACATCTCGGGCTTGCCGTCAATCACGATCTTGTGGTTGGCACCGGTCGGCTTAATGTTGACGCCGTCGCCGATCATCTCGAGCAGGTTCATGTTGACTCCTCCTATTGGTTGTTTTTGATATACAGCTCGCGCAGGTATTCTGCGTTCATCCTTTTGCTGAGCATGACCATGTCGAGGTCCTCGTTGTAGAACAGCCCCTTGTCCTGGACGGCTCGGTTAATATCGGCTGCGGTTATTACGACGCCGTAGTCATCCTGGAACGCATCGATCAGGTCCCCCACCTCGATAGGCCCCTTTTGCCTCACGACGTATTCGACCGCGTCGCCCGACGAAAACGCCCCCTCCTTGCGACAGAACATGTAAACTCCGCTAAAGCGGGTACGCCTTATTTGCTCATGAGCCAGGCCGTACAGAACGATTGAGTCATAAAACGTATTGTCAAAACCACATTCATCGACCACGGCATGGAGCTTATGCATAAAGCCCTGCTTACGCAGGCTCGTCACCGTAAACGGCACGTCAGGCTCTGTGCAGGCAAACAGGGAATACGCGTAGCTGCCCAGGTCAATACGTCGAATACCTGTCGATTCGTTCAGGCGCTTGAGCGAAATAAACGAATCGTGGTTGCACTCGATAAAGGTAAAGTTGCGCAGCAGCGGCGTAATGGCATTCCTAAAATCCGGATGGTTGATGACCTCGTCGCCAAAGCCCGGGGAACCGTAGGCAAAGCTGTCGCGCGACATAAGCAGGTTCGTAAACGACTGACGCAGGTCCACGCCTTCCTTGACTATCAGGTCCCTGGAGATTTCCAGACCAAGAGGCGCCAGTGACTGATCGTTAATGAGTCGCCCGGATGCGGTACCAAACTTGGCAGCAAAACTCGCTGCGACATACGGTAGCGAGACGTAGTCCTCGGTCACCATATCTTTGATGAACTGCTGCTGCTCGTCCGTAAGGTTGCTCTCGACATACGAGTAGCGGCCGTTGCGCAGATATGCGTTCATGTCGCGCAGGTAGTTGCCGCGGACCGTCCTCGTTTCCACGCAGTACTTGTCAGCATAGCGCTGGGCAAACTCCTCGCGCGATAGCTCGGTGCCCGCATCTCGCAGCACATCGAGCATTTGGTTTTTACGGTCCGTTTTGCCGAGGCGAATCAGCGGCATCGAGCCCATTTCCAAGCCGGGCACCGAACCCGGACGCACAAATGAGCGGATAATCTCGTAGAGCTCCTCGTCGTCGCGAACGTCGTAGAGGTCACACAGCTCCTGATTCTCGCGTAGGATGAGGCCCGCGCCGCACTCGATATTGCGCCCCACGGCGAGCGTCAGGATCTGACGCAACTCGGACGTAAAGCGACTGTCGACCTTGTAGGCGCGGATCTTATTGGCGCGCGCCACCAGGAACATGTGCGTGCCACGCAGCTCGTTAAGACATCTGATGTCCTCGGAAGGCAACGAAAGCATCTGTTTGTAACCGCACTTGTTGTCTTCCAAAAACAGCTGGTACCTGTTGCGGAAATCTTTAAGGTCGTGATACTCATCAACGGCTCCAGACTCGGCAAAGGCACGCAGCGCGGCACCGCGCGTGGAGAAGTTGCCCAGTTTTTTACGCGCGATCTGCTCGAGCTGGGAGGTGTTGTCCCTCTCGACACTTACGGGCGTTCGGAGCACGCCGGCAGAAGAATGACGATTCAGCTGCGCCGCCCTATCACGCCATTCCTGCGGCAACGAGTGATCATTGGCGGCAAGGCGGAGGCTAAACTTGTTCGATACCTTAACGGCTTTCAGGTAGCCAAAAGTCATCGGGGATGCCTGCGTGATCTTGCAGAACGCATCCTCGGTAAGGTCATAACGCTGGTACAACGGGGCGAATTTGTCCTCATCGAGGTGCGGCCGATTGCACAGCAGGTCGGCACGACGCTGGCGAAGCGGACCAAGACCGGCGGGCTTGTGCGGGTAATCCATAAGCGGCTTATCGCTAAAGATCCAGCGTAACAGGCTGGCATCGTCGGCGGGCAGCAACGCCAGCCACGCCTCGATGGACATGGGGCCTTTGCCGGTGAGGTCTTCGACCTTGCTGGCGAAGGGCTTTGCCGGTTGTACCGGAGCCGGGGCGGGGGTAGTAACGGGCGCGGGCGTGGGTGCGGGCGCGGAAGCAGACTCGGGCTCAGGCGTCGACGCGACAGCCTGCTCTGCAGGCGCGGACTCCTCCTCCACCGGCTCGTCGGCGCTTTCGGTTTCTATGCTCGCCAAGTATGCTCGAACCACATCGCAAACAGTCGGTGCAAGGTCCTTATCGGCCGCAGCATATTTAAGCGGAATGGTACCCTGCCCATACACGCGCTTCATATACAAATAGGAAGGCTGCGCGGTGTTCGTCAGCTGGTAAAAATCCTCGGCGGTCAGCTTATACGCATGGAAGAGCGGACCAAAGGTATCGATGTCAAACGTCGGACGACCCGCCATAAGAACATTGTAGCGCTCACGGATTTTCCAAGCAGACTTAGCAAGGCTATCCATCCAGCGAGCCGGCTTGTCATCGATGAGCATATAGCCCATCAGGATGCGGTCCTGGTATGCGAGATCCGTGAACCATCTATTGAACTTTACAATGTCCTGGCCCACGGCAAGCTTAAGCACCTGTTCCAGCGTAAGATCTTGCACCAGCGGCTGCTCAGACTCGTGAGCGGACTGCGCTTCAAGCGCTTCCGTCTGAGCACCCACCTCGCCGCCCGGTTGAACCTCATCGACCGACGTAATAACGTCGTCTGCCGAATTTGCATTTTCGCAGTTAGATTCCGTATTGCTGGCCTCAATATCTTCTTGATCCTGAGGCAGCTCAAAGTTCAGACGCTCAAACGTTTTTACCGCTGCACTAAAGGCGGGATATTCACTTTTAAGACTCGCGAGCGCCGAATTGACAGCGTCCTCTTCGTTAGCGCCCGTCGCAAGCCTACCCGCCAGCCTGGTACAAAAGAGTAGACGGAACGAAGGCTCGTTTACGGCAAGGCCTTCGCGCTGCAGACGGTTAATGGTATCCCTGACAAGACGGTTAACTGCCTCGACGCGCTCGAGCGGCGTGCCAGCGGCTGGATACCAGCCCCCTATTGCAGCCAGACGGGCAAGTTCCATTTCGTCTTTGGTTTTTCCCAGCTGCAAACGACCCGATGGCCACTCATTTAAAGCATCGATAATCGAACCAACCTCAGAAGATGTGAGGCCGCTTCTCCGTAACGCCGTAGCATTGTAGGTGAGCAGCGTAGGCAGGTCGTAGATTTTAAGGGTCCATTTTAATTTACGCTGAATTGCCGGAGTAATCGAAAGGTTCCACAGCGAAAGCGGCGCGCCGCCACTCGTATACACCGTGCTAAGTGTTTCGCTAATCGGTCCTTTAATGTTCGCGTAGGCACGGTAATCACGCCCAATGCTGCGCAGATTACCATAGATGTCAAATGTCAGCCTCGCATTGCCCGAGAGTCTGCCGAGCTCTGGCGCCTGCGCGCGATACTGCGGAGATAGCGGCAAAGCATAGGCGGTAAGATGCTTTTCGAAAGCAATGCGTAAGGTCTCGTCCTCAGCCTTGCCCAACTTGCGCACAAGGCAAAACACATCGTGAATCTCATGCTTGTCGAGAAAGGCAACCTGGGTCTCGGTATCAAACACACAGCGCGGGTCGTCCCAGCCGCTCAGGTACTTGGGACGCTCGAGCTTTTTAACGGCGTCCTCGGAAGGCTCAAACTTAGATGCAGCCATGACGCCGGGCTCAAGTTCGAGCTCTGGTTCGGATTCAGAAATGGGCGCAATCTCGGCTTCGGGGTCCGCGACGGTCACGGTCTCTTTAATGGATTCGGGTTCAGACTCGAGCACAAGCGCGGGCTGCTCGAGCTCGGTGGCGGCCTCGGCCTCAAGGCTATCCGAGAAGGAAATAACCAGCTGCTGCGGCTCGGAAGACAGCGTGAGCCTGGGACACTCAGGCTGCACCGGCTCCTGCTGCTCGACTTGAGCCGGCTCCTGCTGCTCGTCCGCCACCTCTGCAGGCTCCGTCGGCGACTCGTATCCCATGAGAGACAGACCGTCGGCCGGCTTCTTGTCATACGAAACACCCACGGCAACAGGGATAGGCCAGCTGCGCCCATTAACCTTCAACTGCACAAGGGTCGAATCTGCACGCAACGAAATGGGACCAAAAGCCATTGGTGCAGGGTCCTCAGGAGTAACGGATTCAACCGCTTCGGCCTCTGCAATATCGGCCTCGTCGGCCCACGGCGCCGCCGCCGCGCGCTCAAGTGTCTCAGGCTCTGTGGCTTCGGGCTCTTCGGCATCGCACTCAACGGCCTCAGGCGCAGCCTCTTCAGACTCAACGTTTTCGTCATCAACAACGGTGCCGTCAACGTCCTCGTCCCCAGTGTTTTCGCCCTCGGCACCTTCGCTTTTAACAGCCTCAAGCTCAATGGCATCAGCAGCCACCGGCTCCCCTGCGGGTTCCGCCACCTCCTTGGCCGCTCCGGGCGCCATGCTGTACTCGCCGTTGGCGTATAAAAGTTCGCCACCTATAACTAGTTGGGCTAGTGCACGTTCGTATGAGTCATTGATGGTGCGATACACGCTCGAGCGCACCAGCGCTTCGTGCAGTGGGGTATCGGCCTGCGCGACCGCATCCAGAATGAGCGACTCGTAGTACGCGTCTACGTCCATTGAAATGTTTGTTGTACTCACAGCATTGTTGTCCATACAGAAACGACCCCCGATATTCCCCAAACAACCCACTAGCTGTATTGGAAAAAAGGAAGAATTATGCCAATGATTACTTCATACGCCACTTGCGAACGTTTTTGTTTAGCAACATTTTGTTGTGCAATAAATCAACTGTGCATATGCAGATGAGCGGTAGTTTTAATCGGTGAACGGCGATCGCGCACGCCTGAAGGCCCTTTCATTTTCCTTGGCACCAAGGCAATTAAAATGGACCTGTCGCGCGGTCACGCCGCGCGCCTCACGCGTCTCAACTTGTCCGCACATCTTCAGGAGTCCGTAATGGCAAGACCGTTTAGCCCCAGCGAAGCAAAAGCCGTCGTCTCGAAGGCCCAGGAGCTATTGGGCGATATCGAGGTTATTTCGAAGGCCACAATATACGGACCCGACAACTTTAGGAACGCGATCGCTCAAGCCAAAACGGACACGCTAAACAAGGAACTTCGACGGATTAAAATCGCCGACCTTCAAACACCGGCGAGCACGCAAAAGAAGTTGGCAGATCAGAAGATCAAGACGGCATACGACCTCTACTGTCGTGGCGAATTTGCAGAAGACGACCAACACGTTAAAAAGCTCGTACGCGTGGCGAATGAATGCGCCGACGCAATCCGCAAGCTCTATCGACCCAAACCGAAGAGTACCCATATGCGCGACGCGCTCTTTTTAGCCGCCCGCTACTATAAGTCCGCCTTACTTGCCGAACTCTACGAATCCGCAATACGTGACGCCCACGACATTCCGAATGCCTGCGGCCTTGTAGGCCAAAACAGTGGAAGGCTCCGCTGGCTTCTGCTGAATGCCACCGATAAGCAGACGACGGAAGCGGCGTATCGACGCCTCGTGCAATTTACAGACAACTCCAATAGCAAGTTTATAAAAGATGGACGTCTTCAGGCGAACAGTATCCTCGGCATGGACCCAAGCATCCCACTTGGACCGGAAACCAAGCAAAGGGCCGTAAGGGTTATCGCCGAGGACGCCGGCGAGAACCTTTTCTCATCCGACGCTAAGCCCAACAGAAACGAAATTGAAGCAGCGGTCTATGGCGCCGAAGGCAAAATTCCCGAGCGCGCGATTACCAAACTGGAAGAAAAGCGTAGGCGCAGCCAAAACCAAATCCGTAAACAAGTAGACAAGGTCCGCCACGCCGACGCTCAGCGCTACGTTTCGGAGCAATCGGTCGACATGCTTAAAGATCTAGTTCCAGGCGTTCGCGTTAAGTGCCTTAAAGACGCCGGGTACACAACGCTCGGCAAGATTATGTACGGAAGATTGCGCGGGCGCGAAAGGCAGCCCTGGGACAACTATGACCAGCGTTGGGAACTAAGCAAGATTAACGGCATTAGCGAAAATGCTGCCGGCAGAATTGTCGATGCCATTGAACAGCAGGTCGACATGCTTGCCAAAAGCGGCAAGATAAAACTGACCCCTGACAATAAAAAGCCAGAGGACACGGCACTTCTCCAGGAAGTCTATAAGTACTTTGAGCTCGAAGATCTGCTCAGCGAGGCCAAGGCTGCGCTCGCGCGCATTACCGAAGAGCTTTCGGAGCTGCAAGGCCAGATTCTGCCGGCGCTCGATGCGTACACCTGGCTCTTTTACAAGGATCGCGACACGGTTTACGGCGCGTACGAAAAGCTCAACGATCTTATCAACGGCGCAGAGCTCGAGAAGGTCAATGGCTATGCGAGTCAGAGCCTAATCGAGCCGGACGAAAAGACCGTGTGGAAACTCTTCGGGGCCGATCCTATCCGCGTGTATAACCTGCTCGAAAAGCTAATTCCCGAGGCGTTTTCTTCGACTTCCAACGGATATGGCCTGCCGGAGAAGCTCGCCGACCAGATTAAAACGACGTCGTTCGATACCACGGGCCTTAAGTGCGAACTCCGTACATACCAGACATGGGGCGTCCGTTACATCTTGCACCAGGGCAATGCGCTGCTGGGCGACGAGATGGGTCTGGGCAAAACCGTCCAGGCCATCGCCGTGATGACCGCACTCAAAAACAAGGGTGCCAAGAAGTTCTTGGTCGTTTGCCCTGCTAGTGTTCTCGAAAACTGGGTGCGCGAGGTGCACAAGCACAGCGACCTTACATGCATTAAAATCCACGGGCCCGCGAAGGATCTCCATGCAAGGACATGGCTGGCGGGGCTGGATGTGGGCGTCACCAACTATGAGAGCACAAGCTATATTGAGCTGGACCCGTCAGTGAAACTCGACCTAGTCGTAGTCGACGAGGCCCATTACATTAAAAACCCGAGCGCCAAGCGAAGCATCAACACGCTCAACTTGTGCAAGCAGGCTAAGCACGTGTTATTTATGTCGGGCACGCCGCTCGAGAATAAGGTCGACGAGATGATCGGGCTTGTGTCGCATCTCAACAAAAAGGCTGCGCGTGAAGCGGGCAAATACGCCAGCAGATTTAGTTCGGCGGGGTTTAGAGATGCCCTGGCACCGGTTTATTACCGCCGCAAGCGCGAGGACGTGCTCTCGGAGCTGCCCGACCTTATCGAAAACAGCGAGTGGTGCCAGATGGGATCTTCGGAACTCCAGCAGTACTACCTAACCCTGCGGATGCGAAACCCGATGCAGATCCGACGGCTGTCGTGGAACGCCCCAGACCCCAGCGACTCGTCCAAGCTCAAACGCCTGCGCGAGATTGTCGCCGACGCCAAGGACGAAAACCGCAAGGTCATGGTATTCTCGTTCTTCCACGACACTATCGACGTGGTGCGCTCGGCGTTTGGAAGTGCGTGCTACGGCCCCATCAGCGGCTCTACCCCACTCAATAAACGCCAACAGATTATCGACTCGTTTGACGCGGCGCCCGCGGGCTCCGTCCTGGTGGCGCAGATTCAGTCGGGCGGCACGGGCCTCAACATTCAGTCGGCAAGCGTCGTCGTGCTGTGCGAGCCGCAGTACAAGCCCTCGATCGAAAACCAGGCCATTTCGCGCGCGTACCGCATGGGCCAGTCGCGCAATGTACTGGTCTATCGTCTGCTGTGCAAGGATACGATCGACGAGCGCATCATGTCGATCCTCGAGCGCAAGCAGGGTGACTTCAATGCCTTTGCAGACAAGTCCGCCGCCGCTGAAGCCGACATGCAAAACGAGCTCGAGGTCAAGCAAGAACAGCTCAACGCCATGTTCGACGAAGAAATCAAACGCCTGGAGAGCCTGATGCCATCGCTCGCAGACCTGGACTTGCCGGAGGAGTAGGCCCTCTCCCCCATGTAACCATCCTGTAAATCATAGCGGCGCAGTCGAGTTTTACCGTGATGCGGTCGCGCCTGGCGCTCCACTGTGCTAAAGTATCCCGAACGTTCAAACGACTACGAGGGGAACTAGAAGATGGCACGTGTGCACAACTTCTCAGCTGGCCCGGCCGCGCTGCCTACAAGCGTGCTCGCCGAGATCGCCGACGAGATGATGGACTACCGCGGTTGCGGCATGTCCGTGCTCGAGATGAGCCATCGATCTAGCATGTACCAGCAGATCATCGACGACGCCAAGGCAACCCTGCGCCGCCTGCTGAGCATCCCCGACAACTACCGTGTCCTGTTTTTGCAGGGCGGCGCCACGCTGCAGTTTGCGGGCATTCCCATGAACCTCATGCGCCGCGGCCGCGCCGGCTACGTCGTGACCGGCAACTTCGCCAACAAGGCGTACAAGGAGGCCGCCAAATACGGCGAGGCCGTGCTGCTCGCGAGCTCCGAGGACACCAATTTCGACCGCATTCCCGCCATGGCCGACATAAACGCGCGCATTGCCGCCGAGGCCGCGGGCGACGGGCTCGACTACGTCTACATCTGCCAGAACAACACCATCTTTGGCACCATGTACCACGAGCTGCCCGCTTGCGGCGATGTGCCGCTGGTCGCCGATGTCTCGAGCTGCTTTCTGTCGCAGCCGCTCGACGTTGAGCGCTACGGGCTCATTTACGCAGGCGCGCAGAAAAACGCCGGCGCCGCGGGCGTGACCGTGGTTATCGTGCGCGACGACCTCATCGCAGATGGCCCCGCCTTTGCGCAGACGCCGCAGTACCTGGACCTTAAGACCCAGGCCGCCAAGGGCTCCATGCTCAACACGCCCAACACCTTTGGCATCTACGTGTGCGGCAAGGTATTCCGCTGGGTGGAGCAAGCCGGCGGACTAGCCGCCATGGCCGAGCGCAACTGGGCCAAGGCCAACCTGCTCTATGACCTGCTCGAGCACAGCGAGCTGTTCCATGGCACCACGCAGGCTGGCAGCCGCTCCATCGCCAACGTCACCTTCCGCACCGGCGACGCCGATCTCGACGCGGCCTTTGTCGCAGGCGCGGCCGAGCACCAGATTCAAAACGTCAAGGGCCATCGCCTGGTGGGCGGCATGCGCGCGAGCGTCTACAACGCCGTAACCATGGAAGACGTGCAGGCACTGGCCTCGTACATGAAGGACTTCGAAGCGCAGCATAGTTTGAGTCCGCGATCTAACTAGCCCGCAACCCGCGGGCCGACCAGCCACTTCAAACCACTTGTTATAAACAAACCCGCTAAGGAGTTTTTCATGCGCAAGATCAAAACCATCGACGACATAACCAAAGACGGCAAGGTCGAGTTTGGCGAGGGCTACGAGTTTGTGGGCACCGCCGAGGAGGCCGACGCCATCCTGATGCGCTCCACCGACCTGCACGGCTACGAGCTGCCCGAGGGCATCCGCGCCATCGCCCGCTGCGGCGCCGGCGTCAACAACATCCCCATCGAGGAGTACGCCAAGAAGGGCGTCGTCGTCTTTAACTCCCCCGGTGCCAACAGCAACGCCGTCAAGGAGCTCGTCCTGGGCATGCTGGTGCTCTCGAGCCGCGGCGTGGTGCAGTCGATGAACTGGGTGCGCGACAACGCCGACGACCCCGAGATTCAGGTCGATGCCGAGAAGGCCAAGAAGGCCTTTGTGGGCCGTGAGCTCAAGGGCAAGCGCATCGGCGTCATCGGTCTGGGCAACGTGGGCTCCAAGGTCGCCAACGCCTGCGTCGACCTGGGCATGGACGTCTACGGCTACGATCCGTTCATTTCCGTCGAGCACGCATGGGTACTGAGCCGCGAGGTGCAGCGCGTGGGCACGCTCGAGGACCTCTGCCGCGGCTGCGACTACCTCACCGTGCACGTGCCCAGCAAGGCCGACACCATCGGCATGATCAGTACCGAGCAGATCGACCTGCTGGCCCCGGGCGCCGTGCTCATCAACTATGCGCGCGAGACCATCATTGACGAGGACGCCGTCGACGCAGCCCTGCGCGCGGGCAAGCTGAGCTGGTTTAGCTGCGACTTTGCCACGCCCAAGACGGTCAAGATGCCCAACACGTTTATCACCACGCACTCGGGCGCCGGCACCGGCGAGGCCGAGGCCAACTGCGCCGATATGGCCATCAGCGAGCTCAAGGATTACCTGGAGAATGGCAACATCGCGCACAGCGTCAACTACCCCGCCTGCAGCATGGGCAAGGCGCGCGCCGCAAGCCGCATTGCCTGCCTGCATGCCAACGTGCCCAACATGATCGGCCAGATCACGGCGATCCTGGCCAAGGACAACGCCAACGTGCAGCGTATGACCAACGAGTCCGCCGGCGAGAACGCCTACACCATGTTCGACACCGACGAGCACCTGGACAGCAGCACCATCGAGGCGCTCAAGCAGATTCCTTCGATGTATCGCGTACGCGTGATCAAGTAGCGTCGGCGCCAAGCCTGCCAGACAAGCCACGAAGTCTATTCGCCCCCGTTTTAACGAAATGGGGGCGAATTTCGTTGTTCCCGACGGCTGGAAAAGTGCTACCCAGAATAAGTTTTTTCGGATAATCGACAGTCATGCCCAAATCACTGAGCGCACCTACTCTGATAAACAGCTTTATCAGTGGTTTTAGTAGGTAAAAATCGATCTCTATATGCCAAATTTAAGTTGACTGTCCATTTTCCGAAATAACTTGTTCTGGGTAGCGTTTTTAAAGCCTATTTCAAAGAGCAACTGAAGCCTTTTCGCAACCAAACCCTAGCTCACGCGACCGTTTTCCACCCGCACGGCTACATTCCCGCCCAATCGATAAAAATCTCCTCACGAAGCCGCCGTTCGAGCTCCTGCTGCCGCGGCGTCTTGTCTTTCAACGGCACATCGAGATAGGACATGATGAGTTCCATCACCACGCGGAAGGCATCGGAGTCGACCAGCTGACCATAGGTCATCAGAACGACAGGATATCCCATCGCTTGAAGGGCCGTCGTTCGATCGGAGTCCGAGATCTTGGATTCTATGGATCCGTGAATGGCTTTACCTTGGCATTCAACCAGGCACTCTCTGCTGCCGTCCTTATTTGACAGCAGGATATCGGCGTAGCGCCTATCAAGCCCCGAAATCAGGCGGGCGCTGCGCGTCATGCGAATCTCGACGTTATTGGTAAGGCGCAGCCCTTCGCCGCCGCGCAACCTCGTAAGGCCAAACAGCATCGAAGCCTGGACCTCGAGCGGCGATGCCACAACCCCCGTAATGCATTTCGCGGCACGCGTGAATGATTTAGCACCGCGGAGCCCCTGGATCTTATCGACGTACTCGGTTAGTTCAGAGAGCTCAATCAAGGGCGGTCGTTTCCACAGGTCCGTTGGATTCCCCGAGGCATCCTTTACGTTTTCCCAGCCCAACCGTGCGTCACCCCACCGGCTCCCATATGCCTGCTCAAGCGCCGACTTTACCTGAGACGCAATCTTGCACACGGCAAAGGTGCCGCACATCTCATACATGCACATGATCAGGCGCTCATTTGAGACCGAGGAAGCCATGGTCAGCAGGGTAAAGAGCGGGGACGCAACATCAAGGCCAAACTCTGTCTGTCGCACGGAGCCAAACGGCCTCTCCCCGTTCCAAACGTGCCTGACAATACGGCCGCCCTTACGCCCGCAGCCGCCCCGCGCCAACACGTGTAACGGGGTGCCCAGGAAATGCTTGACAAGCGGGTGCTCACAAAGATGCTCCCTGCGCGGATCGTCCACAGAATCAGGCAGGTCCGGCATTATTGCCAAGACCTGCGGAGGTATCCGGTGATACCGAAAGGCAGATATGTCGCACAGCATGTCATCCATGAAGGATACGTACCCATTGCGTCATTTGTGAGCCTGCCCGGCCGCCAAACGCGATGGCTCGGCCTGCGAACGGTTAATACTGCTACGCACACGTCGCGAATCCTCCAGGTGGCTTACAATCGGTTTTGGAAGCAAACTGATTGTGAGGTTTCGTATGGTTGATGAGAACTTTGCCTGGGGGCTTACGCAGGAGCTCGTGAAGATTGATAGCTCGGACCCGGGCGCCTACGAAGGCGAGATCGAACACTTCATTAAGAGGCTCATTGAACAGCAGCTGGCGCAGCTTGATAGTTCTGCGCTCGATGCCGTGCAGATTGCAGAGCTCGAAGTACTCCCCGGGCGCCGCAACCTTATGGTCACCGTGCCGGGTGTGAGCGACGAGGCGCGACTCGTCTACATCTGCCATATGGATACCGTCACCCTAGGAGATGGCTGGAACGCGGACACACCGCCACTCGGGGCGACCGTGCGAGACGACAAACTCTATGGCCGCGGCGCCTGCGACATGAAGGGCGGCCTGGCCTGCGCCATTGCCGCACTGGTCCATACGCTCGAGCGCGTGGCGGCAGAGGGCGAGCTGCCCCACCGCGGCTTCTCGCTTATTTGCTCGGTCGACGAAGAGGACTTTATGCGCGGCTCCGAGGCCGCCATCGATGCCGGCTGGGTCGGCTCGCGCGAATGGGTGCTGGACACCGAGCCCACCGACGGACAGATTCAGGTGGCGCACAAAGGTCGCACGTGGTTCGAGATCGAGATGACCGGCGTCACGGCGCATGCGAGCCAGCCCTGGAAGGGAGCGGATGCCGTCGCCGCCATGGCCGAGGCCGTCTGTGCGCTGCGCCATGCGTTCGCGGCGCTGCCCGTGCATGATGAGCTGGGGCCTTCGACCATCACGTTTGGACAGATCGAAGGCGGCTATCGCCCCTATGTCGTGCCCGACCGCGCCAAGGTCTGGGTCGATATGCGCCTGACACCGCCGACCGATACGGCCGCCGCGACGCGCATGGTAGAGCAGGCCATCGCCGATGCCGAAGCCGCAGTCCCCGGTTGCCATGGAAGCTATACCGTGACAGGCGACCGCCCCGCCATCGAGCGCGATCCGGTCTCTCCCCTTCTAGCCGCGCTCAAGCGTGCCGCTGATGACGTGACTGGCGCGGACACGACCGTCGGCTTCTTTACCGGCTACACCGACACTGCCGTCATTGCCGGCAAGACGGGTAACCGCAACTGTATGAGCTATGGCCCAGGCTCGCTCGCGCTCGCGCATAAGCCAAACGAGCATGTGCCCCATGCCGATATCGTTCGCTGCCAGCGGGTGCTGATCGCGCTCGCCGACAACACGCTCTGGGGCGCGAATAGCCAAGTTGGGGCATAATAAGCCGCGAACAAACCGACTCGCGCGTTAGGACTGTCCATGAAAGCTCTTCCGTTTCCCTGCATCCGCCCGGCTCAGGACCGTGCGCTCGAGGCGCTGCCTGCGATGGACAGCATTCTGAGTAACAACGAAGCCCTGCGCGGTGCGATTGCCGATGGGCTCATGCTCAAGGATCCGGGTGCGGCGTATTACGTGTACGAATGCTCCGGAGAGCCAGGGCGCGTGACGGGCGTTGTGGCAATTTGCCCGGTTAACGTGCTGACGGGTAGCGACGAGGCCGCCGCCGAGAGCGTCGACGCACTCGGCGCCGCGCGCGCGATCACCGAGCTCAAGGTGCAGCCGCGCCCCGTGTCGCTCGCCTACGAGGCGTCGCCCGTCATGGATATCATACTGGGCGCCGCCAAAGAGGGCGCGTCGCTCTATGCCGTCACCGATCCCGCCGGCATTACGCATCGCGTATGGGAAGTCAAGCGCGAGGACGCCGTTGCCGCCATCCGAGCCATGCTCGATCAGGCACCGGAGCCGGCGCTGGCCGATGACCCCGCCTACGCTGCCGCGCTGGCAGGGGCGTCGCAGTTGCTGGCCGATGAGGCCCGCGCAGCCGGCACCTACACGGGCAAAGAGCCGTTCAACTTTACCGTGGCCGTGCTGTTCCCCGCCGCGCAGGTCAGCGGCGGCGCGCCGCAGGTTCCGACGGGTCTGCTCACTCACCAGATCTCACGGTTCTAACGGGGCCTAAACGCCCAGCACAAAGACTCGTCAGCTCAACAAGCAAGGGGCGGGGATACATGCGCATGCATCCCCGCCCCTTTCGCATCAAACAATTATGTCGGCGATCCGAATCGCCGCGCCCGCGCTACCCACGCCGCGGGCCCGCTGCCGCCACGAGCGGCTCTAGCCCCAGCTCACGCGCGTAATCCTCCTGCGTAAAGACTTCGACCAGTTCAAACGTATCGGTTGCATCGTCAAACGCAAAATGCAGAACCGAGCAGTTGCCCGGCACGCGCTCGCGCTCGTCGGCCGCCGCTCCCCTAGAGTGGTCCAAAAACTCCTTGATGGCCGAGGCATGGCTCACCGCGAGCACGCACGAATGGTCCGGACGTCGCATAAGATCGGTCAACGTCGTCACCATGCGCTCACGTACCTGCATCTGGCCCTCACCGCCAAACTGACGATAAAAGTCACGCCACGGACGCTCGGGCATCAGCATCACGCGCTCGGCCTCAAAGTCGCCAAAGAACCACTCGCGCAGGCCATCCAGACGCTCGTAGGCAAGGCCCGGCCACAGGCTGGCGATAGTCTGCTCGGTGCGGTGCAGCGTCGAGGTGTAGGCGTGATCGGGCTCAACGCCACGCGCACGCAAGAACATACCGGCACGCGCCGCCTGCTCGCAGCCCAACTGCGTGAGCGGCGAATCGCTCCATCCCTGAATAATGCGTTTAAGGTTGAATATTGTCTGTCCATGACGGACCAGATACAGATCTTTGTTCATAGGGGTCCTTTCGTTCGTTACCAATCAAGGAGCGAAAACGCCCCGTCGCAATAGCCAAAATGAAGCACGGCACCGTTGTCGGGCTGCTCTCCCCCGCCGATCACGCATCTAAGAAACTCCTGGCAGGCAGAGCCATGAGAGACCGCAAGCACGCGATCGTGCTGCGGTCGGGCCATAATACGGGACAGCGCCGCGACCATGCGCGCCCGAAGCTCGCCTTCCGACTCGCCACCAAAGGCCACCGGATAATCGCCCCAGGGCTGCGGCGGCATATCGCGATTTGATGTGCCCTCCAGCGTGCCCAGGCGCCACTCGCGCAAATCATCGACCGGCTCTATGGGAAGATCCTCGCCAACGATCAGCTCGGCCGTGTGGCGCGCCCGACCCAACGGAGACGAATACGCGTGGTCAAAGGAGATGCCACGCGCCTCAAACGCCGCGCGCGTCGCCAGTGCCTGCTCGCGCCCGCGCTCCGTGAGCGGCGAGTCTTGCCAGCCCTGCAAAATGTTCTGCACGTTAAGCTCGGTCTGCCCATGCCGAACCAAATACAGATCGGACACACGCCCTCCCCTCGCACCACTACAAAGGGGACAGGCACCTTTGTGGTGGTTTGCCGCCGGATCGCGCCGCAACGACGCAACTACACCAGCACGTCGGCAAGCGGACGCTTGGGCACGTGATGCACCTGCGCCTCGTCGCGCCAGTAATTAATAGAACCGTCGGGGTTGGAATCGATCGCGTCGATAACCTGGGTCTCGGCCGGCACGCCAAAAGCCATGATCAGCTTGAGCTCGTACTTGTCGTTATCGAGCCCCATCGCATCGATCGCGCGGGGCGTAAAGGCCTTGAACATGCAAGCCGCCACCTCGGGCGTTGCGCTGCGCGCGGCGAGCATCATCGTCTGAGCCGCGATGCCCGTGTCGACCTCGGTGATAGGCGCGGCGGGTTTGCCGGGAACGGTGCGCTCGGCAAGAATTGCAATGTAGCCGGTCGGACGCTCGCCCTCGGCAGGACCCGGCCAGTCCTTGAGCGCCCCGGCCCATGCGAGCTCGTCAAACACGCGAGCGCAGTCCTCGGCACCGCTCACCACATGAAAACGCAAGCGCTGAGCATTGGCGCCACAGGGGACCAGGTGCGCCAGCTCTGCCAGCTCGAGCAAAAACTCGCGCGGCACGCGCATGGACTCGTCAAAACGGCGGCATGTGCGGGCGCGACGGACCAGCGCATCAAACGCATCCAGGCCAAGCTTTTCGCAACCCTGCTTTGCCATCGACTCGACGCTCGACGGCACCACGGGAACTGCTTCGTTCATAGGGACCCCCAAAAAGCCAATTGTTCTTAGGAAAATCTAACCTAAAACGCAGGCAATAACGAACAGAGCTGCAATGTTCTACACCTGTTGAATAGAAAATCGCAACGTGGGGAACAACGGAAACAAATCGGGGCCTTTGAGTTGCGTTTCGCCCTCCCCGGCCCATACGCCAGCGCCTTTAGGCGATACTGGTTGTAACGATCGCGGCTTACGCCGCACGGAAAGGAGGCCTCATGGGCATCTTTAAGAATGACGACCGGCAATCGAGTCTGTTTGGATTTGACGAGAAAAGCATGGCAGGCAAGGCGATTAAAGCCGTGCGCTGGATCTACGCCGCCACGGGTGTCATCGCGCTCATCGCCGGCATCGCGCTGCTGTTTGCACCCGCTAAGACCCTCGTCTTTTTGACGACCGTACTGGGCTTCTACTTTGTGATCACGGCTGGCGTCAGGCTGTTCACCGCCATTTTTGAGCCGCTGCTGCCCGCCGGCTGGCGCGTCACGAGCATCCTCGCCAACCTGCTCATCATCTTGGGCGGCGTGGTGATCCTGCGCAACCAGGCACTTTCGACCGCGACGCTCAGCACGCTTGTGGTGGTCGTGGCCGGCTTTGGCTGGATTGTCGAGGGCATCATGTCGATTCTGGAGTCCGAGCTTTCTTCCAACCGTGCCCTCGCCATCCTGAGCGGCGCGCTCTCCATCATCGCCGGCGTGTTCGTGTTCATCTACCCGCTGTGGTCGGCAAAGATGCTCGTCATCTTTACCGGCGCTGCGCTCCTGGTGTTTGGCGTGACGCTGGTTATTCGTGCTATCCGCTTTGGCAAGCTGGTGCACTAGATGCCGCGAACGCTGTTTATTGATGCCGACGCCTGCCCGGTCACGCGTGAGTCGATCGACTGCGCGCGACGGGCGGGCGTCGCCGTGGTTGTCGCCGGCAACAGCACGCAAAACCTGGAGCGGCACATTCGCCGTGACGACCCGCGCGATGCCGAGCACGCGCGACGTGGCTTTTGGGTCACAACGCTCGACGTGAGCGTAGGCGCCGATAGCGCCGACTTTGCCATTATCGAGCGTCTGCAGGCGGGCGACGTGGTCGTGACGCAGGACATTGGCCTGGCGAGCATGGTGCTCGGTCGCGATGCCGCCGCCATCGGCGTGCGCGGGCGCGTGCACGACAAAGCCACCATCGATATGCAGCTGTTTATTCGTCACGAAGAAAAGAAGGTGCGCCGCGCCGGCGGTCGCACCCGTGGACCGGCAGCCTTCACCAGCGAGGACCGCGCCCGCTTTAAGCGCAACCTCACCGACCTGCTGCGCTAACCAAGGTAGATTTTTGGGATATGCCTAAAAATCTACCTTTTTGTTTTGGCGATTGGCGCGCATCCAACGCCGGTCATGGCGGTAGATGTTTGAGGCATGCCCCAGTTTTTACGGAATACCTCTAACATCTACTTAGAGGCCAAAGGCGGAAAGGATAAGGCCCCAGCCGGCGCCGATGACGTACATCATGACCAGGAACACCGCGTTTTCGCGGGCGCTGCGGTTGGTGCGGAACAGCACCAGGTAACCCACGCCGGCAGAAATGAGTGTACCGGCGAGCATCGGTGCCAGCTGCAGCGCGCCTTCCAGATACAGCTGCGTAATGACCACACTCGCCGAGCAGTTGGGAATGAGGCCGACAAGCGCCGAACCCAGGACGGCGAGCGTCTCGTTGCCGCGCAGGAACTGCTCGATCGCGGACTCGCCAAAGGTCTCGAGCACGGCGACCAGGACCAGCGTCACCAGGAAAATGAATACCGAAACCTGCACGGTGTGCGAAATCGCGCTGCGGATAATCGACAGGACGGGCGCGCCTTTGTGTGAGTGGGAGTGACCGTGGTGGTGTTCGTGCTCGCCCTCGTGTCCGTGGTCGTGGCCATGTCCGTGGTCACGCTCGTCCTCGTCTTCATCACAACCGCAATGATCGCGCTCGCACAGCTCATGGATGTGGTCGGCGCTCACGCCCGCCTCGGCCACCTCGTCGATGATGTCACCGCCGCTGTGATCGTCATGTGCGCAGTTAACGTGCGCCGGATTGGCAGCGGTTCCCAACACGGTACGGCGGATCGCCGCATGAGCACGGGCGTTGCGACGCAGGCCGCGAATGGCGGCATCCACGATAAAGCCCGTGACCAGCGCGATCAGCGCCTTCGAAGCCAAAAGCATCGCCATGGTCTGCACGGGAACCTGCTCGGCAAGTAGCAGTGGCAGCATCTCGTCGGAGGTCGAGAGAAACACCGCCACCAGGGTGCCCAACGTCACGACGCGACCGGCGTACAGCGTTGCCGCCATCGCCGAAAAGCCACACTGCGGCACCATGCCCAGCAACGAGCCAACCACGGGACCAGCGGCACCGGCACGCTTGATGGCGCCGTTGACGCGATCGCCCGCCACATGCTCCAGCGTCTCGAGGGCCAGATATGTCACCAACAAGAACGGCACCAGCGAGAGCGTGTCCTTGCCGGCGTCGAGCAAAATATCAATCAGAAAATCCATGACGGATGGAACCTTTCGTGTCTTTCGGCAGCATTGTAAAAGTCCTAGCGGTCAACTAGGGTATTGTAGTTGTCCTAGGCGTGATGCCAATAGTTGCCTGTGGTAAACTATCATCTCGCCACATCTCAATGACCCCGAGCCGCACGACGCGGCCCGTCCAAGGAGCAGTATATGAACGTTTCGCAAGCACTCGAATACGAGCGCCAGCCGTTTATCCCCATGTTCATCTATGGCGATCACGCCGCCATGGAGTCCGAGCGTCAAAAAGGCGAAGAGGCCCTCAAGGTGCTCGAGACCGAGTACTTTACCGCCGAGGGCGACCCTGTCTTCGACTTTGCCACCGTGCGCGACCTGGCCGACCGCAACCGCGACCTATGCGACCAGATTGGCGAGGCGCGCCTGCGCAACGTGACGCCCGTGACGCTTTCGCGCGGTCTGTCCGACGCCGATACCTGCGCCGCCATCGGCAAGATGCAAAAGCGCACCGCCGCGTCCGTCATGCGCGAGATCCGCGGCGACCGCGATGCGCTCGGCGTGGCGTACGCCCGCAAGCCCATCCAGGGCACGGTGCTCGGCATCGACATCGAGACCACCGGCCGTGCACCCGAGCGCGGCTACATCATCAACGTGGGCTGGGAGATCATGGAGCTCACCAGCGACGCCGTCCCGCACGACGCCGAGGCACACTATTGCGGCCTGCCCGATATCTACCGCGGCGAAGATGTGCCGCTGTCGAATATCCATCACATCACCTGGGACGACATCGACGGCAAAACGCCCTTCCGCGAGAACAAGGAGCTGCAAAAGCAGCTGCTCAAGCTCATGAAGAAATACCCGTACATGGCGCACAACGCCGCCTTTGAGGACAGCTGGTTCAAGATCCATCTGGACGGCTATGCCGAGGCGCGCCGAGCCGGCAAGATTATCGTCATCGACTCGCGCCAGATCTGCCGCAGTCTGGACGCCGACGTGCGCTCGCTCCCCCGCGAGTCCGCACCCGCCGCACTCGAGAACTGGGCACGCCGTCGCGGCACCCTCGCGCCCGACGCCAACGAGCAGCACCTGGGCCTCGACGACACCGACCTCATGCTCCGGACGGTGCAGGCCGAGTTCAACCTCAAGAACCTGTTTGCCAAGTAGATTGCCAAGCAGAGGCGCCATTCGCGAGCAACACTTGCCGGACCATAGCGCCCCGCGCAAAAGCGACACGCCGAGGCGCTCCCCTCAAGCGACGCAATACGGGCCGATATCCAAGCGGATATCGGCCTGTTTTTCGCGCCGTACAACGCGGCCCTCCAGCCCCCGATGTCTAGCCGCCGCATAACCAAGAACTTCATCTGCGCATGTTCAAGCCAAATTGCACATTTTTGTTGACGCCGCCTTTGCATCAAAACGATGCTGATCAGCATCAGTTGTGGAGGTCTGCGTAGCCAGCGAGCTGTGACAATGCTCCAAATAGCATCTTTCTCCATCATTGGCGTCAAGCGCTTGGACAGCTTTTGTTATGCCGCGACATTTTACCTTGGCGTTCATTGCGAACCCCGCCGCCTGGTCTGCCATGCTATCTGTATGAGTATCGTGCTTTCACATAACACGGCAAAAGCGGTCTACCAAGCCGCATACTCGGTATCCGCAATTGGCACCGAGCCCTGCAGCCCTGCCAAGATCTACGGGGCGCGCCCCAGCAAGGAGCTGCTCGACTCTGCCGCCGACTGGCTCGCCAGGCACAACGTCGCTCTGGATAACGATGCCCCGCTCGATACAACGGTGTTCGAGCGCGCAAACGTGCGCAGCATGACGGGATGCAAGTGCCACGTATCATCCAAGCGATTCGCGGGCTCGCGCTTTATCAAGCTTGCCGACGACATCTATATTGTCGGCGTCGAACTCTGTGCGCTTCAGGCCGCAACCTATCTTCCCTTTCGAGAACTTGTGGAGTACTACTTCGAACTGTGTGGAGCCTATTCCCTTGGGCACGATGCCTCAACATCCTATACCGAGCGCTTCGCGCTCACCTCGACTTCGAGCCTTAAACATTTCTTTAACTCCCTCATCGACTGCAAGGGCCTCGAACTTGCCCGAAAAGCCATCCAATGCGTGCGGGACGGATGCCGATCGCCGATGGAAACGGCGTTTGTCATGATGCTCACGCTACCCAGGCGCGAGGGCGGTCTTGGCATTAGCGAGATCGAGACCGACTACGAAGTAAAGGTCACAGCTGCTGCAAAGAATCTCACGCGGCGCGAAAAGTTCTATATGGATGCATATCTCAAGCGGTCCCGAACCGACATCGAATACAACGGATTTCAGCACGATGCCGAAGAAGACCGCGCCATTGACGAAGAGCGCAAGAACGCGCTGGCGTCCATGGGCTACGGAATCATTACCGTCAGTCGCTATTCCTTTATGCACGCCAGCGCCTTCACCAGGGTTATGGAGGCAATCCAGCGAAAGGAGGGCATTCGCCCATCGCGCCTGCCCAAAGATTTCGCAACCAAGCAAGAAGAGCTGCGACAATTTGTTCTCAGGAGATTTATCGAGGAAAAGAAGCGTATTGAGGAGCTCCTCCGTCAAGACGCAGCGCAGGGTAATGCACTTGAGCTCGAGCGCGCAGTGCTCGAGGGCATCTCGCTGGACGACCCGACGATCAACAATGTCCCGGCCATCGACGACATGCAAGTCATCGAGCTGGATTGCCCGGAGTTCGCCCAAACAAGCACCTCCACACCCGAAGGCAGGGTGTACGGGGCCAGAACAGAGGCGGACTGACAGGGTGGGTACCCCGGCGACGTGCAAAAACGGGAGTTTTCAGCAGAGCCGAGTATCCGAGGGCGGCCGAATTGCCCCATTTTGCACCGAAGCCGCTGTTTTCGATGTAAGTTAGGCAACAGCTGAGGAATATCTATTGCCATTTGCACTCCAGTAAAGCCCTGTGGCGGCAAACGACGCCGTATCATGCAATAAATAACCCCTCGTCGATGCTGAAAACTCCCGTTTTTGCACGTCGCTAGGATACCCACGTTGGCATCGGCGGCCTTATCAGCACCAACCAATGCCCTTAGCCGCCTCTGGGGCCAATCGACAGCAAAAAATTTCGCAAATTATATTGACATATGAACATGCGCTCATATACTCGGAAGTAAGTTATATGAGCACATGTTCATATGAAAGGATATTGCAATGAGCGAACACGCCGATGAAATAAGGACCGACATCGACACCGCCATCGTGCCCGACATCCCCACCACTTGCTCGCCCGAGGACCTTCCCGACGAGGAGCTGCTGTACGACCTTGCCGACTTGTTCAAGGTTTTCAGCGACACCACGCGTATCAAGATCCTCTACGCTCTCATGGGCCGCGAGCTCTGCGTGGCAGACATCGCCGAAGCGACTGCGACTTCGCAGTCCGCGGTGTCGCACCAGCTGCGCACGCTCAAACAGTCGCACCTGGTTAAATTCCGGCGCGACGGGCGCAACATCCTCTACTCGCTCGCCGACGATCATGTCTACACCATGCTCAACCAAGGCATGAGCCACATCTGCGAATAGCGACCAACCACGGTACCAGCGCGGCCTGCACCCAAGCCGCAAATACAGGGAAAGGAACCCATCATGAAAAAGCAGTTCAAGCTCGACGAGATCGACTGCGCCAACTGCGCGCGTGAGCTTCAGGACGAACTCGCCAAGCTCGAGGGCGTCAAATCCGTTTCGGTCAACTTTATGACTCAGAAGCTGACGCTCGAAGCCGACGACGCTGAGTTCGACGAGGTCCTCGATCGCGTCGTGGAGTTCACCGCCGACGCCGAGCCGGACTGCGAGATCATTCTCTAGCCTGCGCATACGCTGATACGCAAGGCCGCGCTTGCCGCGGCCTTTGCTCGCGAAATTACATGAGCGAGTGTTCATACATTCAAATGGGAGGATACGAGTCATGGCCACCGCCGACCCCAAGAAGAAAAAGAAGAAGCGCAAGAAAAAAGAGTCACTCGAGCATAAACGCAACCGCATCCTGGTAGCGCTGGGTATTTTTGTCGTGGTGTACGCCCTCGATGAGCTCGGCGCCCTCACTATCGCATTTGGAGAGCCCGGCAACATCTACGCCAGCTTTGTGCTGTTCCTCGTGCCGTTTTTGATTGCCGGCTACGACGTGCTCCAAAAGGCATTCAGCAACATCCGCCGCGGCAAGGCGTTCGACGAGAGTTTCCTCATGGCCGTCGCGACCATCGGCGCGTTTGCCACGGTGCTCTTCCCCGATACCGACCCGCACATGGCCGAAGGCGCCGCCGTTATGCTGTTCTACCAGGTCGGCGAGCTGTTCCAGACATACGCCGTGGGCAAGAGCCGCAAATCGATCAGCGCCATGATGGACATCGCGCCCGATTACGCCAACGTTGAGCAGGCTGACGGCACGCTCGAGCAGGTCTTTCCCGATGACATCGCCGTCGGCACCGTCATTGTCATCAAGCCCGGCGAGCGCGTGCCCATCGACGGCGTTATCGTCGAGGGCGTAACCCAGCTCGACACCGCCGCCCTCACCGGCGAGTCGGTCCCCCGTACCGCCAAGACCGGCGACGATATCATCAGCGGCTGCATCAACATGACGGGTCTTATCCGCGTACGCACCACCAAACCCTTTGGCGAGTCCACCGTCGCGCGCGTCCTGGAGCTCGTGGAAAACGCCAGCGAGAAGAAAGCGCGCACCGAAAACTTCATCACACGGTTCGCCCGCGTCTACACGCCCGCCGTCACCGGCGCGGCAGCGGTGCTCGCGCTCGGCGGCGGCCTGGTGACCGGTGCTTGGTCCGATTGGATCCTACGCGGCCTGACCTTCCTCGTCGTCAGCTGTCCGTGCGCACTCGTAATTAGCGTGCCACTGAGCTTCTTTGGCGGCATCGGCGGCGCGTCCAAGCTGGGAGTTCTCATCAAGGGCTCCAACTACCTCGAGGCGCTCGCCGATGTGGATACCGTCGTCTTCGACAAAACCGGCACGCTCACCAACGGCACGTTCTCGGTCGTCGCGGTGCACCCCGAGGGCGGCTATACCGAGCAATCGCTGCTTGAAGTCGCAGCCCTCGCCGAGTCGTTCTCCGACCACCCCATCGCGCAGTCGGTGCGCGCCGCCTTCCAGGGCCAACTCGACCCCAAGCGTGTATGCGACTCCACCAACGACGCGGGCCATGGCGTGACGGCGAACATCGACGGCAAGCACGTCGTCGTCGGCAACGCCAAGATGCTCGCCGCGGTCGGCATCGAAGCGCCCGATTGCGAGGTCGTCGGCACTATCCTCCATGTGCTGGTCGATGACGTCTATGCCGGTCACATCGTAATTGCCGACACCGTCAAGGCCGATGCCGAGCAAACGATTCGCGAGCTGCACGCCGCCGGCGTCAAGCGCACCGTCATGCTCACGGGAGACCGCGAGGAAGTGGCCGCCGCCGTGGCCAATCAGCTGGGAGTCGATGAGTTCCACGCGCAGCTTCTGCCAGGTGACAAGGTCGAGCGCGTCGAGGCATTGCTGGCGACCGAATCGGGCAAGGGCAAGCTCGCCTTTGTGGGCGACGGTATCAACGATGCGCCCGTGCTCACCCGTGCCGATGTGGGCATTGCCATGGGCGCCATGGGCTCCGACGCCGCAATCGAGGCAGCGGACGTTGTGCTGATGGACGACAAGCCGTCCAACATTTCCCGTGCAATCCGCGTGGCTCGCAAGACCATGACGATTGTTCGGCAGAACATCATCTTTGCACTGGGCATTAAGTTGCTGATTCTGGTGCTCGCGGCGCTTGGCATCGCCAACATGTGGCTCGCCGTCTTTGGCGACGTGGGCGTGGCGATCATCGCCATCCTGAACGCCATGCGCGCGATGGGTGTCAAGAACCTGTAGCATGCGTGGCTGTCCGGCCGGGCGACGCGGCACACAACGCGCAAGGGGCGTCCCCAACTGCCGGCAGAAAAGGAACGTCCCCAAGTGCCGAGCCGCAGCTATAGCAGCCCAAAGTGCTTTGCGGCGTTGTAAATTCCGTCGTCGTCCACGGCAGTCGTCACGTAGCTCGCCGCAGCCTTTACCGTGTCTTGCGCGTTGCCCATGGCCACGCTCGTGCCCACGGCGGCAAACATCGACAGGTCGTTCTCGCCATCGCCAAAGGCGATCGCCTCGCTCGCGTCGATGCCCAGGCGCTCCAGCGTCGCCGCCACACCCAGGTCCTTGCCGCCGTTGGCCGGAATAATGTCGCAGAACAGGTCGCACCAGCGCGTGGTGAGCGAATGCGACACGGCGTCGGTCACGATATGCTCGTCGGCAGGATCCACAAAGGCGCAAAACTGGTAAACCGGCGCATCGAAGGCGTGCTCAAACGGCTCCTCGTGGTAGACAATTCCCGCGTTGTTACCGGCCGTCACCACGCGCTCGGACAGGCGGTTCACAAACGAGTTCTCGCCCTGCATGCACAGCGAGTCGTAGCGCCCCTCGGCCACCTGGTCCACAATCACCGCAACGTCGTCCGGATCAATCGGGCAGCTGCGGTAGACGCCCTCGGCATCAAAACAGTGCTGGCCCGAAAGCGTAATATACGCATCCCAACCAAGATCGAACAGCCAATCGGGCATCTGGTAGGTCGGGCGGCCCGTGGCGATCACGCACGCAATCCCCTGCTCGTGAAAGCTGTCGAGCACTTGCTGCGCCGACGCCGGAATCCGGTGCGTCTTAAAGCTCAGTAGCGTGCCGTCGATATCGAAAAACGCGGCTTTGATCATCCTCGTCTACTCCTCGCCCTCGAGCTTCTCGCTCGCCTCGAGCCACGCCATCTCCAGCTCGTCCATAGCGGCGTGAGCCTCGTCGATCTTTGCCTGCTGCTCGCCCAGCGCCGTGTAGTTGGTGGGGTCGACCTGAGCCATCGCGGCCTCGGCCTCCTCCACGCGAGCGCGCTGCGTCTCCATCTTGCGCTCGAGCGAGCTCACCTCGCGGCGGAGCTTCTGGCGCTCGGCATTGGAAAGGCCATTGGGCTGACCGCTCGCCTTGGGCTTTTCGGCCGCAGCTGCCGCGGCACCGGTGTCGAACGTGCCAGTCTTGGCGCTCGGCGCACCCACGGGCTCGCCCTCGGCGGTGGCGTTGCACAGGCGCAGGTACTGGTCGACGCCGCCGGGCATGTGCGTCAGGTGGCCGTCGAGCAGCGCCCACTGCTGGTCGGTCACGCGCTCCATCAAAAAGCGGTCATGCGTTACCAGAATCAACGTGCCGGGCCAACCATCGAGCAGGTCCTCGACAATCGCCAGCATGTCGGTATCCAGGTCGTTGCCGGGCTCGTCCAGGATGAGCACATTGGGCTCGTCCAGGATCGTCAGCAGCAGCGACAGGCGACGGCGCTGTCCGCCCGAAAGATCGCCGATACGACTCCAGAGCTGCTGCGTCGTAAAGCCCAGACGCTCGCAGAGCTTCTCGGGCGAGGTCTCCTTGCCATCGATAACGTAGTACTTCTTGTAGTTGCTGAGCACCTCGCGGATCGTGTCGCCCATGTAGGGCTCGAGCTCCTCGAGCTGCTGCGACAGCACGCCAAAGCGCACCGTCTGGCCAATCTTCACGCGGCCGCGCAGGGGCGCGATCTTGCCCTGAATCACATCGAGCAGTGTGGACTTGCCGGCGCCGTTCTCGCCCAAAAGACCATAGCGGTCGCCCGCACCAATGAGCCAGGTCACGTCGGAGAGCACTTGCTTGGGCGCGCCGTCGGTATCGGCATAGCCGGCGTCCACGTCGACCACGTCGATAACCTGCTTGCCCAGGCGACTCACCGCCAGGCGCTTGAGCTCCAGCTCGTCGCGCACGGGCGGTACGTCGGCAATGAGCTCGCGGGCGGCCTCCACGCGAAACTTGGGCTTGGTGGAGCGCGCCTGTGCGCCGCGGCTCAGCCACGCGAGCTCCTTGCGCGCCATGTTGCGACGGCGCTCCTCGGTAACGGCGGCCATGCGGTCGCGCTCTACGCGCTGAAGGATATACGCGGAGTAGCCGCCCTCGAAGGGGTCGACCTGGCCGTCGTGGACCTCCCACATGCTGGTGCAGACCTCGTCCAAGAACCAACGGTCGTGCGTGACCACGAGCATGGCGCCCTGGCCGCGCTGCCAGCGGGCCTTTAAGTGGCGCGCGAGCCAGTTGATGGTGCGCATGTCCAGGTGGTTGGTGGGCTCGTCGAGCATGAGCACATCGTAGTCGCCGATCAGCAGGCGCGCGAGGTCCACGCGGCGGCGCTGACCGCCCGAAAGCTCGCCCACCGTGCCCTCCCAGGGCACATCGCTAATAAGGCCGGCCAGGATCTGGCGCGTACGCGGGCTCGAGGCCCATTCGTACTCGGGCGTGTCGCCGACGACGGCATGATGCACGGTGTCGGTATCGACCAGGTTGTCCTTTTGGCCGAGCAAACCAATCGTCGTGTCGCGGCGATGCGTCACGCGGCCGTCGTCGGGGTCCAGCGTACCGGCGAGCACACTCAGCAGCGTCGACTTGCCGTCGCCGTTTTTACCGACGATGCCAATGCGGTCGCCCTCGCCCACGCCGAGCGTCACGCTATCGAAAATATGCTTGGTGGGAAACTCTAGGCTGACGGAATCGCATCCCAAAAGAATCGCCATATGCCCTGCTCCTTCGTAGAAATTCAACGTTGTCCATGATAGCAGCGAGCCCCGCCCCAAACCACCACGAAGGTGCCTGTCCCCTTTGTGGTGGTCGTTTCGGTCGCAGAGCAAAAAGGCGGGCCATCTCCCGCAGGAGATGACCCGCCTCTCCAATCAGTCCCGCGGCAACCATGGCCGCCGCGGGCCTCAAGCATGTCCCGGACTAGGAGAACATGCCGGTGAGGTAATCATTCAGCCGCTTATCCTTGGGCCGTTGGAAAATCTCGTCGGTCTCGTCGTACTCGACCATATCGCCCATGTAGAAAAACGCCGTGCGGTTGGACACGCGCGACGCCTGCTCCATGTTGTGCGTCACGATGACGATGGCGCGGTCGGCAACAATCGATGACATCAGGTCCTCGATTGCCAGCGTCGAGATGGGGTCGAGCGCCGAGCAGGGCTCGTCAAACAGAATCACGTCGGGATTGAGCGCCAGCGTGCGCGCAATGCACAGGCGTTGCTGCTGGCCGCCCGAAAGCGCGTAGGCGCTCTTGTCGAGCTTGTCCTTGACCTCGTCCCACAGCGCCGCGCCGCGCAGGCTTTCCTCGACCATGCGATCGAGCTCGTCGCGGTCAGTAATGCCGTGGCGTTTGGGCGCAAACGTGATGTTGTCACGAATGGACTTGCGGAAAGGGTTGGGCTGCTGAAACACCATGCCAATGGAGCGACGCAGCTCGTAGGTGTTCTCGGTCTTGGTGTTCACGTTGCGCCCGCGGTACTTGATCTCGCCCTCCACGCGGCAGTCGCGAATCTCGCGATTCATAAGGTTGAGGCTGCGCAAAAAGGTCGACTTACCGCAGCCCGAAGGCCCGATGAGCGCCGTGATCTCGCCCTTGTGAAAGTCGAGCGACGTATCGTGCAGCGCATGGTGGTCGCCATAGTACACGTTGACGTCCTTGGTGGAAAGCACGACCTCGTCGCTCACGGCTTTGCCGCTTACGCGCACGCGCTTCTCGCTCTCCCCCACGCTCGACAAAAAGTCCTGGGTCTCGGACGCGGCCGCCTCGGTTGCGGGCGTTGCATTTATCTCGCTCATTCGGCCGTCATCCTCCTTGCCAGTTGCTTGCCCACGATACGGGCGACTACGTTAAACAGCAGCACGCAGATCATCAGCAGTGCCGCGGTGCCCCAAACAATCTGCTGTGCCTCGGGGCTGCCCTCGCCATAGATCTTATAGATGTGCACGGCGAGCGACTCACCGGGGCGGAACACGTTCCAGGCGCAAGTGGGACTCGACAGGTTAAAGCTCAAGAAGTTCAGACGCACCGGCGAGCTCATGCCCGAGGTAAAAAGCAGCGCCGCGGCCTCGCCAAACACGCGGCCGGCCGAAAGCACGATACCGGTCACGATGGCGGGCATGGCCTCGGGGATCAGGATGTGCAGCGTGGCTTCCCAACGGGTGAGGCCCATAGCCAGGCACGCATCGCGCTGGGCCTGCGGCACGTCCTCGAGCGCCTGCTGAATCACGCGCACCAGGATGGGGATGTTGAACATGGTGAGCGCGACGGCGCCGGAGATGATGGAGTACTTCCAGCCCAGCTGCACCGAGAACACCAGAAAGCCGAACATGCCGACGACGATGGAAGGCAGCGAGGACAGCGTCTCGATGGCGGTGGAGGCGATGTCACGGATGGGGCCGTCCGGCGCGTACTCAACCAGGAAAACCGCGCCGCCCAAGCTGATGGGCACCGAGATACCTAGGGTGATCAGCAGCAGATAGAACGAGTCGAACAGCTGATAGAGCACGCCGCCCTGGGTTCCGTTGGCGCGCGCGGGCTGCGTGAGAAAGCCCGGCTGGAACAGCGTCGAGATACCCTCGAACAGAATATAGGCCACCATGGAGACGACGATGAGCATGACGATGGCGACGATTGCCGTCAGTACGCCCGTGGCGATGCGGTCCTGCTTTTGGACGCGCCCGAGTCTCGCCTCGTCGATATGAATGCGCGTGCTAGCCACGAGCCTTCGCCCCCTTGCGGCCGATAAGGTGGATGATCAGGATAAAGATGAGGCTCATGCCCATCAGCAGCAGACCGAGCGCCCACAGGACATCGTCTTGGGCCGAGCCCTCGGCATAGACCGCCATGGACGTGGTGAGCGTGGTGGTGATGGTGGAGGCCGGCGACAGCAGCGACGTCGGCATGGCCTCGATACCGCCGATAACCATGCGCACGGCGAGCGTCTCACCAAAGGCGCGGGTCATGCCGAGGATGACCGCGGTCATGAGCGACGGCATGGCGGATTTGAGTACCACGTGCCAGATGGTCTGCCAGCGGGTGTAGCCCAGCGCGAGCGAACCCTGACGGTAGCTATCGGGCACGGCACGCAGGCCATCGACCGAAAGGGTGGTCATCGTCGGCAAGATCATGACGGCCAGCACAATGGCGCCGGGCAAGATGCCCAGGCCCGTGCTCACGTGGAAAACGCTCTTCATAAGACCGACGACCACGTGAAAGCCGACCAGGCCAAAGACGACCGAGGGAATGCCGGTCAAAAGCTCAATAAGCGGCTGAAACACCTTGGAGCCAAACTTAGGGCTAATCTCGACCGCAAAGATAGCAGAGCCGATGGCGATGGGCAGCGCGATAAGCGTGGAGAGCACCATGACCGCAAACGAGGTGACGATCAGGGGCAGGGCGCCGGTATAGGGCAGGCCGTTTTCGGCCGTGTTGGCCAGGTCCCACTTGGTGCCGGTAAAGAACTCGACGACCGAAACGCCGTCCTTGAGAAAAGCCGAGAGGCCCTTTTGGGCGACCATAAAGATGAGCGCGGCAACGACAAGCGTCACGAGCGCTACGCACGCGCCCGTGACGCCCAGGCCCACGTTCTCAAGGTCGCGCTTTGGCAGCTGTTTTGCCATTGCAAACCTTTCCGGGGCGATTACTTATTTAGCGGAGACCTTGCCGCTGGCGTCCTTGACGACCTTCATGGCAGAGACGGGGATAAAGCCCTGCTCCTCGACAAGTTTGCCCTGGACGTCGTCGGAAAGCATGAACTCCAGGAAGGCCTTGGTGGCATCGTCGGCGTCCTTTGCGCAGTACATGTGCTCGGTCGCCCAGATCTTAAAGGAGTCGTCAGTGACGTTTGCGCTCTTGGGCTCCACGCCCTCGACCTTGATGGCGTTGAACTTGGAGTCGTCGAAGTGCGAGAAGTCGAGGTAGGAGATGGCGTTGTCGGTGCTGGCCATCTGAGTCTGGACGTCGCCGGACTTGTCGAGCTCGGCGTCGCCCTTAAAGTCGACGGCCTCGTCGCCAAAGACGGCGGCCTCGAAGGTGGCGCGGGTGCCGGAGCCGGCCTTGCGGTTGAGAACGACGATGGTGGCGTCGTCGCCGCCGACCTCCTTCCAGTTGGTGATCTGGCCGGAGAAGATGCCCTTGAGCTGCTCGAGGGACAAGTCGTCGACCTTCACGTTCTTGGAGACGACGGGACCCATGCCCACGACGGCGACCTCGTGGTCGACGAGGTTCTTGACCTGGTCGGCCTCGAGCTTGGTCTCGGCGAAGACGTCGGAGTTACCGATGGTAACGGTACCGGCGGCAACGGCGGTCAGGCCCTTGCCCGAACCGTTGCCCGAGCCAGAGACGGAGACGTCCGGGTTGGCGTCCATGAACTTCTCGGCAGCGGCCTCGACGAGAGCCTGGAACGAGGAGGCGCCGTCGTAGGTCACCTCGCCGGAGACGGACTCGGCAGCGGCGCTGCCCTTGTCGGCGGCGTTGGAAGCGCCTGCGCCGCCGCAACCAACGAGGCCGAGGCCCACGAAGCTGGCAAGACCACCAGCGAGGCCGAGGAACTGACGACGAGAATAAGCCTGATCGAGCATGATCTTCCTTTCATACATGCGACTCGCGGGCACCCTGCCCGCTTTGCTGTTTGGAAAGATACTGCCTCGATCGGGCGGTGCCCGCGCCAACTGCGGTTTCTTACGGGCATTTGATAGACCCTTACCGCAAGCGCGACTCGGCTTTACAAACGAATAACAAACCCGCCCCCAAGCATGGCCCTCCTTTTACACCAATAAAAACAAAGTTGCGGTGAAATAGTTCCTGCTTGGCCATCAAATGGCCCATTCTAGGAACTATTCCATCGCAACTTAGATTAGGAAACCGTGTAACCTTAAAGCTCTAATTCATTCAAACGGAGGATCGCAACAATATAGATCTTGAGCGCCTGCTTGAGCTGTTCCTCGTTGGCGCACTCGTTGGGGCCGTGCATCTGGCCGCCCCATGCGGGCAGCTCCAGGCCGGTTTCCTCGGGGCCAAACGACACGGCGCGGGCAAAGTTGCGCGCGTACGTGCCGCCGCCCATGGCAAAGGGCTCGGCATGCTTGCCCGTAAACTCGTTATAGGTATCAATAAGCGCCTTCACGGCCGGATCGTCGGCGGACACCGAGAACGGCACCTTTGCACGACCCACACGGCACGTCACGCCAAAGCGGCCCACGAGCGGCTCGAGCTGCTCGCAGATGGTATCGGCGCTCGTGCTGTCGGGGAAACGTACGTCGATGACCTGCTCAATATGGCCATCCATCACACGGATAACACCGGGGTTGCACGTGAGCGGGCCAAACGCCGGGCTCGTCGCGTCGATACCCAGGCCGCGGCCATAGGCATCCGCATGTACAAAGGTCAGAAACTTGACAAACTCGTGCTCGACGGGCGTCAGCAGACGCTCGTCGCGTGCACCAAACGCGTCCTCGGCCTCGCGCAGATACGCCACGATGAGGCCGACGGCATTGATCGTTCCCTCGGGCATCGAAGCGTGACCGCCAATACCGTGGGCGAAAATCTGCGCATGCCCGTTATCGAGCGCCGTGATCTCCAGGCGGTCGGCGTTCTCAACGGGCGCCGGCAGCTCATCGGCGGCAATCGCGAGCTCGCAGATAGACTGCGACGGAATGGCGTTGCTCGCCTCGGCACCGCTCCACGATACGATGCGCCCGCCGTCGATCTTGGAGCTCACAAACGTCGCCCCAAACTGGCCCTTCTCGGCATTGCAGACCGGGAACTCGGCATCGGGCGTAAACAAAAAGTCGGGATCTGCGTGGTTCTCCAGATAATGGTGAACGTCGGACATGCCCACTTCCTCATCGCAGCCCAGCAGCGCGCGGAAGGTATAGCGCGGCACAATGCCGTGCTTGATCAGGTAGGCACCGGCGTAGAGCGACAACACGGCCGGGCCTTTGTCGTCGATCACGCCACGACCGAGCAGCCAGCCCTCGCGGCGCTCCATCGCAAACGGGTCGGTGTTCCAACCGGGACCGGCGGGCACCACATCCACATGGCAGATGGTCGCAAGCTGCTTATCGCCGCGGCCGGGAATGTCGGCGATGCCCACATAGCCCTCGTCGTCGCTCGTCTGGTAGCCGAGCTTTTGCGCAATGCCGAGCGCACAATCGAGCGCATCACGGACCGGGCGGCCAAACGGCGCACCGGGCTCCGCATGGGCAGCAACGGCCACGGACGGATAGCTCACCAGCTGCTCGATATCGGCAACGACATCTTCCCAGATCTCGTCGACATACTCGGTAACGCTCTGTTCCACCTGATTCATGGACGACCTCCTTACCAATGAGCGACGGCCACACCCGCCCCTCGCATAACGTCATTAGATGGCGAAAAGTTTAGCAAGCTCGGCCACCGAGTGCACCACTGCATCGGCGCCCGCCGCCTCGTGCTCGCCCGGCACCGCCGCGCCCGAATAGATGCCAATGCACGGCACGCCCATTGCGTGCGCGCCCTCCACATCGTTAAAGCGGTCGCCGATCATCACGGCATCGTCCGCCGTCGCGCCGAGCGCCGCCAGGGCATCGCGAACCGAATCGGCCTTGGTCTCGCGCCCCTGCGGCGGATTCATACCGACCACCGCCTCAAACTGCGAAAGCCCCAGCTCGCCCACCATGTCGATGCACTTTGCCTCCATGCGCGACGTCGCCACGGCCAAGTGATGCCCCTGGGCGGCCAAGCCATCGAGCAGTTCGGGAATTCCATCGAACACGGGGTACTCTTCCGGTCCCAGCTCATCAAAAAAGGCACGGTACTCGTCGGCCACCACAAGCGACTCCTCGCGCGAGAAGCCGTAAAAGTCGTGGAAGCTCTTCCACAACGGAGGCCCGATCATGCGGCGCAGGTCACCCATCTGCGCCTCAGAAAACCCGCGCGCAGCCAGCGTTTTACGCGTCGAGGTCATCACCGCCCGGCCCGTATCGGCCACCGTGCCGTCAAAATCAAACAGCACGACCGACCGCTTGCATATCTCCAGAGCCTCCATCGACATCCCTCTTCCCCAGTTGACGATTTCCACACCGACACTTCAAACTGTTGACTATTCAACAATTGAACCTAGTAATGTGGAACGACTCTACTATACTTGTCGCACTTTGCTCTCAGAAGGCGGCGCCGTCACGCCCCAACGAAAGGTGCAATTATGTCTTTTGCCATCATAACCGACTCCACGTCGGGCATCTCCCCCGCCCGCGCCCAAGAGCTCGGCATTTACGTGATTCCGCTTCATGTGATTATCGAAGGCGAAGACCTGCTCGACCAGGTGCAGGCCAGCTCACGCAGATGCTCAATATTCGCCTGGCCGTTTCGCCGGAGTGGAAATCGGGCGAGATCAAGGCGATCAAAAAGGGTCGTGGCGCCAAGCGCATCGTCGCCAACCAATCCCTATTCCACCGCAACTTGGAAGCAGTTCATTTGGGACGGGGCCAAAAAGACTGATATCAAACGTTTCAGACCAGTCTTTTTAGCCCCGTCCCATTTTACCTACCCTACATCAGCCCGCTCAGGACAATATCGACGGCCTCGTTGAGGTCATCGGTGATGTGGACGAGGTCTGGATCGAGTGGGCTGATCATGCCGGCATCCATCACCGGGCCGTTGAGCCAGTCGAACAGGCCCTGCCAGTATTCGCTGCCCACCAAAACAAGCGGCATGCGCTTGACCTTGTGCGTCTGCACCAGCGTGAGCACCTCAAACATCTCGTCGAGCGTACCAAAACCACCGGGAAACACGATGGCGCCCGAGCTGTATTTGACAAACATGGTCTTGCGCACAAAGAAGTAACGGAAGTCCATGCCGAGGTTCACGTATTTGTTGAGCCCATGCTCGTGCGGAAGCTCAATACCCAAGCCGACCGACTTGCCGTTGGCGCTCGCCGCTCCCCTGTTGGCCGCCTCCATAATGCCAGGACCACCGCCGGTGATAACCGCCACGCCGCGCTGCGCGATCTTGCGGCCGACCGTGCGCGCCGCCTTGTAGAGCGGATCGGTCTTGGGCGTGCGGGCACTGCCGAAGATGGTCACCGCGGGCCCGAGCTCGGCAAGCGCGCCGAAGCCATCGACAAACTCGGCCTGAATGCGCAGCACACGCCACGGGTCGGCGTGCAACCAGCCAGTCGAGTCCTCGGGCGCCAGCAGGTTGGCGTAGGTGTTGTCCTTAGGAATCATAGGGCCGCGCATAACCACGGGGCCGCGTCGGTACGTCTCGTTGTAGGCCGGCTCGCCCTCGACGTTCTCATTCTTAATCATGGGGGATACTCCTATCGAAAATAGAAACGGGCGGGGTCGACGCCATGCGTCAAACACCCGCCCGAACATCAACCATTCGGTATGGTACCCACGTTTTATTATGTAATGGCTTAGTGTTATTGAAGACTTATTTACTCACTGTAATCATGTTAGCACACCGACCAAGGGTTTCTATGAGTCCTTATTTGTTTGTCCGTGCTAGATATTTGACGGTGACTTTGATGGGACTTTCATCTTGGTGTCGAACTCCACGACTCTGTCATCACCTTTAAGCCACTTGCAACCACAGGATAACAATAGTCGCTGTCATCACGAGCAAACCGCTTGCGTCCACCCTTTGGCAATAGTCGCTGTCGTCACGAGCAAGCCGCTTGCGACTACCCACGCGGAGTTAAACAATAATTGCAAACTGAAGCTGCAAATCCACCCGACAAGGCTCTTTTATAAAACCCATTGTTTAGACGACCAGCAATCTCATCAGGCTCTCACCTTGAATAGTTTCCCAGCCAATCTGCGTGACTGCCTCCGACAGCTGTCTATCATGCGTAACCAACAGTAACGCGCCAGAGAAACCGCTCAGCATCTCCTGCAGCGCCTCAATAGAACCCACATCAAGATGATTCGTCGGCTCGTCGAGTACGAGGAGGTTGGGATTCGTAACAAGCTGTTCAGCAAGCATGAGTTTGCGGAGTTCGCCAGGACTCAAATCGTCGCCATCGAGCAGTTTGTCAGGGTCGGAGTTCAACCGCGCCACGATGGAGAGGATGCGACCTTTCGTCTCCTGGTCCTGGTCTCGGAGATGCCTCAGTGCTCGCTCGCGTTCCTCTGGCCCGACGTCCTGGGGAACGTACGCAACTTTGACATTATCAGGAACAGATTCGATGACGCTTCGTACCACCAGGCTCTTTCCCGTTCCGTTCGCACCGGTCAACACCACGTGATCCGTTGGCGAGATCCAGAGCTCCGGCACATCTATCGAGAACTCGCCAGCAGACAGTCGCGATGCCTCCAAGTGCGCCACGCAACTTGAGCGCGCAGCGACGCCGAACTCGCCGATACGATGGTCGTATCTTTTCGAGACGGTTTTCTCAGAAAGCTCTGCCTCGGCCTTTGCGAGCCGCCCGCTCATTTTGGACGAGAGCTTCCCTGCAACGCCGTCCTTTCCAGAGACTATGGCGCGTCCGATCTTCTCCCGAGCGTCGCTGTCTTTTTTGCTCAAGCCGCGCTTGCTTCGCTTGCCCTTCTGACGTGCCGCCTCTTCGCTCCTGCGCTGGGCTTCTGCCTTCAGGCGCTTAGCTTCACGAGAGGCTTGCTCGCGATCCCTCATCGCAGAGGCGCGTTCGCTCGCCGCCTGGTCGCTTGCCTTCGAGTACCCGCCGGGGCGCATGGTCCAACGCGCGCCCTCGCACATGAGGCTCTGGCCCACAAGGCCGTCGAGCAGATCCCTATCGTGCGAGATGAGGATGCCGATGCCGCCGAACGAAGCCAGCGCCTCCTTCACGATGTCGCGCGTGGCGGCATCGAGGTCGTTGGTCGGCTCGTCCATGATGAGGACATCCGGTTGTGCATAGAGGGCGCATGCGATCTGGATCCGCTTCTGCTGACCGCCCGAGAGCGTGTCGTAGCGCCAGAACCAGTCGTCTTCGATGCGGAGCAGCGCCCTTGCCCGTTGCGCCTCCTTGCCCCAATCCGATGCGAGATCAAAGAGCTTGTCTGGCTCTTGGGTCGAGTCTTGCTCGCAATACGACGCGAACAGATTCGGGCTCACCGTCCCGGAATCGGGTGTAATAACGCGGGCGGCGATACGGGCGAGCGTGCTCTTCCCGCATCCGTTGTCGCCGATGATGCCCGTCCATCCCGTCGGGAACGTGGCGCTGACGTCTTCGATGGCTGGCGATGCCGTACCGGGGTAGGTATAGCTGATGTGAGTGAGATTCAGTTGCATGGCGAGCTCCTTTGAGAGGAGGTCGCGCAGGGGCCAGGCACGCGATGTATGGATTCGGAACGAGAAGGCACTGAAGCGATGCGGCACCCTGAAGCGCGACCGGATGTACAGAATGGTCGTATGGGGTACCCGAAACGGGCATCGCTAGTTCTTCATCTAACCTGACCTAACTCGAAGCGGCGCTTGCCAAAGGCCCCGCTGGATGATTGATATCTAGGATTATAGCATGGTGATTTCCCTTGGCTCGTCGCTTCACCCAAGTGCTGATTGGTGCTGAGAGCGGAGAGACTGCGTGGCACTGCTCCCTCTAGCTGGCGCCTGATGCTGGAAAGCATCACACAGAAACGCCTGCCCTTCCCGCAACCCGCCAGAGCATGGCCGAAGGCGGCGGTTGGCACTGCAGCCCCCTCCCGTGTTATCTTTATTGAAGATAATTAAGAAGGTGGTGCACGATGTGCAGAACATACCCGGGAACGGAAACGAAACACAGAACCAACTCATAACAGCGACGCAGCAGCCCTCGAGTCCCGTGGCCCTGAGCGCAGACGTCGAGATGCTGCTCGAGCGCTTTTTAGTCGAGGCCGAGCTGGCCGAGACCACGAAGGAGACCTACCGCAGGACCCTGAGGGGCTTCTTCGCGTGGAAGGAGGAGCGAGGGATCACAGACCTCGCCAGGGGAGACATCCTCGCCTACAAGCAGGACATGCTGGCGAGGGTGCGGCCCTCGACGGCGAGCACCTACCTCACCGCGGTCAAGAGCCTGTTCAAATGGCTCGAGTCCGTGAGAGCCTACCCGAACGTGGCCGCGGACATAAAGACGGTCAAGCTAGTGGGCAACATCCACCGCAAGGACGCGCTGACGCCGGCGCAGGCCAAGCGTGTGCTCCAGGTGCTGAAGGGCGACACGCTGCAGGCCAAGCGCGACTTCGCGCTGGTGAACCTGCTCATCAGAGTCGGCTTACGCTCGGTGGAGGTCACGCGAGGCCGTCTGGGTGATTTGCGCAACAGGGGCGATCAGACGATTCTGCTCGTCCAGGGCAAGGGCAGGGTCGAGAAGGACGCGCTCGTGGTGCTGACCGATGCGACTCTAGGACCCATTTACGACTACCTGGCAGCGCGCAGGTGCGAGGGGCGCGAGGTCGTCGGGGAGGACTCGCCGCTGTTCGCCAGCCTCTCCAACAAAACATATGGGAAGCCGCTGTCCACGCGCAGCATACGGCAGATTGCGAAGGAGGCCCTGCGCGCGGCGGGGCTCGACAGCGAGAGGCTCACGACCCACAGCTTCCGGCACAGCGCGGTGACGTTCGCGTTGCTGGGGGGCGCCAGCCTGCAGCAGGCCCAGGCGCTCGCAAGGCACACGAACCTGACGACCACGATGGTCTATGCCCACAACGTCGACCGCGTGAGCCAAGCTCCGGAGCGTTTTGTCGACGGCCTCCTCGACGACTAGGAGGCCGGGGCCGCGTCATGCGAGGGGAATGCCCGAGAGGTCGCTCCCCAGCACCTCCAGGTACTCCAGCAGCTGCTGGTACTTGCCTCGGAGCAGCAGGAGCTGTCGCTGGAGCTCCGCGTTCTCCTCCTTCAGCTTCCTCGATTGCTTCCTGCTCTTGTCGAGGGCGATATCGAGGTCCTGCAGGCGCGACTGCGCCCTCTGGAGCTCCCTTGACAGCCTGGTTATCTCGGCGTCCTTGTTCAGCTCGAGGTTCCCTTTCTGGCTTACCTTTGCGAGCGGCCTGAACTGGCAGACCTGGTTCTTCGCCAGGAGCTCCTTGACGTGCTGCTGGCTGAACGTCCCCGAGCTCAGCCCCGTTAGCGCCATGAGCTCCTTCTTGGTGACGATGCGGTGGTCCTCTTCGATTTCGTCGATGGCTCCCTGGATGAGGGCCAGCGTCTTCTCCCTCTTCGCCGCGTACATCCTCTGCATGTTCTCACTGGGCTGCTTCATCAGAGACCTCCAGGTCCTCGCCGCTAATCGCGTTCAGCACGCGCTGGATCAGCGTCTTGTATGCGTCTATCCAAACACCGCAGAGCTCCGCGAAGACATCGTTGCCACAACTTAGAGCCTTCTCCTGCTTGCTGCGCCAGTCGTCGAGCTCGCTTTGATAGTAGTCGAGGTCGCCGGCGTCGGGGACGAGGTAGCTGCAGCGGAGGCACCTCGACCTGTCGGCGCTGCAGCCCCTTGCGTCCGAGCACAGGCCGATCCTGTGGACCCTCTTGGCGAAGGGCTTCGACAGGATCCTGTCGAAGCGGGCAGGGTCGTCTGTGTTGATGATCCTGCCCCTGAACACGACGGGGTCGTCCTTGCGCAGGTCCTTGACGGAAGTGTGGGTATAGCTCTGCTCGATCATCTTGGTGTTGTGGTGGGCGGTGAGCGGCAGCAGGTCGATGGCGCGGAAGAGGCCCGAGTTCATGCGGTCGCTGACGGCGTTGTGGCGGAACTGGTGCGTCGTCGGGGAGTAGGGCTCGCCGTGCTCGTCGACGATTCCCCTGCACTTGCAGAGCCGCGAGAAGAAGCGGTTGCAGCTTCCAAGGTTCTTCGGCTTGAATGCCGACCCGTGAGTCCTATAGCATCTCTCCCCCGTCTTCGGGTCCCTTATGAGCCTGTAGGCCCGCGAGGTGAAAAGCCACCTTGCATTCTCGCCGAGGTGCGCCAGCACCTCGTCCCTCTGGGCTGCCACCAGGTCGACGAGGAGCTTCCCCATGCCCTCGTACCTGACCTCGATCAGCTTGATGTCGCTCGGGACGTAGGGTCCCGACTGCTTGAAGGACGGGATCGTCAGGGTGTAGGTGTCCGCGTCGAGCCGCTTCAGGCACCTGACCGTCATGCTGAGGACCTCGGTGGCGCGGTTGGGGATCAGGCGCAGCATCCAGTAGATGCACCTGTAGACCAGCGGGATGCCGTCTTTCATGAAGATGACGTCGAGCTGGCCGGCCACCTCGTCGGGGATGTACTTGTCCTCCTTCTTGACGTAGGCGGGGGCCCTCTCCAGCACGAACCTCTGCATGGCGGAGCTGATGTCGGTGAACCCCGACTCCCTCGCGAATGCCTCGAGAGCGTGCCAGTAATGCAGGCGCTTTCTCAGGGTGGTCTTCCGCTCTCCCGAGAAGAGGTAGGCATAGAAGGAGGCGAGCGCCTCCGGCGGGGCTTCTGCGAAGCTCTTGCAATCGTCGGGGATGAAGTCTGCGCAGTGCTTGATGGACATGCAGATGTCTGAGCTGATGGCAGCGGGGTCCCGCCCCTTCACGAGCCTCGTCAGCGCCCATCTCTTGGCCTCCTTCTTGAGGTGTTCGTTCGAGATACCCGTGAAATATATGTTGCGCGAGCTCGGTTTGACGTTCTTGTCGGGCTTCACCTTGTCGGCTTGCCAGACGTCGTCGCTGAAGCTCGAGGCAGAGCAGTAGTCTGAGAGCATCTTGGCCGCCTGCTCGTCGGTGACGGACACGGCGTTGGAGAGGACGACCGGCTCGAGGGCCGCGGACCCGGATGTGGGGAAGAGCAGGCTGTCAGGCATGTTGCGTTCCCTCCTCAATGGCGTCGAGCACGGCCCTGTAGCGCTCGTTCAAGGCCCTCTCCTGCGCGTACTCGGTGTAGCCCTCGTACTCGTCCATCGGGATGTCCAGCTCCGCGTACTTGGCCTCGAACTGCGCCAGCAGCCTCGACGAGTCCTCGCAGAGCTCTTCCCAGCGCCCCTGGAAGGCCCTTCCCGTGCACAGTTTGGGGCAGGACGCGCAGCTGATGTTGCCGAGGTCGGCGCACCTGCCCTCCGAGGGGTGTTTGGAGCACACGCCCAGCTCCACGTTGCGGCGGTTGGTGCAGAAGTCGACGTAGAGCCAGCGGCGCTCCTCCTCCGTGTACAGGTCGAGCCTGCCGCTCTCGATCAGGAGGTTGAACTTCTGCTGGAAGAACTCGCTGTTCAGCTCTGCGAGCCTCCTCATCCTCACCTCGGCGTAGACGCGCTCGGTGGTTCTGTAGTCGACGTGGCCGAGCTGCTTTTGCACGTCTGTAAGCGTGGCACCCGACGTGATGAGCTCGACGGCGACCGTCTTGCGCGTCTGCCTGGAGCAAAACGTGTCGTAACTCTCGTCGATCGACTGCATGCCGTACCGCTCGAGCAGCCTGTTGATCGCTCCGTTGAAGGTCGTCGCGGGGAACTCGGTCTTAACCCCGTTGGTGATGCAGAAGAAGAGCGTCTCGACCCCGTACATCTCCCTGAGGGCGGAGGTCTCCTCGATGTAGGCCTCGATCTCGCCGTGCAGCTCTGGCGAGATGACGGCGAAGATCTTGTCGCCGAGGCGCCGCTTGATCCTGGATGCCGCGGTCTTGGGGGACCTCGCCCTCACCTGCGGCATGCCGCTGGCGGGGTCCTCGGCCGTGATGTCCTCGACGCGGATGCTCTTGATATCGGAGAGGCGCCACCCGGTCTCCATCGCGAGCTTGAGCATCAGCTTGCAGGCGCTCGACCCAAGCTCGTCGACGTGCTCCTCGAGGAACACCAGGATGTCCTCGGGGATATCCGGGGTCGCCCTCGAGTAGTCAGAGCCGCTCCTGACCGTCAGGTTCGCGGTCGGGTCCGTGTCAAGGCGCCCGCGAGCGACGAGGTGCCGGAAGAACCTCCTGCAGCTGGTCAGATGATGCTTGAGCGTGCCGGGTGCATAGCCATCCTTGCTCATATGCGAGAGCGCGGCGAGGACATGCAGCTCGCCCACGTCCTCTGGGCAGGTGATGCCGTATTCGCCGACGAGGAAGGAGAGCACGGTTAGCAGATCGGCCATCGCAGCCGGGATGCGCGCCAACGCGCGATGGTCAGAGCTCGCGCGCTGGCATGCATCCTGGTAGAGGAACCTCAGATACTCCCTCGCATCCTGCTGGAACAAACCCGTCCCGTCCAGCACGGAGAAGTCGAGCCGCCTGCCTGAGAACGTCTCCCCCTTGGGAAAGTAGAACCACACCTCCGACTTGTCGCTGGCCACCTCGTCGGCGTTGCCGTCGAACATGAACCTGCGCAGGCCGGCGATCTTGTTCTCCAGGTGCTCGTCAAAAGCGTTTGCGAGGGTGGGGGTCTGCCGCACCTTCTTGAACGCCGCGAACTTCCTCACGTCCTCGTCTTCCAAATGCTCCTTGAAGTCGCGACGGAATCTGTGGAGGGGCAAGATCGGCCCCCTCGGAGAGTCGGGGGCCAGGTACCTGCCGGCGAAGAACGCATCGTATGCGCCCAGGAGCTCCTCGAAGCTGACGCCGCCTGGCAGTTCCGGTGCCGGCAACTGGGAGTCACCTGCGACAAGCAGTCCAGCAGGGACGGAGCTCTTGTCAACCCGCACAGCTTTCTCGTCGTAATAGGCGCGTTCCTCCGCGCTGAGATCTAGGAATTCATATACGGCGGTCCGGTTAGAGGTCGTAGCGTACGCAGCGTACGTGTAGGGCAACATCTCCCTAGCGATTACTTCATGCAGCCTGCGATAGTCCCACCGCTTGCCGTGCCCCCTCGCTTTGCGCTTTCGGCACCTCCCGACAGGGCGCCAGGAGAACCCGAAGATGTACGCGGTCAGGCGCGGGTAGGTGAAGTGTCGGTAGTTGCGATCGGACAGCCCCGAGGCATACTTCTCTGCCATGTCGCGCACATACGCCGCGAACTCCTCCTCGCCGACCTCTTCGACAACGCAGTTGTCAAACCACTGCAAGAAGTTATTGCGGGAAAGGCTGCAGTACTTCTCGATAAACTCCCTGCGGATTTCGACGAGGGGTTCACGTCGTCTGACGGCCTCGACGGCGCGGTCCCCGATCTGCACCGGGAAGCGGTGATAGGTGTAGAAGCGCTCCATGTACGTCTCGCCAAAGATACGTATCAGGGGGTTAACGCAGTCCCTGACCTGGTAGGTCAACCCGGTTATCACCTTGCAGAGCTTCTTTATGCCGGGCTTTTCCCAGGCTTCCTCGTCCTCGTGCATGGAGACGAGCACGTCGAGGAAGTAGTCGCTCAGCTCCTCCTCCGAGAACATGGAGGTCAGGGCAAGACGACACAGGGTCCCATAGCTATATGTCCCCTTCAGCGACTCCTCCAAGCCCTCGCAGGAGGGCAGCGGCGTGCGCGACTCCACGCAGGCGGCCAAGGCAGCAAAGTCGCTCACCGTCGCCGTGTCTGCGACATGGGTGTAGTTGTTGCTGCGCTTCGCACCCCCGGAGTTGTCCCTGATGTGCTCGAGCGCCTCCTCAGGTTGCCTGATCATCGGCGCGCCTCTGTTCCTTGGCTGCTTCGAGCCTCTTCCAGTTCTCGACGGCGGTCACCCTGTCCTGCCTGTTCTTGTAGGGCTCGGCAGACTCCATGCTCTTCCAGCCCATGATGTCGAGTATCTGGTTGTCGGTAAGGGAGGCGGGGTCGAGGGCCTGCTGCCTGAGGAGCTCCTCCATCTTCGTGCTCCTGCCGGAGTGGGTGCGCACCTTGGCGGGGTCGAGGCCGGCGCGCTTGGCGGCGCGCTTGATGATCTCGAGCGCGTTGTGGTAGGCCATCGGCTTGCCGAAGCTGCCCTCGCGCTCGCGCAGGTTGAGGAAGATCTCGGTCGGTATGAGCGACCTTGAATCGATCAGCTTCCCCTCGACGGCGCTGCGCTCGTTGTAGAGGTACTCCTCCAGCAGTCGCCGCGAGCGCTCCGACAAGACGCAGACGCGCCCCTCGCCCTCGCGCCTTCCCTTGCTGCGGAAAAGCTTCAAGGTGCCCTCGTCTGCGCGGTAGAGGTCGATCTGGGCGGAGAGGATCTCGTCGATGCGAAGGCCGTCGAGCGAGAGGGAGAAGACCGCCTTGTCGCGGTAGGTGCGGAAGTTGCTGAGGATTGCGTCGACCTGCTCGTCCGTGTACCACTTCTCGTAGTCCACAGGAGGCTTTCCGCTGGCGAAGGACGTCTCGGCGACATAGCGCGGCGACGTGGTCACGATTCACTGGCCGTAGAGGAAGGAGTGCGGGTTCTCCCCGCTTCGCTCCTCTGCGACCTCCATCTTGATGTCTTTGCCCTGGGAGCGCAGGAAGGTGTAGAAGCTGGCCACGACCGTGTAGTAGCCCCTGACGGTGAAGCCGGACCTCTTTCCCTCCACTGCGCCGACGAACGGGATGACGTTTCCGAACTGCAGGAAGCGCAAGAAGCCGGCGAGGTGCTTGGCGGTCGCGTCGGCGTAGCCGATGTGCCAGCAGTCCTGCAGGTAGTTGAGGTACTTGCACAGCTTGTAGGCGTACTGCCTCGCCGTCTGGGGCGAGCCCATGCTCATCTTGTGGAGGAACTTGTTGGCCCAGAAGGGGTAGGCGTCCGGATGGTTGATGATCCAGCCGTCCATCGTTCCCCCGTCGGCCTTCGGGTAGAGGCATTTTTCAACGGCAAACATTTTTTGTCACCTGAACAAACATCAATTCACTGGATAACGCTTAGTTAAACATCACAATAAGTGCTCGACCTATCAACGACTAAAAATAAATCTTAGTATCTGAAATACATAATAAAATGGTAGATGCATCAAACGCTTGCAAGGCATCGGTCAGAGGTCGTGCAACCGATGCCGACGCATGCGATGCCCGGCGCCGGTTACGCACGGTCGATTGGCACGCAGCCTCGACACCGCGCGAGCGCCCCCGTAAGCGCACCCGCAGCTCTTAGTAATCCACTGCCGCGGGGCTGTTCATCCAGTCGCTCACGAACGCACCGTAGTGGCCCTCGATAATGGCCTGGCGGGCACGCTGCATAAGGTTGAGCAGGTAGTAGATGTTGTGCATCGAAAGCAAAATGCCGCCGAGCATCTCCTTCTGCGTGACCATGTGGCGAATGAGCGCACGGCTGTAGCCGCCCGTGCACACCGGGCAGGTGCAGGTGGGATCGATGGGGCCGTCGTCGTGCGCAAAGCGGGCATTGCGGAAGTTAAGGCGACCCTCGCTCGAGAACGCCGTCCCCATGCGGCCGGTGCGCGTCGGCAGCACGCAGTCGAACATGTCGATGCCCACGCCTACACCACGCACGAGCGTCGTCGGGTTGCCGACGCCCATCAGGTAGCGCGGCTTATGTTTGGGCATGTACTCGCTCGCGAGCGGTGCCAGCGTCTCAAACATGGTCTCGTGGTCCTCGCCCACCGAGTAGCCGCCAATGCCGTAACCGGGGAAGTCACCGCACTCCTCCAGATGGCGCAGCGAACGCAGGCGCAGGTCCAGATGCATGCCACCCTGAACGATGCCAAAGAGCGCCTGGTCGTCGCGGGTATGAGCTTTATAGCAGCGCTCGGCCCACATACTCGACAGCTCAACGGCGCGCTCAACGTAGGCGCGCGTGGCGGGATAGCCCGGGCACTGGTCGAGCTGCATGCAGATGTCGGAGCCGAGCTTCATGGCGATTTCCATGTTGTCCTCGGGCGTCCAGAACACGTGGCGGCCGTCGTAGTCGTTGACGATAAAGCGCACGCCCTCGTCGGTGAGCTTGACGGCGTCGTTGTGGCTGAACACCTGGAAACCGCCGGAATCAGTGAGGATGGGGCCATGCCAGTTCATAAACTTGTGCAGACCACCCAACTCGGCGATGGTGTCCTCGCCGGGACGCATGGACAGGTGATAGGTATTGGCGAGCACGATCTGGGCGCCGAGCTGCTTGACAGTCTCGGTAGGAATGCCCTTGACGTTTGCCTTGGTGCCCACGGGCATAAAGATCGGCGTCTCGATGTCGCCGTGCGGAGTGTGCAGCACGCCGGCACGCGCATGCGTCGTCGGATCCTCGGCGATCAGGTCGAATTTAAATAGGCTCTGGTCCATAAACTGGAACTCCTTGGTTGCGGTTCATACGCAAACCATTATAAAGACCGCGGCAGGTGAACGGCATAACGTCTTTCGGAGAAGGGAATGTCAAGCGCAAACTGAATAGAGCGGCCGAATTTTTGCTATCCAAGCGAGCCATCGAACACGTTTTGAAACTTTGCTGCGGCGCGCGGGATGCCGGCGCGAGACTTTATCATAGGGTGACAATCAACGATGAGGAGCACATGCCTATGACAGACGAGCTGGACCCCCAGACTCAGCAGCATATTGATGATTCCGCAGACGCCGTCGACGACTGCAGCACTCCTACCTGCGTCGCCGCTTCCGTCGATGCATCCGCCGAAGATGCGCACGCCGGTGCGGATAAGGCAACAGACACAGGCGATACTGTCGAGCATGACGAAGGCGAGCAACCGGAGTCGAACGACGCCGAGCCCGACGCGGACCCCGCGCCACAGGCGGCAGGCCCCATCGAGGTATCTTCGGAAGAAGAGCTCGATGCCGTCATGGACTCCATGATGGATGCCGTCAAAGCAATGAAAGACGCCGTGGCCGACGCCGATGTGGACGCCGAAGAAGAGAAGGCCGCCGAGGCCGCATCGACCTTCGTGCCTGGCGAGACCCCCGTTGCCGACCAAGGCAGCACCGTACCTTCGTTCTTACAGCTCGAGCACCCTACAATTGGCGCAGATGCAGTTGACCCGCACACTGCCGGATTTTCCGTGATCGAGGGTGGCACCGGCAATATCGCCACGTCGCAGGCGCCCGATGCGGGTACGGCCGACGCCGGTCACCCGACCGCTCCACACGCCCCTGCAGCCAGCCGCGATCTGGGAACCGCCGTCTCAAATACAGCAAACGCCGTAGGCACTTTTATCGCCCAGGGCGCCTCTGCCATGCGCGAGATGAACGCCGCAAAGAAGGCGCTCGCGGACGCTCGTGCCCACCTGGCCGAACTTGATCAGCGCATTTCCGATCAGACCGAGGAGCTCGAGACGCGCCAGGATATCGCAGGGCGTTACGACCAGATTGTCGCCGACCAGCGCCACGCTATCGACACGGCACAAAAGGCCGCCGCGGCGGCAGAAATCGGCCGCGATACCCATGCCGCCAAGACAACAGAGCTCAAAGCGCAGCTCGAACAAATAAAAGAAGAGGACGACGCCACCGAGCGGCGTCTCAAAGCCGCACTCGATGCCGTAGAGGCTCGCGAGGCGAGTTCGCGCGAGACCGGTAACCGCCTCGTACGACGTCTCGAGGATTCCAAGCGCATCCGCGACAAGGTACAGGCCGAGCGCGACGCCGGCGTTGCCGCAGCGCAGCAAACCGTCGACGCCACGCGTGCTCAACTCGAAACGTTGCGCCGTGAGTATGCCGAGCTGCAGCGCAATCCCTCGGCAAATCCCGCCAACTATACGGTGCGCACCAGCGAGCTTTCGATGCAGATCTCCGACACGGCTGATGCCCTGCGCAAAGCCGAGGAAGATGTCCCGCGCATCACCGCCGATCTTGAGCACTCGCTCGCAGCCGCCGAGCACGCCGTCGAGCAGGCGCAAGCCCCCATCGCCGACGCCAAGCGCGCCCATCAGGCCGTGACGGCCGAGGCCGATGCCGCGCGCGACGAGCTGCAGACCGCAAAGGCGGCCGCTGCAACGCGCCAGCGCGAATTACGCGAGAAGATCGTCACCGAGGACAAAGCGCGTCAAGAGCAAGAGCAGGCTATCGCCAATGCCCAGGCGGACGTCGCGCATGCGCAGTCGATCATCGAGCAGGCGACCGAGGTGCACAACCATCCCGAGATCACCGAATCGCTCGCGGGCTCCCTGGCTCGCGATAAGGACGAGCGTGCCGAAACCGAGCGCGAAGTGGCTCAGCTCGAAGCCGCCGAGAACGACGTGCGCGAGCGCACCCGTGACTCACGCGTCAAATTCACCGGCGCAATCGTCTGCATTGTCACCGTAATCCTCGTGATCGTCCTAATCTGGCTGTTCGCGAGCAAGTAAACCAGCTGCCAAAAAACACTCACCGCAACGTTTTGATTGGTGCAAAGGGGCCAGGCTACTTTGCACCAACTTGGTGCATATAAAGCAGTCCCCATTGCACCAACAACGTTTGCCCAGATAAAACCTGCCAAAATAAACCTGTCCCTTTTTGGCAGGTTGAACCACGGCAACGCCAATGTTTTGGCGAAGTCAGCGAAAACCCGCCAGAACGGCAATCTCTTGACAACCAAAGAAATGCCGATGTTTTGCCAGCGACAGCGAGCGGGTCGCATTTGAGGCAAGGTGACGTGAAACGAAAGGGCGCTGACCTTCTGGTCGCGCCCTTGAAGTTGAACGTCAGATTGTCCAAATGCGGCCCGCGCAGCGTCGAGCAGTTACGCGGTTCGTAGAACCGCGTAACTAACAAATGAGCATGGCGTCGCCAAAGCTGAAGAAGCGGTAGCGCTGCTCGATAGCGGCGGCGTAGGCATCCATGATCTGATCGCGGCTAGCAAGTGCGCTCACGAGCATCATGAGTGTGGAGCGCGGAACATGGAAGTTAGTGATCAGCGCGTCGACCACGTGATAGGTCGAGCCGGGCATGAGGTAGAGCTGCGTCGTCGCGTTCTCGCGCGCCACGATGTCACCACGGCCGAGCGTGTCGGCCCCGTCCTTACGGCCCTCAAAATAGCGCGCCGTCACAGCCGGATCGGACACCGGCGCGTCCGCGTCAAACGCACTCTCGAGCGAGCGGACTGCGGTGGTACCGACAGCAATCACGCGATGCCCCTCGGCCTTAGCCTTATGCACGGCGTCGACAACCTCCTGCGACACGTGATAGCGCTCGGTGTGCATCACGTGCTGCGTGGGGTCGTCCTCCTCCACCAGACGGAAGGTATCGATGCCCACCTCGAGCTCGACAGCGGCAAACTTCGCACCCTTGGCCTCGATAGCGGCCATGAGCTCGGGAGTAAAGTGCAGGCCCGCCGTGGGAGCGGCAGCTGAGTGCTCCTCCTTCATGGCGTAAACGGTCTGGTACTTCTCGGGATCGCCCTCGTAATCGGTAATGTAGGGCGGCAGCGGCACGTGGCCGGCAGCATGGATAGCCTCATCGAGCGTGCGCGGCTCGCCGGCGGCATTGCAACCGGCCGGCTCAAAACGCACCAGGCGACCGCCGCGGCTATCGGTGACAAAGTCGACGACCTCGGCCGTCAGCACCACGGGAGCACCCTCGGGCGCATGGGCACCACCGGCGCGATACTCAATCTGAGCGCCGGGCTTTAAGCGCTTGCCCGGCTTGACCAAGCACTCCCAAACGTGACCCAGCGGATCCACGTCCTCGCGGCGCTTGAGCAGCAGCGTTTCGACCACGCCGCCCGAGCCTGTCTTGCGACCGATAAGACGGGCCGGCATCACACGCGTCTGGTTGATGACGAGCACGTCACCCGGCTCGATATAGTCGATGATGTCGCGAAAGATGCGGTGCTCGACGGTGCCACCATGCTCCAGCGGCGTCCCCGCCTGGGAGCCCTTGCGGTCCACCACCAGCAGGCGGCAGGAGTCGCGCGGCTCGGCAGGAGCCTGGGCAATCAGTTCCTCAGGAAGGTTGTAGTCAAAATCATCGGTACGCATAGACACGTCGAATACTCCTTATATAGCTAAAATCCGCTCTACATCCTAGCAGGCTGCCAGCCCAAAAGGACTACTTTTTGGACGCTTTGCGCTCGTCGCGGATGCGGGCGCGGTCCATGGCCGCCTCGACGGCCGAGAATCGGCAGCCGCAATAGTTCTGCCGATACATGCCCAGCTCGCGCGAACGACGCGTGGCCTCGGGATAATACGGGCGAAAATCGCGAATCACCGGGGTGAGACCATGTGCCGCCGCCAAGCGCTCCAACACATCGTTGCAGGTGTCGAACAACTGATACGGCGAGACGGCGAGCGTCGTGCCCACAAACTCAAACCCGCACTCCTGGGCCACACGGCATGCCTCGGCCAGGCGCAGGGCATAGCACGCACGACAGCGACGGGGTCGATCGGCGCCCAGCGGGGCCACGCCGGCCTCCCAGCGCTCGCGGTCCTCCCCCGCCTCGATGAGCTCGATGTCGCCATCGGCACACCACCGGCGCAGCTCGTCCAAGCGGCGCTGCCATTCATCGCGTGGCTGAATATTGGGGTTGGTCCAGCAAATCGTGGGCTCAAACCCCTCCTCACGCAGCAGACGAACCGGCTCAAGCGAGCACGGCGCACAGCACGCATGCAGCAGCAGCGGCTTCATGGACATCTCCTCCCAATCTTTGCCCAGGGTAGTCTTTTTGGGACGGGGCTATTTTGACTACTTTTAACGTCAAGCAGTCAAAAATACCCATCTCCAAAAAGTAGTCAAAATAGCCCCGTCCCAAAAAGACTACTGACCAAAAAAGCGCACGCCAAAGGACGTGTCCTCGCAGGCGACAATGCGGCGGTCGCGCAAAATGGTCCGCACGTAATACCAGTCGCCCACACAGCCCGACAAATGCAAGCCGGCCGCCAGGTAGCACAGCAGCGGATAGCCCGAAAACGCAAACCCCAGGGTAAACGCTGTCGTCACGACAACCGTCGGCGCCAGACAAACTGCCATGTACCGCCGGCGCGAATACACAACGCCCTCGGCGCAGGCATAGATCATGCATGTCTCGAGGTTCGCCCCAAAGGTCACCTGCGCGCCCGCAGGAGCCAGCAGCTTAAAGAACACGCCGTGCACCAACTCGTGCACGGCAAATGACGCCGCCGAAACCGCAGCCAAGCCGACTATCCAGCCTAAGACAGCCGTCCAGCCACCCGCGTCAGCCGCATCCAAGTCCGCGGGCCCACCCAGCAGCATAAACACCGGCACCAGGCACACGGCAAATGCGCCAAGCACGGCCATCCCCCACACAAAGCAAGCGTGCAGGAAATCCTCGTCTTCAAACGCATGTATGTTGGAAATCTCATTCATAGCATCTTAGGATAGCGCCCCTGCCACGTACCCGTCCGCATGTGCGATAATGTCGAACGATATGCACGAATTGACCACCGCGTCGCCGAGCCCCGCGCCCGGCCACGCTCTCACCATATGCGAAGGAGTCCCATGGCATCCAAATACTCCATGAACGACCGTCCCAGCTGGCCTCGCCGCGCCATCGTAACCGCCGGCGAGCCCTATGGCAACAAGGGCCTTCACTTTGGCCACGTTGGCGGCGTCTTTGTTCCGGCCGACTTCTTCGCCCGCTTCCTGCGCGACCGCCTGGGCCGCGAGAACGTCATCTTCACCTCGGGCACCGACTGCTACGGCTCGCCCATCATGGAGAGCTACCGCAAGCTCAAGGAGAACGAGGGCTACGATAAGTCCATTAGCGAGTATGTCGAGTCCAATCACTCTCGTCAGGCCGCGACCCTCAACAACTACAACATCAGCTGCGACATCTACGGCGGCTCGGGCCTTGAGCCGGCGGCCCAGATTCACAACAAGGTGACCGCCGAGATTATCGAGCGCCTGCACGAGCAGGGCACCATCTCCAAGCGCTCTACCCTTCAGTTCTACGACGCCAAGGCCGGCACGTTCCTCAACGGTCGCCAGGTCATCGGCCGCTGCCCCATCCAAGGTTGCAAGTCCGAGAAGGCTTATGCCGACGAGTGCGACCTGGGCCACCAGTTTGAGCCCGAGGAGCTCATCGCGCCCAAGAGCCAGCTCACCGGCGAGGTGCCCGAGCTGCGCCCGGTCGACAACCTCTACTTCGACCTGCCCGCCTACCTCGACTTTATGAAGACCTACACCGCCAAGCTCGCCCAGAACCCGCAGGTTCGCTCCGTGGTCTCCAAGACCATGGAGGAGTGGCTGCTGCCGGCACAACTCTACATCCAGAACAAGTTCCGCGAGGCCTTCGATGCCGTCGAGGACCAGCTCCCCGAGCACACCGTGCTGGAGCCCGAGGGCAACAAGAGCAGTTTTACCGTCACCTTCCCCAGCTGGAAGGAGCGCGACGACGCCCACGCGGTGCTCGCCAACGGCGGCGTGCGCTTCCGTAGCGGCAAGGCGCTCGTGCCCTTCCGCATCACCGGCAACATCGACTGGGGCGTTCCGGTGCCCGAGGTCGATGGCGTCTCCGACGTCACCTGCTGGTGCTGGCCCGAGAGCCTGTGGGCGCCCATCAGCTACACCCGCACCGTGCTCGCCCGCGATGCCCGCGCCGCCGGCGTGACCGAGGGCGTCGCCGCCCAGGATGCCGCCCTCATGGGCGAGCCCGCCGCCGATTCCACCCAGGTCCCCGCGCCCACCTACCAGCACAGCTCGCTCGACTGGCGCGACTGGTGGTGCTCGGATGACGCACAGATCTACCAGTTTATCGGTCAGGACAACATCTACTTCTACTGCATCGCGCAGACCGCCATGTGGGAGGCCCTGGGTTGGAACCTCACGCAGAGCACCGTCAGCGCCTGCTATCACCTGCTCTACATGGGCAAAAAAGCCAGCTCGTCCTCGCAGACGCCTCCCCCGCCGGCAGACGACCTGCTCAACCACTACACCTGCGAGCAGATGCGCGCGCATTGGCTGTCGCTCGGCCTGTCCGAGAAGCCGGTGAGCTTTAGCCCCAAGGCATATGACACACGCGTGACCGGCAAGGACAAGGACGGCAACGAGGTGCGCGCCTGCGACGACAAGCGCGTTATCGACCCGGCCCTTAAGGAGAGCGCGCTTTTGACCGGCGTGTTCAACCGCCTGGCCCGCAGCTGCTTCTACGGCGTCGCCGTCAAGGAGGGCGACGAGAGCCCCTACCGCAACGGCTGCATCCCCGCCGGTGCCGCCTCCGCCACCGTGGTCGAAGCCGCCGAGCAGGCAGCTCTCGCCTTTGAGCAGGCCATGTACAAGTTCGAGACGCACCGCGCGCTCGCCGTGTGCGACGACTACCTGCGTGCCGCCAACAAGCGCTGGAGCGACGCCTCCAAGGCTGCCAACAAGCTCGAGGGTAGCGAGGCAAACACCGCAATGACGCAGGCACTGGTCGACGCCTTTACCGAGCTGCGCGTGGCGACCGTCCTGATGCACGGCATCGTCCCGGCCGGCTGCGAGCTCATCTGCGAGTACTTCGACGTCGATCCGGTCGCCTTCTTTAGCTGGGACAACATCTTTGCCTCCACGGACGAGTTTGTGGAGAGCCTGGGCGAGAAGCCCGGCGAGCACCGCGTAAAGCCGCTGCCCCCGCGCTTCGACTTCTTCAGCAAGCACGAGAGCCAGTACTAGACAAACGCCAAGGCAGACTAGTCAATTTGGGACGGGGCTATTTTAGCTACCCCGTCCCAAATTTAACTGCAACGCCTGCCGAAACGGACGGGTAGCTAAAATAGCCCCGTCCCAAATTGACTACTTTTAATGGAATGGGAAGGAAAGACGGATGTCCAAGCCGCGTCGTCGTAAGCAGAAAAAGCAGGTTAAGCCCGAGCTCAAGCTTAGGCAGTTTGCCGCCACCGAGCTTTCCGACCAGCTTGCCGCCCAACACTCCGCCGCCGACCTGCCGCGCTTTATGGTCGACACGGTCGCCGGCGCCTATGCGCCTGCCGATGCCGAGCTCATGATCGAGGGCTTTGGCGCCGCCGCCACGCGACCGGTCACGCTGCGCGCCAACACGCTCAAGGCGACCGCCGAGGACATCGCCGCCGCGCTCGACGCAGCCGGCATCGCCCACCAAACCGTTGCCTGGTACCCGGACGCTTTCATCCTGCCCGAGGCCCAGGTATCCGATCTGTGGGATCTCGACATCTACCGCAACGGCAAAATCTATCTGCAGAGCCTGTCGTCCATGATGCCTCCTTTGGTGCTGGGCGCTCAGGCCGGCGAGGATATCCTGGACATGTGCGCGGCCCCCGGCGGCAAGACGACGCAGATCGCCTCTCTCACCCAGGGACAGGCGCACCTCACCGCCTGCGAGATGAGCATTCCCCGCGCCGAAAAGCTCGAGGCCAACTTGGACCGCCAGGGCGCCAAAAACGTGCCCGTCATGCGCATCGACGCACGCGAGCTTGACGAGTTCTTCCGCTTTGACCGCATCCTGCTCGACGCCCCCTGTACCGGCACGGGCACCGTCATCAGCGGCAACGAGAAAAGCCTGCGCGGCCTGACCGAGCAGCTGCTCTGCAAGTGTGCCCGCTCGCAGCGCGCGCTTCTGGACCGCGCCATGGGCGCCCTCAAGCCGGGCGGCACGCTCGTCTATTCGACTTGTTCGATCTTGCCGCAGGAAAACGAGGACGCCCTGCAAGAGGCCCTCGACAAACACATGGACTGCGAGCTCATTCCCCTCGACGGCACGCCGAGCGAAAGCGAAGCGCGTCGCGCCCAGGAAGCTGGCGAAGAGCCACGCGTCGAGAGCAACGCCCTCACCGAGGCCATCGCCACCGGCCACGTCTCGACCGTCGCCAACGGCATGCCCGGCACGCTGACCATCCCACCCAGCCGCGACTTTGAGGGCTTCTACATCGCTCTGATCCGAAAACGCAGCTAGCGCACGGATTCAAACTCAACAGACTATCGCCGTGCGCGCCTGTCCTGCTGGTCCTTATGCCGCGCAAGCGCTTCACGCTCCTTGCGCTCGGCCTTTTTGCCCTTAATGGCCGTAACCACAAAGTAGATGACCGCGGCGGCTACGATTGCGCCCACGCATAGGCCAATCGAGCTCAATATTGTCGTGATTTCCATACCGCGCCACCTCTCTTATAAACGGGACATCCAAGATAGCACCTCGATTCCCGCCACCACAGCTCCTTCACGTTCGCGGCCCTTCAGTCTAACGGATGGCGCGGCGGGGAAAAATCAACACGTCAAACGTTTTAGCAACGTAGCGCCGGTCGCACGCTGCCGACCGCACATTATAGAAACGGACCGCAATGGATTCTCTCAACGATTTGAACGAGCGTGTTGACGCTTTTGTCGCCACCAGCTCCTTCGACACGCCCGCCGCGACGAACGACCAAGCCCCCATCGATGTTCCCGCCGAGGTTCACGAGGACATCGTCGCCTCGGTCGATTTCTCAGAGGTTGAGCTTGCGGACGAATTTACCGAGCCCCAGGTGGCTGTAACCCCCAGCGGCCTTTTGCCCATGGAGCCGCTGCCCATCGACGGGCGCCTGCGCAAGGCGGCCCTCCGCATGCCCGATGAGATCGAGGAGGCCAGCGGCTTTACGCTCTTTGGACGCCGCATCAAATCGCTCATCTATACCACCGACGTGGCGGTCATCCGCAACTCCAATGCCGACGCCGTGTTTGCCGTCTACCCCTTCACGCCGCAGCCCGCCATTACGCAGGCGCTGCTGACTGTTGCCGAGTGCCCGGTCTTTGTGGGCGTTGGCGGCGGTACCACCACCGGTAAGCGCTCCGTGCAGATGGCGGCCGTCTCCGAGATGCAAGGCGCGGCGGGCTGCGTGGTCAACTCCCCCGCTACCGCCGAGATGGTCGAGCACATCACCAACATCGCCGACATCCCCGTCATCGCCACGGTCGTTCGCTGCGATGACGATGCCCACGCCAAGGTGCGCGCCGGGGCCAAGATCCTCAACATCGCCGCCGGCAAAAACACACCCCAGGTCCTACGCGAGCTGCGAGAGCACTATCCCAGCCTGCCGCTCATCGCACCGGGTGGCAAGACGCCCGAGAGCATCCGCGAAACCATCGCCGCCGGCGCCAACGCTATCATCTGGACGCCGCCTTCGGCCCAGCAGCTGCAAACCGACATGATGGAGCGCTACCGCAAGATGAAGGAAGACGCCACGCCTGTCATCTCGCGCGACGATGTGCCCATTATCGACCAGGTCGCCGCCGCCGAGGTCAGCCAGGTCGAGAACATGAATCCCGACGTGCCGATTCCCGACGAGGTCATCGAACGCGTCGCCTCGATCCACGATCATATCGCGGAGCGTCGTGCCAACCGCGGACTCAAGCCCTCGCTACACGGTTTCTTCTTCCGCGGAAAGAAACGCTAGCAAAACATCTTGGCCCGCCCCGCAAACAACGGGACGGGCCTTTTTCTGTTATCAAATGTCAGGAGGACAGGCGTAGCCGTTAAAACCGTCAGCCAGCCCACAAACGTTAGTCCACGCGCTTGTCGCCCATAAAGAAGAGCGCCACCGTACCAGGTCCGGTATGCGAGCCAATCAGAGTACCGATGTCATTAATCTCAATCTTGCCTTTAAGCTGCGGAACCTGTTCCTCTATCAGCGCCGCAACTGCCTCGGCATCCTCGCGACACGCCGAGTGCGACATGATGCACTTACCCGAATAATCCGCACCGCCCTGCACGTGTGCCATCATGGTCTTAGCCATCTCGGAAATCGCACGCTTCTTGGTGCGAATCTTCTCACGCGGCGCCAGCTCACCTTCGCAATCGACCGTCATAAGCGGGCAAATCTTGAGCGCCGTGCCGATAATCGCGCTCGCGGCCGAAATGCGACCGCCGCGCAGATAGCTCGACAGATCGGTCGAGAAGAACCAGTGGTGCAGGTTGAGTTTATGCTCCTCAATCCAAGCGGCCGTCTCGTCGAGCGAAGCGCCGCCATCGCGAACGTCGGCGGCACATTCCGCCAGCAGGCCAAGGCCCGAAGACGCCGCCAGCGAATCGATGACGCGCACCTTGCCGCCCTGGGGATAGCGATCCGCGAGCATCTGCGCCGCAACGCAGGCCGATCCATACGTGCCCGAAATACCCGACGACAACGTCAGGTGCAGCACGTCTTTACCCTCGGCAACAAGCGGCTCCCAAAACTCCTCGTACTCACCCACGCTCACCTGAGACGTCTTGGGCATGGCGCCCGCGGCAATCTGAGCAAAAAACTCGTCCGGCGTAATCGACTGATACAGATCGTCCGTATAGACAACATCGTCGATCTCGTAATGAAAACACACGACAGGAATATTGCGCGACGCAAAGAACTCACGGGTTCGATCGGCGGCGGATTCACAGGTCAGGACAAAATCACTCATATGAGGCTCCTTACTCATTGCTGCGCAAATTATCGCACAGCATGCGTGAATACGGTACAAATGTCCGTTATTCACCAAATTGAACCAAAGGTAGTGAACATCTTTACCGTCATCATCTCTAGCGATCCCGGAGGTATGCGCCTGCAAAAACGACCCTACGTCTCCACTCAACCGCCACATCTACCTCGACTAAATCGATTTAGCAAACCGTTCGGCCAACAATTCAATCTCCTAACCCCAATCGAAACAAAAGCGGCGCATACTGATAAACGTTTGGCGCTGTTTATCAGTTTTACCAACCACATCGGAAGGTGTTTCATGGTCGCATTCGATCGCAATCCGCAAGACTTCAAGTATCTGCGCCTGCTGTCGAGACAGTTCCCCACCGAGCAATCCGCATTCACCGAGATCATCAACCTCTCGGCCATCCTCAACCTGCCCAAGGGAACCGAGCATTTTATGAGCGATGTGCATGGCGAGTACGAAGCCTTTATGCACATCCTCAACAACTGCTCGGGCGTCGTGCGCGAGCATGTCGACGAAATCTTTGGCGACACGCTCTCCTTTAACGAAAAGGGCGAGCTGTGCACGCTCATCTACTACCCGCGCGAGAAGATCGATCTGGTCCGCAGCCGGCACGAGGACTCGCCCACCTGGTACAAGACCATGCTCAACCAGCTCATTGTGGTTGCCCGCTCGCTTTCGAGCCGCTACACCCGCTCCAAGGTACGTAAGGCCATCCCGCGCGATTACGCCTACATCATCGACGAGCTGCTGCACACGCATCCGGACGAGAACAACTACCGCGTGCGTTATCACGAGCGCATTATCGAATCCATCTTGGAGACCGCCAGCGCCGACGACTTTATCGAGTCGCTCGCCTCACTCATCAAGCGCCTCGCCGTCGACCACCTGCACTTGGTGGGCGACATCTTCGACCGCGGCGGCGGCGCGGCCAAGATTATGGACCGCCTGCTCACCTATCATTCGCTCGATATTCAGTGGGGCAATCACGATCTGTTGTGGATGGGCGCCGCTGCCGGCGAGCCTGCCTGCATCGCCACGGTGCTACGCAACAACCTGCGCTACGGCAACTACGAGATTCTCGAGAACGACTACGGCATCTCGCTGCGCGAGCTTGTCGCCTTTGCCAACGCCACCTATACCGCCGGCGAGCCCATCAGCCCGCTCATCAAAGCCATCAACGTTCTGCTCTTTAAGCTCGAGGGCCAGATTATCCAGCGCCACCCCGAGTTCGACATGGCCGACCGTCTTCTGCTCGACAAGGTCGATCACGACACCGGCACGGTCACCCTCGCCGACGGCAGCGTGTGGCCGCTCACGACCAACGACTTCCCCACCGTCGATCCAGCGGACCCCTACACGCTCACGCCCGAGGAACAGCACATCATCGACAAGCTCGTGTCCGAGTTTGTCACCGCCGATCATCTGCATCGCCACATCGATTTCCTCTATACCCACGGCTCCATGTATAAGGTCGCCAACGGCAATCTGCTGTTCCACGGCTGCGTACCGCTCAACGAAGACGGCACCTTTAGCAGCATGAACTGCCTGGGTACCTGGCACGCCGGCCGCGATTATTTTGATTTTTGCGACTATATCGCCCGCCGCGCCTGGCGCGCCGGCGACCGCGATGCCCTCGACTGGATGTGGTACCTGTGGATCGGCTTTAACTCACCCGCCAGCGGACGCGTGGTGCGCACCTTCGAGCGCGCCTACATTGCCGACAAGAGCACGTGGGTCGAGCCGATGGACCCGTACTACACGCTCACCACGTCCTCGTCCGTTTGCGACGATATCATGCGCGAGTTTGGCGTCGCCCCCATGGCCTGCTCGCCGACGGGCCATATCATCAACGGCCATACGCCCGTCAAGACCACCAAGGGCGAGCAGCCCATCCGCGCCAACGGAAAGCTGCTGGTCATCGACGGCGGTTTCTGTCGCGCCTACCACCCCAAAACGGGCATCGCCGGTTACACGCTCATCTCGAGCTCGCGCGGATGCCGCCTTAAGTCGCACCAGGCCTTTACCACTGTTGCCGAGGCGCTCACCCGCAATGTCGATATCGAGAGCGAGACCAACCGCTTTGACGAGGCCGACCGGCGCCGCATGGTGAGCGACACCGATACCGGCGTCAAGATTCGCAGTCAGATCCAAGACCTGCGCCAGCTCCTCGATGCATATAGAAACGGTGCTATCGAGGAGCGCGCCTAGCCCCGTCTGCGGGGATTGGTTAAACTTGCTGGGTTTGTCATCCCCGCGGCGCCCCGGCGCCACCCTAAGGCAGGTACCATGCAAAAGCTCCTTGCGCAGATCATAAAGTTTGGCGTCGTCGGCGTCGTTGCCACCGTCATCGACTTTGGCATCATGAATCTGCTCCACTACGGCCTGGGTCTCAACATCTTGATCGCCAACACCAGCGGTTTTATCGTCTCGCTCATCTTTAACTACGTCGCGAGCATGAAGTACGTGTTTGCACACAAGGAGGGCATGAGCCGCCGCCGCGAGTTCATCATCTTTGTCGTGCTATCCGTTATTGGCCTGGCGCTCAACGACGGCATCGTGCTTGCCCTCAACGCCGGCCTGGGCCTCGAGGCCAATATCGCCAAGATTTGCGCTACCGCACTCGTCATGGTCTACAACTTTGTAACGCGAAAGATCTTCCTAGAGGGCGAGCAGACCAAATAGCTCGGCCTCCTCGTTGCACTACGGGGACCTGCGGATGACGCGCGTCGAGCGTTGTTTATTCGTGGGCCTTGCTCGTTTACGGGAAGATTTGCAGCGTTTGCGGATTACCTCTTGAATATTTGGCGAGTTCGTATAGTTCTTGCCAAAGACCTTACGTTTGCCATGCAAAAGCTCTAAAGTATCTCGTTGCTCGTTTCATCAACGCATTGGATGTGATTACGTGCGTAACGCGCTGGCACAACCTCATACCAAGCAGTTCCTCAAGTTCGCTGTCGTGGGTCTTATCTCCTTTGGCGTCGACTGGGGTATGCTTATTGCGCTCGTCGAGCTGTTCCACCTCGACTTTTTGATGAGCACGACGGTCTCGTTTACCACGTCCGTCGTGGTCAACTACTGGCTCAGCATGAAGTACGTGTTCGACCATCGCGAGGGCATGAGCCGTAAGCGCGAGTTCACGATCTTTACCATCCTGTCGGTGATCGGTCTGGGCCTCAACGACCTGTACATGTTTGTGGGCGTCACGTTTTTGAGCATCGGCTACCAGGCCATGAAGGCCATCGCCACGTTCCTGGTCACCTGGTACAACTACTTTAGCCGTCGCTTTTTCCTCGAAGGCGCACGGTCGTAGTCAGCCAAACATAATCTCGCTTCGCAGCCGGTTGGAATTCTCGTTCCAACCGGTTTTTTGTTTGCAGAGTCTGCCGAGGAAGGCGGGCTACGGTGCATGAATGGGACGCAGTTTCCCCATGAACGCCGTTCCGGAAAGTGTATCCCAGATTGCAGCCTCAGAATGGGACGCAGTTTCCCGCGGACGCCGAAACGGAAAGCGCATCCCGTTATCGATGTCTAGAACGAGATGCGCTTTCCCAATGGATGCTGATGCGGAAACTGTGTCCCGGAATTCACCTTCAGAGTGGGATGCGATTTCCAGTTGAGCCTCGATTGGGAAACGACGTCCCATTCGCATAAAGACGGGCGGCTCGGATGTTGGTCCGAACCGCCCGTTTGGCATGTTATGTCAAGGCATTTAACCCGTTACGTAATACCAGACGACGCTGTCGCCATTGGAGAGAACGTAGTTGCTGCACGCCGTGTTGGGCGTTACGCCGTTGACAGAGTACATCCAGCCGCTTGTACCACCGTGCTCCTTCTCGGCCAAACCACCGATAGCGGCGACATACGTGCCGTACGATGAGCCGTGCGCATTTACGGAAAGGCCCAGGGCGCACAGGGCATCGTAGGGGGTAGCGCCCTCGTTGAAGGTGAACGTACCGCCAGAAGACACCGGGTTACCCACGGCACTCGACGTCACAGAGACCGTCACGGTAACGTAGCCAGGCTGCTGCGAGCTGCCCTGATTGCCAGCAGAGGCGCTGTCGCCGTTGGATACAGACCCACCGCCAGACACCGAGCCGCCGCCCGAAGAGGAGCCGTCAGAAGAACTCGATCCACCAGCGGATTCGGAGTCCTGTCCGGCAGACGCGTTGTTGGACTTCTTGCCGCCCTTGCCTTCGGACTTCTTCTCTTTCGAATCCTTGTCTGACTTCTCGTCCGAAGACTCGGAAGCGTCCTTGGAATCCGATTCATTCGAGTCCTTGGACTCGGAGTCCACAGCGTCAGAAGACGAGGAGCCCGCTGTCTCCGTCTTGCGAGAGGCGATAGAGCCAGAGTCGGCAACGTTCCTCCCCGCCACGGCCCGAGCGATCCAATCGATGGACCAGGCACCGCTGGCGGAAGGGTGAACAAAGCCCAGCGAGACGACAATCAGCGCGATGCAGACGGCCGTCAGAGAGCCAAGCAGCGCCTTGCGCCGAGAGGCGGACGCCGCCGAGGCGGCGCCCTTTTGCTTAGCATCGTCGAGCTGAATGAACGACGAGTCGGGTTGCTTGGAGTCGGCGTCCTGAGGTTTATTGGACACAGCTCTCACCTACCGGCGCTTGGTAAACACGAACACGCCAATGACCGCAAGCCCGATCATGCCGGCCGCAACACCAACAATGGCGAGCGGGTTGAAGCCAGACTGCTGTGCCAGAGCCTCAGCGGACTTCTTAGCGGTAGTCGCGGCAGCCGAGCCCGTATCGGACTTGGAGCTGGACTTGCTGGACTTCTTGTCAGACTTCTTGCTGTCCTTCTTGTCGGACTTGTCGGAATCCTTCTTGGAATCCTTGCCGTCCTTGGTCTCGGTCTTGGTCGTGGTGGATACCGGCTTCTGGCCCGGAGCAACAGCACCGCCAGTCTGCTGGCCATTTGTGCCGTTACCGGAGCCAGAACCAGCCCCGGCATTACCCGAGCCGCCATTGGAGCCGCCATTGCCGCTATTGGAGCCAGAGTCACCGTTGCCGCCAGGGGTAACGGCATTCTTGGTCCACTTAGCGTAGAGCGTCATATCGGCCGTCACCGCAGCGCTAAAGTCATACGCCTTGGTGCAAGCCTCATCGGTATACCAGCCACCAAAGGTGTAGCCCTCACGCGTCGGATCGGCCGGCTTGGCGACAGAGCCGTTGGCGGCCGTAGTCTGAAAATCGACCTTGGACCCCTCGCCGGCATTGAACGAAACCTTAACGCCAGCATTCAGCTTGAACAGCGCGCCAGAGTCGTTGATGTAGTACAAGTTGCCCTGGGCATCACAAGCGATTGGCGAGTCACAGTAGTTGTTGTGTCCTGCTGCACTAAACACACCAGAAGCCTCAGTGTCACCCAACTTGTAACGATATACGCCACCGCCCGAGGTGTAATTGCCTTGGGCAGTGGTCCCACCATAGTTGACGGTGAAATACACGTAGTAGGTCCCATCGGCCTGAGCACTCACCAGCGGAGCACCCTTGATGCCACCAGCAGGAAGCGCAGTGCCATCAGCAGACGAAACCAGCGTCGTGGCAAAGTCGTCGGCCGGATCAATAATCGCTAGCGCAGAGCCGCCAGCAACCTCGCCGCCAACAATCAGCTTGTTGCCATCATACGACGTAGGCGCACACGCGCAGCCGGTAAGGCCAAGGTCAACTACGCGCTCCTCGGTAATTCGCGAAGCGGAATCCGCATCGCGTGAGTCGCCATCAGAAATCGCCAACACGTGCAGCTTGCCGTCGCGCGAGATGAGATAGGCATGGCTGCCGTCAGCCGAAAGCACGCAGGTGGAGTTGACAATCGCCCCAACCGAAACGCTGCCGAGCACATCGCCCGAAGACTTGCTGAGCATCTCGACGGTACCGGCACTGGTGGGAACCAAGACAAAGTCATCACCCACCGTAGCGCCTGTCCAGTAATAGCCCTCATTGGCATTGACATGCTGCCAGGAAACAGCACCTGTCAGCATATTAATGCGCGTCAGGTGGCCGTTGTTGTACGTACCCGATCCAAAATCGACATCAACGGTACCAACATAGAGATAGTTGCCATCAACCGTCATCTGAGAATTCGACTGGGCAACGTCGCTCACCGCATCGGTAATCCAAACTGTCGTAAGAGCATCGGCAGTCAGGGCCTGAACCGCACCGCCATTGAGCGGGACGACAACCAAACCGTTCGCATAAATCGGGCGCGAGGTATAACCGACCGCAGCCTTAAGTTTCGACTCGGCAAGGACCTTGCCCGACTCGGCGTCAATCTTTAGCAAACGCTTGTTGACGGCAAGATACACGTTGCCGTTCACGACAATAGGCTCGCTCGCGTTGGGATACGCCGAACCGGAATACGCCTTCCAATCGAACGTCCAGGAGCTCGCTAGCGCACCCGTAGGCGTCGAAACGTTCTCGACCGCCGCATTGGACTGGCCGTCCCAATCGGACTTCCAATCGGTCGGACGCGGGGCGCTCGGATCGACTACGACCTCGTCGGGATTAGGCACCGTGTCGCCGGCAGCATAGGCCCAGACGATCGTGTCGCCCGATTTGACAACGTAGTCGCTATCGATTTGGGGTCCGGGAACACCGTTAACAAAGAACGACCAAGCGCCGGCCAACTTAGCGCCGTCAAGCGGAGAGACAAGGCTGTGAACGCCCCAGAAGCCCAGCTGATCGTACATCTCGAACTTGATGCCCAAAGCATCAAAGTAGGCGGCAGTGGCGTCCTTAATCGTCGTGCCCTCAACAAACACCTGCGTCGAAGGATCGGTCCAGCGCTGCGCCTTATCGTCCTTCTTGCCGATGATCTCCATCGAGACGGAGACCTGACCGGGCATGGCGCCATCGGAACCATAGACCCAGGTAACCTCGTCGCCGGCCTTAAGCGTGTAGTTGCCGGCGCCAACATTGGCCATCTTGCCGTTAACGAAGAACTGCCAGGACTTCCAGGTGCTTTCGTTAACCTGTACGGTCGAAAGCTTCACGCTCTTATTGAACGGAGAAGTCAGCGAATTGAGGAACCAACCATACGAACCGGTTTGAACGTCGGCGCCAATGCCGGCCTGCTTAAAGACCTGCTCGGAAAGATCGGCGGCAGTTGCGCCCTCTTCCACCAGTGCAGTCGTAGGCTGCGCCCACGTCTGCTGGGCACCCGAAGCGTCCTGACCGATAACGGTGCAGCTTACCGAAAGCTGGTCGGTGGGTGCAGCGTCACCGTACTTCGAGTAGCACCAGACGACGGAGTCGCCCGCCTCGAGGGAGTAGCTGCCAGCGCCCACCGATGCGGCGACACCGTTAATGAACAGCTGCCAATACGCGCCCGTCGCTGAATCGTACGCAAGAGTGCGGCCTGCATCGAAAGGCGACGCAATGGAGTTGAGCACCCAGCCCCAAGAGCCATTGGGGTCGTAGTCGGCCTTGAGACCGGCCTGCTTAAAGAGCTCTTCGGAAAGATCGGCGGCCGTCGAGCCATTCTTGAGCGTGTACTGCGTCGCGGCAGCCCACGTTTGCTGTTTGCCCTTGGCATCGACGCCGATAACTGTGCACGTCGCCGTAACCTCGGGATCGTTTAGACCGCTCGTGCCCACGACCGTCAACGTTGCCGAGACATCCTGGTTCGCAAGCTTGGCATACGTGGCATTGTCGGGATAGCGCTCAGCATAGCGAGCGAACTTCTCGCTCGTCAGGCGCGAGGAAACGACAACCTTCGTGTTGTACTGCGGCTGCGTGACCTTCAGGTTCTCTGCGGAGACAATAGAGCTGTTGCTCGACTTAAACAGACGCCAATCCTGCCCGGACATCGCGTCATAGCCAGGCAGATCGACCGGAACAATACCAGGGGACGTCGAATCGGTCGTTGCCTTGTTGTAGCTCCAGGCAAGGTTGCCGTCGGCATCGAGATACGCCTTCTGGAAGGCGTGCATGTCCGCCGAAACGGCATTGGAGTGCTGGCCATTCAGAATGGCGTCAGCATAGCCGGCCTTCGCCTTTTCCATAAGAGAAAGCTCGGCATCGAGCTCACCCTGGTCCTGCGGAGCAATCGCTAAATCGAGGGTCTTACTAGCCGTGACCTCGGAGTTCGACTTGTCGGTCACCGTGAGGGTAATCTTGGTGTTTGCAGCCTTGGCTCCGGGCAGCGGCTGGTAGACCGTGCCCTTGTAGCCGTTGAACGTAATGTCATCGGTGCTGGCAGAGTACTTGACCTCGTAATACTTGCCGTCGATATTGAGCGTGCTCGTGCGCGGCATCTGCAGGTCGGCGGTCAAGCCGTCCTTGTTGGCGACCACGTCGGTGCCGGAGTACTTGATATTATCGTAGGTAAAGGCCGCATCGACCTTCTCCTGGAGCGCCTTCTTGTCGGCGTTGACTTTCTCGGGATCACCCTTAACCGTCACGACAAAGTCGTGCGAGCCGGCAAGCTTGATGTCGCCGCTCGTAACCGTAACCTTAGCGGTCAGCGTCACGTCTCGATCGCTCGATGCGCGCGAAACCTTACCTGTCTTATCTTCCCAGCTATAACCAGAAACAAACAGGCGATCGGTGTCGGAGCTTGTCCATTCAACAGAGAATTTCTTTGCGGAACCCGCCTTGTACGGAAGCGTGACATTTTGGGTCACGCCATCGGCGGACTCGCCCGCCGCGTAGCCAATCTGCAGGGATTCGGCAGCACTGTCAAGAAGGTCTTGCAGCTTAGCCTCGTCCCAAGCAACCTGCACCGTCTTGCTGGGCTGGTAATACACGGTCTTGCCATCGCGCGACAGCTCAAACACCACATCGGCGCTACGCAGACCGTCGATGTTGTAACCGGTGTAGTCGTTGGGGTCGATGTAGAAGAACGTCACATCGCCGTTGGTCTTATCCTGGGCGTCGGAGATGCCGACCGTGGCCTTAGCATCCTCGGCCTTAAAGAGCACGCCACCCTCGGAGACCTTAACGTCAACGTCGGTAAATCCCAGATCGGCAAGCTGCGCCTTCAGCGCGTCGTTAACGTTGCCGCCCTTAGCGCTGTAATCAACGGAGATCTGCTTATTGGAATCGTTGAGCTTTTGAACTGCGGCCTCAAGAGAGCCTGCGGCGATCACGGGATTGGCAGAGACGAGCTCGACCATCGAGCTGCCGCTCGTGGCGACAGCCTTCAGATACTTGCCCGCGGCAGAAGCCGAAACCGTCGCCTCGGCGCCCGACATATCGGGCAGCAGCGTCCAGTCGGCCGCCGGAGCCTTCGCGTCGTCGGCCGCATACCAGGCAACAGTCGCCTGACCGGTGACGTCGATACCGTTGGTGGCCGAACCGTCGGCGCGCTTAGCCTGCGCCGTCGCCTTAACGCTATCTCCCGAGACGAGATGGGTCGAATCACTATTGATCTGCGGCGTAGTGGTCACGCGCAGCAGGTTATACTCCCCCGCCGCGGTAACGCTATCGGGCGAAACCCACTCAACGGTGTTGTCGAGGGCGTTCGCCGTAACTTTGATGCGCTTGCCAACAAGCGCGTCCGAAATGGTCAGGCTGCCATCGGTCGTATCGATGCCGTCGGTGAGCTCGGTCCAATCGGCATCGCCCTCGCCCTTGGCATACCACGCCATGGTGAGCTCGGCATCGTCGGGCACGTCCTTGGTCGAGCCCGACCAGCTACCCGGAACCTGCACGCTCGGTGTGATCTTTGAGCCCACGCTGAGCGTAACGTTCTTGTCGGCAAGCTCAATGCCTGCCAGCTTGTACTGGCCCTTAAGCGTTACGGGACCGAGCGGAGCAACGGACTGCGTACCGTACGAGCTCTTCTTCTGCGTGCTGGAAACGGTATTTTCGCTCGTCACCTTCACGCGCAGGTACTTGCCAGCATAGGTGGCGTCAACGGTATAGGTCGCTTCGGTGGCACCGGGGATATCGGTGTAAGCGGAGTCATAGCTCGAGCTGGTATTTGCATACTGCCACTGATAGGTCACATTGTCGGTACGTTCGATATAACTGTAGTTCGAGCCGTCCTTTTTGCGTACCTTGGTCTTGAGCGTATCGCCCACGTGCACGCCATTGGTGGCGGGAGAGCCCTCGAACTGCACGTCGTAAAGCTCAACTTGGCCAGCGACGGAGACAGGACCCGCCGCATAGTACGGCTTCTGCTCGCCATAGCCGCCGTTGGCCTTGGCCACGACGTACCAGCCCTTAAGGGCGGCGGTCACCGTCAGGGTGTTACCGGTCTCACCCTCGATAGGCGTGTTGCACGAGCTGGCGGTATTCGACTTGCCCTTGTACCACTGCCACGTGACATGCGAGTCGGAGGTAACGTCGGTGGAATCCACCTTGGCGGTCGCCGTAATCGTGGAGCCAACCTCGACTTTGCCTGAAGTCGGGCTCATAGTCACGCTCGTGACATTAATTGAACCGGCAGCAGCAACGAGAGCACCCGTCGAGTTGGTCAAGCTCGAAGAGCCGATCTTCGAAGACACTTTACACTTGAGGTACTTGCCACCCAAAGCGTCGGTAAGCTCGAGAGTCTCACCCGTGGCGCCCGCAATGTCGGTATACGTGCCACTCTTGGTGTCAGAGCACTGCCACTGATAGTTGAGCTTGCTCGCGTCGATAAACGTCGAGGAGCCCTTCTCCTTGGCGCGAGCCTGGGCGGTATCGCCAACCGCGAACACGGAGGTGTTGGTCTTGGGATTGATGAGCGAAACCGCGTAGACGTCCACTGCACCGGCCTGTTTGACCTTGCTGGAAGTGGTCTTGCTCACCGTGTTGACGCCGGCAGTGGCCTCGACCTTAATGTACTTGCCCTCGAGGTCGTCGCCCACCACGAGCGTAGCGCCCGTCTCGCCCTCGATCTTGGTGAAGCCCGAGGACTGCGAGGTGGATGCGGACCACGTGTAGGTGACCTTGGCGTCGGAGCCTGCGGGGCTCGACCAATCCTTGTACGGCGTCGCCGTAAGGGTATCGCCTATGCTCGGCCTGTCGCTATTCAGCTTGACGCTGTAGAGTTCCATCTGCCCGGCACCCAACACGGGACCGGGGATGAAGTTGGCATTGATACCCGAGCCATCAGAAACGGACGGACCGTAGTAGTCCTTACCGTCCGCGGTCACCTTGCAGATGAAGTATTTGCCTTCCATCGCGGCGGTGACGGTGAGCGACTGCTCGTGGCCTACGACCTCGGTGTAGTCGGCGACATTGCTGCTGGCCCTGGTCGTGCCGGCGAGCCAGGTGTAAGTCCAGGTGCCAGGATTGGAGACGGAATAAGCCGAACTGTAGTAGTCGTCCTCATCCTTATCGTACATATTGGCCCAGAGCGTATCACCCGCATTGAGCGCGCCGGACTTCGTGGAATACGAGTAGTTCTCATCCTTGGTGTCCTGGATGCAGACCCTGGCCACGCTGGAAAGCGTCGTGGCAGAAGCGGCAGCGGCCTTCGGCTCGCCCTGCTCCGAAGCGACAGCGGGCATCGCGGCGGAGCTGTCAGACTCAGTCGCGTTGTCTGCAGCGGTGTCATCGCCATTCGCGGCACTCGCAGTTGCGCCCTGATCAGCGTCGGCGCCATCGGCAGCAGCGCTTGCCGCCGCGCTGTTCGCGCCGGCGTCGGCAGTGGCGCCTTCGGCCGCCGCGCCCTCGCCGGCCGTCGCAGCCTGAGCCACAGACTCGGCAATGCCCTCGGCGCCCTCGGCCCAAAGTTGCGCCGGCGTGGTACCAAAAGCCATGGCAAAAGCCAGGAACGCCACCAGACCGCGCTTGGCTATGCCGCGGGCAATCGCTCCATGACGACGCCACGAGGCGCGCTGGCACTCGTCCTCAAACATATCCATTTGTCTCCTACTGTCTGCACCTGGAGCATTGCCCAGCGGCTGCCCCACGTCATCGCGCATATTGCGCTCGAGTACCCCCATCGGGGTCCCCCCTTCCCTCCAGAGCCCAACGCGTACCGGCGGCATGCGTCGCGGCCGCGTACAAGATGGGAGGCGATCCGACTTAACCTTACCGGCCCGGGCACGCCGTCCGATCTGCGGCGCGGCCATCCCGGGCCAAGAGGAATTACGGTTACTGGTACAGCCGGGGACTTGCACCCCGATTCTCCCAAACGCGCAGGAAAACCGCGCATTCGTGCGTCTCCGCACCACCATCTAGGCCATCGATTATTACTGTCAATATGGTAGCACGCAAAAGGGCCCCGCACGCAGGCGAAGCCCAAGGTAAAAGCTATGGTTTGCGATAGGAAGGACTGTCGTCGGACCTTGCAAGAACAGCCCGTTTCAAAACTATGCCGGTTTACGGGGCTAATTCAGCACTTCGCAACCATATCTGCCATTTTCGAAAACCAACGACTCATCTACCTGCGGTTTTAAAAGCGCGAATTTCGGTATGCTCGAGGTTCGGCGCTCCAGCCCCGTAAACCGGCATAGTTTTGTTCGGACCAGCCCACGCCGGCGCGACGCAAGGCAAAATGATCCGTTTTCCTCCGTCCCCCAGGGGCCATTAACGCTTGCCGCCGTGACTGTTACGCCAGATCTCGCGGCCCAGCATCAGCGCCAGCACCAGCGCGCTCACGTAGCCCATAAAGCCAATGACCGGGATACCGAACACAACCGGCTCGATGCGCGCGTAGTACACCACCGACGAGCCGATAAACAGGCCGGCGATCACAATTGCCATCGACATGCGGTCGATAATTCCACCCAGCTGTCGCAGCGCCTTATCGCTGCTCATGATCTGCGTGTTCACCTTAAGCTGGCCGCGCGTGAGCATGCGCGACGCCAAGCCCAGATACTCGGCCGCCTCGAGCGAGCCTTTTGCCGCGCGATAGCTGCTCGCGGCAAGATCGTGCCCCATTTCGCGGACGCGCGCATAGGTGCTCTTCTCGTTTTTGATGTGCGTCTGGATGATCTGGATCATGTTGACGTCGGGCATATACTCGGTCAGCAGACCCTCGAGCGTCACCATGCCACGGGCGAACATCGTCACCACGCTCGGCAGCTCAACGTCGTTTTTGCGCGCCAGATTTAACAGCGAGGTCAAAAACTCGCCGATATCCAGGTCCTTAAGATCGAGCCCTGCAAAGTCGGCGACGATAAAGTCCAAGTCGGACAAAAAGGCCGAATGGTCGAGCTCGGCAGAGTCGCCGCGCGTCACGGCAAAGCGCATAAGCGAATCCTTGAGCTTGGGAACGTCGCCTTCGGCCACGGCGAAAATCATGTCCTTAACGATACCGCGGTCGTGACTCGACATGCGCCCGACCATACCCAGGTCGATAAAGTAGACGATGCCGTCTTTGAGGATGATGTTTCCCGCATGCGGATCGGCATGGAAAAAGCCATCATCGAGCACCTGCGTCGAGTAGTCCTCGACGATCGCGGCGCCAATCTTTTCCAAGTCATAACCCTCGGCTACCAGGAGCTTGGGATCGGCAATGGAGATGCCGTCAATGTAGTCCATGACCACGACGTGTTCGGTGCAAAGGTCCAAGTAGGATTTGGGACACGAGACGCCATGCACGCTTTTGTGGAAGTCATAGAAATCGTTGAGGTTTTTGGCCTCGGCCAAAAAGTTGGTCTCCTCGCGAAACGAGGTCCACAGCTCTTCGACCACGCCATGCAGGTCCACAAACTGATCAGTGTTGACGAACTTGGAAACGATGCGTACCACCGAGCGGATGATGTCGATATCCTGAGCCATCACCTGCTGCGCACCGGGGCGCTGTACCTTAACGGCCACGTCCTCGCCAGTCACCAGACGGGCGCGGTGCACCTGCGCGAGCGACGCGCTACCGAGCGGGTTGGGGTCAATCGCGTCGAATATCTGCCCCAGGCGCTGGCCGTATTCCTCTTCCAAACAGCGGAGCACTACCTCATACGGCACCGGCTCTACGTCGGAGCGCAGACGGCGCAGCTCGTCGCAAAACCGCTGCGGCAAAATCTCGGAGCGGTTGGCCAGAATCTGCCCCATCTTAACGAACATGGGACCGAGCTCTTCGAGCAGACGACGCAGGCGCACCGGCGTAAGGTTGTCCCACACGCGATACTTTTTGATCAGGCGAACGATCTGCCCAATGCGCTCACGACGACCTGCCGGCGTGAGCTGGTATTCCTCGTCCGGCGCCATCGCGTCGGGCTCCTCAGGGACCATATCGACAGCGCGCGGCTTCTTGCGAGCGCCCGAGACGGCGGCCTCGACCTCGTCGACAACCGCCGCCTCGTCACCCAAGGGATCTTGATTGTTGTAATCGGTGGTGGAATCTGCCATCTGCGCTGCTACTCGGCCTCTTCGGCATCCTCTGCGTCGTCGGGCTCAACGGACTCGACGGGCACCGAGGTCACGTTGTCCTCGACCGAATCGACGATGTCGCGCACATGGGCCAAAAATGCCGTGCGCTCGGGGGCGGTCATGACGCGCACGCGGGCGAGGATGAGCTCGTCGAGCACGCGCTGGGCCGCAGTCTCGCCCTGCATGCCCAGGCGCTCGGTAAGGTCGGAGATGGTGCCGCCGGCCTGCTCGAACATGTCGGACACGCTGCGGGCGATATCGGGGGTGCCGGCGTCCTTGCGCACCTGCTCGCCCTTGGCATTGAGGTCGTCGAGGACCTTCTTGCCGCCCTCGACGGCAACGGCGGCGGCGCCGAAGCCCACGTTGATGGCACCGTTAACAAGCTGATCGAATTTCATAACCATGGTTGGCTCCAATCGTGAACAACTTCATTGGCCTACTTGTACCCAAGATTGAGCAAACGACACAAAATCGTTTGTCACCGGGATAGAAATCGAGCGAGGCAAAGCCTTTGACGGCGTTTGCCTCGCTCGTTCGCTGCAATGTGGCTTTTACCTAATGTTATCGTTCATCGCGAAGGAATTCTTCATGGCACAGCTCGTGGTGTAGAGCACCTTGCCCAACAGGGCATCGGTCTCCACGCGCACAAGCTCGGCAAAGGCCTCGTTGGCGCGGGCGAGCTCGGCGGGCACCTCAGCCTCGGGCAGTGCGGCTACAACGGCGTCGACGTCGTGAATCTGCTTGTGGCCCATGCCGCCAACCTTCTCCTGATAATCCTCGACCGCGCGACCGCACTCATGGAAGCGGACATCGGCCAAGGCGCCAATCAGGCGATTTGCCCAATAGAAATTCTCGGACGTCACGCGAGCCTGCGTGTCGGCATAGTACTCGGGCATGGTCTCGACATTGGCGTACAGCGGCACAAGCGCGTTAAACGAGTTGGAGCCAAACGCCATCCACTGCACGGCGCGATACGCCGGCTGCGCATAGGGGCGCAGCTGCAGCACGGCGAGCTGGCTGTTGCGGTTGATGCCGATGGGACGATAGGCGCCGCGCGTGGCGGGCGTACCCTTGCTGCCGTAGCAGTCGTACTCCGTGCCCTGGTAGTGGCTCGAAAGCACGTACTTGATGTCCTCGAGGGTCACCTTGCGCTCGGGCACGCGGCTCCAGGGAATGTCATCACTCTCGGGCGTGTAGTCGGCGTCGGGACCGTCCCACACATCGCTGGGGTTGAGGCAGCGCTGCATGTACCAGGCGCGCGGCGTGTTGTAGACGTGGTCGCTGTCGCTGTGCGAGCCAAAGGCCTCGCGCGGGTTAAAGACCGCGGCGGGACCGTCGCCCTTAACGCCCAGCATCAGGTCCAGATGCCACTCGGCCATCCAGGCGCGTAGGTCAGCCGAGCACATGTGGTCGACCTGCGCGCCCTCGGCGTCGTCCAAGTCAAAGCTGTCGATACCCAGCTGGTTGGGCATGGTCACATAGGCGTCGTCGGGCACGCGCTTGGCGATCCAGTGGTGGCCGCCGATGGTCTCGAGCCACCAGATCTCGTCAACGTCGCTAAAGGCGATGCCGTTGTTCTCGTAGGTACCGTAGCGCTCGAGCAGGTCGCCCAGAATGCGCACACCGTCGCGGGCGGACTTGGCATACGGCAGCACCAGGGTCACCATATCCTCCTCGCCCAGACCGCCGGGCTGCGCCGGCGCATAGCCGTCCTCGCCCTCGTTACCCTTGGCGGGCACGTAGTCCACGAGCGGATCGGCGCCGCGGACGCGCTCGTTGGTGGTGAGCGTCTCGGTTGCGGACATGCCAACATTGAGCTCATTGAAGCCGGCCTCGGCCCAAATGCCATGACCCGGGACAACGTCGGGGACGCTTGTGTAACGCATGGGGTTGTCGGGCAGCTCAACGGTCAGGTGGCTCAGGACACTCGTGTAGACACGCGGCTGCTCGTCGGGATGCACTACGCGCATGCGCTTGGGCTCAAATACCCCATTGGGCGAGTCCTCGTTGCGGGCAACCAGCGTCGACCCGTCGTAGCTCGCGTTCTTACCGACCAAAATCGTTGTGCACGGCATGCGCATCCTCCTTGAGCGAAAAAATCAAACGGCAACAGTGTATCGCTTCGGTGCAAAAAGGGCGAAACCACAGCCTCGGCAGCCCCCGTGGTCAAAAGCCTATTTCGATGCGCGCTCGGCCGCTTCGATCACGTGTTTGGCGAGAATCGCGGTGGTCACAGCCCCCACGCCGCCCGGCACAGGCGTGATGGCGCTAACGACCGGCTCCGCAGCATCAAAATCGACGTCGCCGACCAGCTTGCCGGCGGCCTCGTCCCAGTTAATGCCCACATCGATGATCGTCTGGCCCTCGCGAACCGCATCCGCGCCAATCGTGCGCGCGCGTCCAACTGCCGCAACCACAACATCAGCCGCACGACACTCGGCAGCAAGGTCGCGCGTGTGCGTATGGCACGTCGTCACCGTGGCATTGCGAGCCGTAAGCATGGCGGCAACGGGACGGCCAATCACCAGAGACCGACCGACGACCGCAACCTTGGCCCCATCCAGCTCAACACCGTAATGGTCCAGCAACGCCAACACGGCCTCGGCCGTGCAAGGAGCAAAGCCCTCGCCTCGTCCCGAAAGCGTGGTAAGTAGCGAGGCCGGCGTCATGGAGTCGACATCCTTGGCGGGATCGAGTGCCGCGGCAACCGCATCCTCGTCAAGCCCAGCGGGCAGCGGGCGAAACACTAGGCAGCCATGAACGGCGGGATCGGCATTGATGTCCTTAATAGCCGCCAGCAGCTCATCCTGCGAAGCATCGGCAGGAAGCAAAACGCGGCGAGCCTCAATGCCAGCCTTTTCACAGCGCTTGAGGGCGCCGCGCTCGTACGATAGATCGTCCTCGCGCTCGCCCACACGAACGATGGCCAGCGTCGGCACAACGCCGCGTTCGCGCAGGACTGCGCAGCGAGCAGCGAGTTCCTCGGTCAAAGTACGGGCAACGGGAGCACCTTTCAGCAGCTCTGCCATGACTATCCCCTCTTCCTGGCTGCGTCGGCGGCACGGCGCGCCAGCGCATCGGCACGCGGCAGCCACGTATCCAGCAGCTCATCGCACGCCGCCTCGAGCTCCTCGGCGCGCGCCCGGTCTTTCATAGACGTAGTGTTGGCAAAGAGCGTCAGACTCGCGCCCTGCATGGCGGCGCGGCAGAACACGGCGCCACAAGCCACGTCGGACAGCAGCTGGCGCGACCCCTTGTCCGCCATGTCCTCGAGCAGCGCCAGCGCGCGCCCGCAGGCATCCATAATGCGATACGGTGGCATAGCCGCCACGTGCAGCGCATCCTGAATCGCAGCCGGTCGAGCCGGATCCTCGCGCGAAATACCGTACGCCGCGGACACCTGCCCATAGGCACGAACGTCCTCGGCGACCAACTCGACAAGTTCCTGCGCCAACTCATCCGCCCGGGCAAACGCGTGCGCCAAATCGTCCGCTCGATCGGCAAGCGCGGGATTGGTCGACCCATAACGAGCGACCATCCCGCACAGCGAGGCGCCCAGCGCGCCCACAAAGGCGCTCGCGCTACCGCCGCCGGGAACCGGCTCGCGCGCGGCAAGTGCCTCGGCAAATCCGCGACAGGTTTTATCCATCATCTCTTGGCTCATCGAAACACCTCTGCCCACCGCGCCGGCCACCACGGGCCGCACGCATAATAAAAAATGGGACAACGACGCCAGGAAGCAGTTGTCCCATTCATCGATCTTGTCCAAGCCAGTCTAGCCCATAAGACAAAGGCTGTCAGGAGCTCTGGCTATCAGTGTTTCCGATTGCCGGCTATAGGCACGGGCGCCTAGTCCACCTGGAACGTCGGCAGCAGCGTGTCGATAATCTTCGACCCCATGTCGCGGTTTGCAGTCGAATACTCCAGATGCGCCGTGGCAATCGTCGAATCCGTGACGATCGTCTTTTCGTAAATGATCGTGTCGCCCTCGCGCCACGAGACCACGTACCAGTTGTCGCCCTCTGCGGTATAGAGGTCGGCCTTGCCCGAGGTGTCCGCATCGACGAACATCTCGTGTGCAGTTTCGTCGTTAATGTTGACGTAGCCAAACAGGTTGATCACAAAACCCGTCTCCGGATCCTCATACCTGGCGCCACTGCCGCTGGGAGTATCTTCCATCTCAAAGCGATTGGGAATCGAAATGCTATAAGGATGCATGTCGTTCGTGTACGTATACACGTCGGTTAGGTAATCGTCCGAATCGCCCGAGCCGTAGTATGCCGATTCGTCCTCGGGAACGGCCTCGTCATCCGACGACGAAGACTCCTTGGCCTTGGACTTGTCATCCTTCTTCTTGGCAGAAGAATCTTTCTCGTCCGAAGACCCGGTATCGATCACCGAAATCTGCGTGTCAGAGCTCTTGGACCCGTTAAGCATCGTGAGCGCAAACACCGTGCCGCCCCCGAGGAGTACCACGGCGGCACACGCCACCGCGATAATGACCGGCGCCTTGCTCTTAGGCTTTTGAGGCGCGGGCGCGACCGGCGGCATCGACTGGGTCAGGCCCGGGGCAGAGGAAGGACCAGCGCCCGTAGGCGTCGGCGCGGAGCCACCCGCCAGCGAGGCCCCACAGTGCGTACAAAACGTCGATCCATCAGGCACTTGCTGTCCGCATTTTTGACAGAACATCGTTCGACCTTTCGTGGTTTAGCTTTTGTCACAGCCAAGTCTATACGCCCCCACCCAGAGCGCTGTTGCGCAACATGAAAAAGCCGATGCCGAGCCGTGCCGCCCCATGCGCCTGCCCCAAACATGGGGCACATGGCCCACCTTTCGAGACTCCCCGGCAGCACAAACTGGGGCATATCTATAAGTAAGGAACCCGTTGGGGCACGGCCACTCAACGGCCGAAAACTAAGAACGGAGGTATCGCCGCACCACACACAACGACATCCGCCACGCTTGCGAATAGCAACATACACCAACGGCTCCAACAACCCGCGGCGCCGTGATGTCACCGACAGACAAGGAGGACGCCACCATGAAGAAAAAGACCCTATCGATCCTTTCCCTTTGCATCGCCCTCTTTGCCGCACTCGCCCTTGTCGGCTGCGGCGGGAACGCATCGGGCGGGGGCAGCAGCGCATCCAAGAGCGAGGGCAAGGAAAAAGCTCCCGTCGCCAAGAAGACCGACTTTATCTGGTTTAAGGTCGAGATGCCCGAGGGCTTTGCGTAAGCGACTCCGCTGGCAAGAATGCCGACAGGGTCCAGCTCACCTTCCCCGAAGACAAGAACGGTTCGGCCGATCGCTTTATCCCCGTTTGGAAAAAAGCACTGACGACAGAGGAATCCCACGCCGACCAGGCAGAAAAGAAAGGTGATACGTTCCAGTGGAAGGATGGCGGGTCCGTCGAGTATAACGGCAGGACGTGGCTCGTCGGAACGTACGAGGACAACAGCGGCGTCTCAACCCTCCTCTTTACCGACGTTGAGCCGGGAAGCGTCTACGTCCTCATCTCGAACTTCGATCTGCATAAGAAAGAAGCCGAGGCGCTCCTCAACTCCATCGAGTTTCCCGATGACATGGCGAAGGCAGTTGCCGAGGCACGCGAAGTTGAGATTTCGAGCATCGAGATCAAGCATTAGGGGCTCGCACGCAGCATCGCATGCGCAGTCATTAAATGATTGGACGCCCAGCCAGGGGAGGGCCGACGGCATCGGCCCTCCCCTCTTTTGCGCCCGGACATATTGCCACTTGCCGGCGCAAATCCGGCCCTCAGAATGGGACACATGGCCCACCTGAACGAGCCGCTCGCGCGTACAGTAAAGGCAGGTAATCCATGGGCGGTTACAGATCGAGGAGGACACGACCATGAAAAAGAAGGGCTTTGCGATTCTCACCCTCTGCATAAGCCTCTTTGCCGCAGTTGCCCTGGTGGGCTGCGGTGGCAGCGGCGGCGCTACCGGCAGTGGCGGTGGCGGCGGCGCAGAAAAGCCAGCCGTGGATATGAGGACCGACTTCATTTGGTTTAAGGTCGAGGTCCCCGAGGGCGCCGAGATCACCGACGTCGCAGGCGACACCGCCGATAGGGCCCAGTTTAAGTTCACCGAGAGCGAGCACGCCAGCGATCGCTTCATCCCTGTCTTCGACTCTGACAAGAACGCCGACGAGCTGTTCGACTACGAGGCCAAATGGAAGGCCAACTCCGGATGGACCGAGAGCGACCCCGTTAAGTACAACGGCAAGACCTGGCGCAGCGCCTACTTTACGCACTCGGGCGGTGTGACGACCGAGTACTTCACCGACGTTGACGGTGGCAGCGTCTACGTGCGCATCGACAACGTCGAAGAGCACAAGGACGCTGTCGAGACCATGATGAAGTCCCTGGAGTTTGCCGATGACATCGCCAAGGCCAAGACCGAGGCCATGGACGTCAAGCTCGACGATATCGAGATCAAGCGCTAAAGCTCCAACGGCATGCAGCAGCGCCGTTTTAGCTCAGCCGGGATGCAAGGTGTGACTCCTTGCATCCCGGTTTTTTGTGTTCGAAAGCGCCCGGTCACATCACCATATTGAGCACGTTGACGAATTCCTGCGCCTGGGAGCGGCTGCTGGGGCTGAAGGTGCAGGCGGTCAGCAGCCTGTTACTGTGCCTCTGTTGTCCCTAGCATTTCATTCTAGTAGCCACGAGACCCTTTCGCGAAGGCCTCCGACGACGTCGCAGTTTCTGTCCCCGCCAGGCTTTATGATAATCGCCATTAGCCAGCCTTAGCCATTAAGCAGCATCCCTCAAGAGGAAAGTGGGAGATACGAATGGGCACACCAAAACCGTCTTTGCGCGACTGCATCTATGGGCTCGCCGTCGGCGACGCGCTGGGCGTTCCCTACGAGTTCAGGCCCCGCGGCACGTTCGAATGCACGAACATGATCGGCTACGGCACGCACGGGCAGCCCGCCGGCACCTGGAGCGACGACACATCTATGACGCTTGCTACCTGTGACTCGATTAGGGAGCTCGGGCATATCGACACCGCGGACATGCGCGACAAGTTCGTAGGCTGGATTGCCCATGGCGAGTATACGATTGACGGTGTTTTCGATTACGGCGGCACGACCGCTCGAGCCCTGCGCACCGGCAAAGGAGGCTCCGGCGAGCGCGACAACGGCAACGGTTCGCTCATGCGCATCGCGCCCCTGGCGTTCACCGATGCGACAGGTGAAGAGATCCGTGAGGTCTCTGCGATCACGCACGCTCACAGAACGTCGACCGAGTCATGCATCATATTTGTTGAGCTGATGAGAGACGTGCTGAGCGGCGCGCTCCCCGAATGGGCACTCTGTCTGAAAGATGTACCCGAGCACGAAATCAGATCCGGCGGCTTCGTGCGCGACACGCTTAAGGCAGCCACCTGGTGCTTCGTCAACACCAGCAGCTACGAAGACTGCGTGCTTGCCGCCGTCAACCTGGGCGACGACGCCGACACCACCGCAGCCGTCGCAGGCGCCCTCGCCGGCACGGCCTACGGTATCGAGGCAATTCCACGGGAGTGGATCGATACTCTACGAGGGAAGGATCTGATTGAGAGCTGCTTGTTTTAGATCGCGGCGGCAACAGAAACAAGCCAGGTGGCATCATGGAGAGGAAGATCGCGAATATAGACGAGTTCCAAGTAGACGAAAACGGGATTCCGCTATTTCCAGCAGGGCTGAAGGAGGAAGAAAACCTTTACGTCCTCCCCGACGGGCGTTACCTCCCCTGCGGGGTCTACCGGACCGAAGATGGCGGCTCACTCATTTATGAGCCGTTCGAGCTCAGCACCTTCGGGCAAATGCTTGCCCAATTCGAGGAAAACTAGAGACATGATTACCAGCTGGATTGACGCTGCTCAAAACAAAAGGCAGAACCATCAATAACCCTCTCATTAAAGAGCAGCAGCGCAGCGAAACCAAATAAGTAAAGAAGACGGTTCCAACCCCAGACCGAGCCCAGGGCGGAACCGCCAAGCAATTTCATCTTATCAGCTCTGCAGGATTGGTTTGATGGTGGCAGGAGACACCTGAAGCCCAGCGCAGAGTAATCATGCATAAGCCTCCTCCGGAAGGTTGCCGTCGATGGCAGCATAGGGCCGGCCGTCGCGGTCCTCCCAGCTCGCGCAGACGTAGTTGTATTTTTCGAGCTCTACACCATCGTCGTCAATCCATGCGGGCTTGAACTCATGCACAAGCTCATTCGGGACTGCCCAGCCGAACATATCCTAACAGTGCTTGCCTCGGATAATCTCCTGATCGACATCGGCCGTATCGAAGAAGAAGCGCTTCCCGCTACGCTCAAGCTGAGCATTGACCGGGTCAACGGAATCGATTATGCATTCGCTAAACCCATCGTATCGTTCCCGGCACTCTTTGGACCTATATTCAGTTTAATTACCGGTTAGATCGACGCTGATTCAAAGCCTGCCGCGATAAACCGCTTGTATGCATCGGCTTGATTTCCAGCTAGATCGACATTGATCCAAAGCTTGATAAGGTTGCCAGCGTAAGGGGAAATAGGAATCACGAAAAGTAGCGCAGTACGAAGAGCGCCCTTGATTGAGGAGACGTAGGTGCAAATCCTACCGCCGCGCAAGCCGCCTTCGGGGCGGCTTTTTATGCCGATACGAGGCGAGGGATGTCCCTCGAGAAACCCGCCGCGGTTGCCGCCGACCCCGTGGAGAGCGCCAAGTGGGACAAGCTCACCGCCGGCCACGCGAGATCATCCCCGCATGTGTGAAGAACAGGTGGAAGAAGTTCCGGGGCTTTGACGGCTGCCGGGGTCATCCCCGCGTGTGCGGGGAGCAGTATCCCGTGCAGCCCGCGAACACGCTCTGGCTGGGATCATCCCCACGCGTGCGGGGAGCAGGAATTGCCGTTCGCCGCGTTGGTGCTGTTGACGGGATCATCCCCGCGTGTGCGGGGAGCAGTCGCGCTTCAGGTCGAGAGCACCCTTGCGTTCAGGATCATCCCCGAGTGTGTGGGGAGCAGGAATTGCCGTTCGCTGCGTTGGTGTTGTTGACGGGATCATCCCCACGCGTGCGGGGAGGAGGAGGCTTCGTCGCCGGTCGACTCTACCTCTTTGGGATCATCCCCGCGCATGGGGAACAGGTGTCCAGCGGAATCTCGCGGCCCTCCGCATCCGGATCATCCCCGCGTGTGCGGGGAACATTTCAGACCATTTCTCTCTGGATACTGTCTGAGGGAATCATCCCCGCGCGTGCGGGGAGCAGATTGTTCACACGGAAGATAATAACACCTCTGTGGGATCATCCCCGCGTGTGCGGGGAGCAGGACGGCGTTGAAGAAGGTCAACAACAACATTTGGGATCATCCCCGCGCGTGCGGGGAGCAGCTGGCGCGGGCGTGCTTCTCGGTTGCGCTGACGGGATCATCCCCGCGCGTGCGGGGAGCAGCCTACGAGCAACGTTGTATCCGTGCAATCAGTAGGATCATCCCCGCGTGTGCGGGGAGCAGCCGTTGGAGCTGTACTGGTGGAGCGCGCACTCGGGATCATCCCCGCGTGTGCGGGGAGCAGACGAGGTAGTCGTGCCTGCGGCCGCCCCGGACGGGATCATCCCCGCGTGTGCGGGGAGCAGGATCGGCTCTTTATCTTGCGCATAGTGCGGTAGGGATCATCCCCGCGTGTGCGGGGAGCAGTGCGATCTGCTTTGCTTGGTCTTGGCTTTGTCGGGATCATCCCCGCGTGTGCGGGGAGCAGCGATTGCCTACGGTTGCACACGATTGCACACAAGGATCATCCCCGCGTGTGCGGGGAGCAGTCGACGACGCTTATCTGCGTTCCGCACATCGAGGGATCATCCCCGCGTGTGCGGGGAGCAGTGCGCACGCAAATACTTAATTTGCGCTTCCTTGGGATCATCCCCGCGTGTGCGGGGAGCAGGTCAACGTGTTGCCCTTAATACAGACAATCACGGGATCATCCCCGCGTGTGCGGGGAGCAGACATTGCTGCTGGCAAGGCCAATGAAGCCACCGGGATCATCCCCGCGTGTGCGGGGAGCAGGTGTAGTTTTGTTTCGCGAAACCCTGGTAGGCGGGATCATCCCCGCGTGTGCGGGGAGCAGATTGTGGCGGGATTGATTAGGTCGGGCGTGGGGGGATCATCCCCGCGTGTGCGGGGAGCAGGTGGCTTACCAGATGAGCGCGGTTACCTCCTCGGGATCATCCCCGCGTGTGCGGGGAGCAGCAGTCGAAGAGCGGCCTAACGTACAGTGTCGAGGGATCATCCCCGCGTGTGCGGGGAGCAGGCGGCGAAGGCCACGCAGTCGTTCTCCGGTGCAGGATCATCCCCGCGTGTGCGGGGAGCAGACTGGGGCCGTCTGTGCATAAAAAGTTTGGTCGGGATCATCCCCGCGTGTGCGGGGAGCAGTTGACTACGGAAAAAACAAGGCGCTCAAATGCGGGATCATCCCCGCGTGTGCGGGGAGCAGGACCTATCTTCCCCATGAAGGACGGCAGCTGCGGGATCATCCCCGCGTGTGCGGGGAGCAGCATCGGTCGAACTCGCTCACGCTGATTAGCGCGGGATCATCCCCGCGTGTGCGGGGAGCAGATATACGGGTTCTCCCAGGACGGCGAGTCTTGGGGATCATCCCCGCGTGTGCGGGGAGCAGTCGCTGCGGCCTGCGCGTCCTCCATCTGTCTCGGGATCATCCCCGCGTGTGCGGGGAGCAGTGTTGCAGCTTGTACGGGTCGGCGAACGGGTCGGGATCATCCCCGCGTGTGCGGGGAGCAGGCCCCGTCCCTGAAGCTCATCGACGTGATTCCGGGATCATCCCCGCGTGTGCGGGGAGCAGGTAGACCTTGCGCTCGAACGGTACCGTCACCATGGGATCATCCCCGCGTGTGCGGGGAGCAGCCGCACCATCGACCAGATTCCCGTCGATAAAATGGATCATCCCCGCGTGTGCGGGGAGCAGCGTCAGGTAGGCGCAATCTACCAGGCGGGGTCGGGATCATCCCCGCGTGTGCGGGGAGCAGTTGTCGGTGAGTTTCTGGAGTACGCTGAGCGCGGGATCATCCCCGCGTGTGCGGGGAGCAGAAGTGTTCACCTGCTCCAATGCCGCTGTGCTTGGGATCATCCCCGCGTGTGCGGGGAGCAGTAGCTTTACAACGCAACTAGAATGACCGTCACGGGATCATCCCCGCGTGTGCGGGGAGCAGGACGTGGGAGCTGTGTTCTAAGGCGCGTAAGCGGGATCATCCCCGCGTGTGCGGGGAGCAGGACCTATCTTCCCCATGAAGGACGGCAGCTGAGGGATCATCCCCGCGTGTGCGGGGAGCAGCGCATTGCGTGGTTCAGCGCAGGAATCAGCTCGGGATCATCCCCGCGTGTGCGGGGAGCAGACGGGATGGGACGACCAGACCTTGCAGGAGGAGGGATCATCCCCGCGTGTGCGGGGAGCAGTTCGATTAGATGAATAGCGTACTTTTGCGCACGGGATCATCCCCGCGTGTGCGGGGAGCAGTCGATCGCGTCCAGCTCCTCGCGTGTGATGGAGGGATCATCCCCGCGTGTGCGGGGAGCAGGTGGCGATACTAACGCGCTTGACCTTGACTTTGGGATCATCCCCGCGTGTGCGGGGAGCAGCTCAAGAGCGGTCGAGAGCTGAACGCCTACGAGGGATCATCCCCGCGTGTGCGGGGAGCAGATCGGAGCAGTTACGTGGCCGGCGGTAGTAACGGGATCATCCCCGCGTGTGCGGGGAGCAGCAGGAAGGGCGGCGCTCCACTGGTCTTGGCGGGGGATCATCCCCGCGTGTGCGGGGAGCAGCAATATCACCAATAGGAACACGATAGAGTACCGGGATCATCCCCGCGTGTGCGGGGAGCAGCCCGAGCAAATTAGCTCGCGTCGTGTTTACGCGGGATCATCCCCGCGTGTGCGGGGAGCAGTCGATGTACGTCACGACCGCCTTCTCCTGAGTGGGATCATCCCCGCGTGTGCGGGGAGCAGTCGCGCGTGAGGTTGCCCGAGATGTTCACGATGGGATCATCCCCGCGTGTGCGGGGAGCAGTGCAACATCACAGGCGGCAAGTGCTACGACACGGGATCATCCCCGCGTGTGCGGGGAGCAGTGGGGAATCGGGCGCGAGCTGTACACGGCACCGGGATCATCCCCGCGTGTGCGGGGAGCAGGCGGGCTGGTAGCCGGTGTGCTTCGTTACGTCGGGATCATCCCCGCGTGTGCGGGGAGCAGCAATGTCCAAATACCAGCCTGTGCGCGTAGTTGGGATCATCCCCGCGTGTGCGGGGAGCAGTCAACACGTTCTCGGACCAGCTCAACGCAATCGGGATCATCCCCGCGTGTGCGGGGAGCAGGTCGGCAAACCAATACATGGAGCAGGTGACGAGGGATCATCCCCGCGTGTGCGGGGAGCAGTGGGAGCAGAACGTCGGAGGCATCAAGAAACTGGGATCATCCCCGCGTGTGCGGGGAGCAGCCGGTGATGCCGCCCTCTTTCGAGGTCATTCCGGGATCATCCCCGCGTGTGCGGGGAGCAGTCGCGCATGGCTCGGTAGAGCTTGCCGATGTGGGGATCATCCCCGCGTGTGCGGGGAGCAGGTGTAGTTTTGTTTGGCGAAGCCTTGGTATGCGGGATCATCCCCGCGTGTGCGGGGAGCAGTCACGCCAAGTCTTCTGGTCGATGTCCGGCGCGGGATCATCCCCGCGTGTGCGGGGAGCAGTGGGGAACGGGTGCCTTCGGTACTGCCGGACAGGGATCATCCCCGCGTGTGCGGGGAGCAGGAGTGAGACATGGCACGTGAGAAGAACACCAAGGGATCATCCCCGCGTGTGCGGGGAGCAGACGTTGTCAGCCAAGGCTACACGCCCATTGGCGGGATCATCCCCGCGTGTGCGGGGAGCAGAATGTCCAGCTTTGGCGAGACCATCGAGGTCAGGGATCATCCCCGCGTGTGCGGGGAGCAGGCCAGACGGCTCAGACTTCACGATATACGCGCGGGATCATCCCCGCGTGTGCGGGGAGCAGACTTAAAAATCCCAGCTCAAAACACCCTATCCTTTTGATGTGGGCCCCATTTTAATCAGTTTTCTAAACAAGCTCAAGGTCGCCTCACAATCAGACTCGGCACGATGAGGTATTTGATTGTCAAGGTTCAAAAGGCCGAGCAGGGTCTTCAAGCGATAGTTCGGCGCATCGGGCATCTTCTTCTTTGCCAGTGTAATGGTGTCGATGCACTCATTGTCAAAATCGTCTAGGTCGCATTCTTCGCACGCTGCCTGCACGAAGCCGGTATCGAACGAAGCGTTATGCGCAACCACTATGCGGCTCCCGACAAAGGAAAGCAGGCCGCTCACCGCTCGCTCAAGCTCGATCCCCTTTTCGGCAAGCATCTCATCGGTAATGCCTGTTAGCTCGACTATCTTCTTTGGGATGCCTTTCTCGTATCGAATAAGCTCATGGAGCCTGCCCGCCTCAACACCCTGCTCAACTTTGATGGCGGCAATCTCGATAATCGCATCTTTGTCTGGGTCCAGCCCCGTGGTCTCAACATCAAGTACAACGTATTCGCGCGGCTCGTCCGTTTCGGCTGCCACGCTCCCGCGACGTGCCTTCGATCGCATCGCCGCGTAGCTCCAGCCCACTCTCTTCGTGCCAAGGGCCTTCATGCGCGAAGGCGAAGGCCGCATCATTAGCTTGATACCATCAAAATCGATAGGTTCCCACGCGGTGTTGTGCACTCGATAGTTGAGGTGTTGCTCGTTGCGTGCAGAAAAAACCATCGTGGCACGCCCTGTTTTGCATTCTTTGCAAATACGACTCCAAAGCTCATCCCTTACACGCGCGCCCACCCTGCCGACATACACGCCTAGGCTAATCTCCTGCAACCATTTCGTTAGGTCGCCGCGAAGTGCAAGGGGGCATTTTTCCAAAACAACAACAATCACCCGTTATCCTTCCACAAGCACTCCGTTATTCTCTTCGGTGGCATCCACCTGGACGTCGTTTTCCTTGCCATAGGACACTCCAAAAGCAACGGCAGGGCGCCTCTCATCCCAGAGGAACATCGTATCGATATCAGGCTCGTCCTCTGTCTCGAAGTCGCCCAACAGCAGACCCCTGATATCGCGAGCACAGCGCTCCATTATCTTCCCGTCAAGAAACGCATCACGAGTGCACCGACGCGCTTCCACCCCGATATCCTCTGGAGGATCGGAAGCCACTTCGAAAGCGATGGGAATCGTCACCTCTGCTTTATACAAATCGGCAATGTCATACACAAACGAGCGCTCATGGCCAACGTGGACAAATCCCAATGCCGGAGAGCACCCCAGCGCCACAATCACGCTGTGAACGACTCCGTAAAGGCATGCATGGGCAGCCGACAGCGCCTGATTGATTGGGCTTGCATCAAGAAAATCATCGGGGTTGTATTCCCTCCCATCCCATGGGACGTCGTATTGCTTCGACAGCCGCCGATAAAGTGTTCGAATCCGAGCTCCCTCGCGGCCACGGAGCTGCTGCATCGTGTAATTCGATACATCCTCGCCGGGAAAACGCATGCCGTACATCGCTCGTGCCACGGCAAGACGCCTTCGAGTGTTCGACACGAGCTCAGCCTGCGCGACAACCAACCGAGAAGAATGGGTGAGCGGGCGGCCGTGCGCATAGTAGCGAACGCCGTGCTCGCCCACCCAAATCACGCTTGTCCCCGAATCGCCGAGCAACTCAACCGCACGATGAGAGATATTGGTCCCAGGCCCCAGCATAAGCACCCCAAGAGAAGCCGCGGGGACATACGCCGTTCCGCGCGCATCGGTTATGCTCACTGCGCTATCTTGCCTGCTCACAAGACATCGCTCGACATAAAGAAACGTCATTCGCTCCTTTATCGTGGGCAGTACGCGCAAATCAGGCTTGATCATGCCAGGATTATCACCCATGCCGCTCACCTATCCAGTGGAACCAGCGTGAGAAGGCCGCATCCGAATCCTTTGGCATGCCCGATGCCACACACAAGCGCATGGCGCAAGGCATCAGCATCGGTCACGCGCAACACGCCATCGTACTGGGCGCGCGTAAAGGTGACTTTGTTTCCTTGGACACCCTTGGTAAACGAGATTCTGTTGGAATTACTAACAATCAAGCTCGGGCAGCCCTCATCGTCGCTCAAAACCTCAAAACCATTCCTTTGGGCACGTGATCCCCGCTCGGGCGCAAAAATGCTTGGCACTTCCTTGTCGGCGCCCTTATATGCTTGAGCTCCAACGAGCCAGGCAGTTTGCTCCAGAATGGTCAGGTGGCCAATTCTATTTCTCTTAGGTTCGCCCTCGCTGTTTAGCAGGTCGCTTTTGCCGCCACGCGTGCTTCTGTTGAGCGACGGATTCGCTACCAAGCGAAACGAATAGGTCTGTCCGTTCGAGATGCGCCCCAAAAACGGATCGTATCCGCGCGTGCCCCACTGCGGTTCGCAGTCGGGCCACCCAATTTGTTCATCAAGCCCTACCAAGCTCGGCTTGCCGGGACTCACGATATAAAGGCGAGAACCCCCATCAGGCATTCTATCCACGCGCCAAAGCACGCGGCCGTCCCCGCTCGTCTGAGAAAAGGGGAAGCTGCCTGCAATCGCCGCATGCATGCGATAGGGCGAGGCAAGCATCGCACGCGACTCCCTCCGCGTCATATTGATGGGAAACTGGGTAAAGAACATCGGCTATACCTCCTTTCCTAGAGCAGACCAAGGGTCATGGTCGGCCTGCACGCCAGCATATTTCGGGTTCCTAACCGTTGCTGTTGTATGGGCAACAGTACGAAAGCTGTATTGGCGATGCTCCTGCGAAAAGCTGATGGGCACGTCGCGCAGCGGAACATCGTAGCCCTCGCCTTCGTCAGAACCCTGCTTATCGTAGAGAATCTCCAGGTCAACGCTTTCTTTACCGCGGAACTTCCAGTTGCCCTGATATCTCTCGCTTGCTTCCCAGGGGTGACTGCGCAAAGCTTGGAGCAACGCCACATCCTCAAACAGCCCAATATGTACTCTGCACGCGGGTGGACAGGAACGGCGACCCAGAAACAGGGGAAACGCCGGAGCGTCAAGCGCCTCGGCGCACCTTTGCAAGAGTCCCAAATCGCCCTCAAGGGCCGCAACAAACACAGCATCAGCAAGATAGTGACGATACGTTAAAGGCAGGGTATCGTCCTTTTTCTCGCTTAATATCCATCGAGCGCTTTGCGAGTCCCACTTTCGCTTATGTTCGGTTTGAAAGTCGCTTACAAATGTTCCTGGCTGATCGATACGTACGCCAAAGCGTAGCGCCGCAAGATCATCAACGGGATCTGTTCGGTAACGACCTAAGGCTGCGGCAAGCAGGCCCACAACGCCGCTCTTCGTCGGCTCGTGCTCTGTTCCGCGCTCGGTGAACCTGCTCGACGACCCCCAAGATTGTAGCGGACCCGCCAATTTGAGCAGCAGGACCGCCATAGCTAGTCCACCTCTTCGGTTTGGTGGCCATTTTCGGCCAGATAAGCAGCACACGCTTGCGAGATTTGCGCAATTGCGGCGTCAAGATCACATGCCCCTTCGACACCCATGGCACTGGGAAGAGACTGCGCATCCGGAGATGCAGTTATAACGAACGTCTTTTGCGGGGTCGTTCCAAACGCCTTGTCAATCGCCTCTTCCTGTTTGGCCAAACGCTCACAACCAATTTCAATCTGGCTTTTCCCATGCGACGCCTCAACAGGTTTTTCAAAGGCATTCACCAAGCTCACCGGTTGCGTATCCCTCAGCTGAAGAACGACCGCTCCGGGGAGCGTGCGGTTTGCAAACGAATTCTGCTTTCCCGTGGGCATGGAAGTAATGAATGCCTTCAAAAACGCCTCGATGCCGCGGCAAGCAACCGCAGCCGAACCGAGATTTTCGCACAGATGCAGCACATCAATAGTTGCATAGCGATACATCGTCGATGAGGTGAACTCCGTTGTCTCAATCATTGCTGCGCCCGCATTGTCTTCGGGCGAGCAATCGTCAAGGGCAGTGAAGTAATCGAACTCTGGATTCATCCTCCCAATGCCAATGGCATGGGCGACCTGAACGGAGGCGTCGACATTCAAATCAGGAGCATCCGCCACCATACGACCGAACATTGCCACATCGATGCTGTTAAGCGTCGGTTTCTTCTTGATATCAAGAATTTCCTTAGCAAGCCTCTTGTCGACATCCGCGCCCGCTTCAAAAGCCTGCGCCGCCAACGATGCAAGGGCTTTGATCTGCCCTGAAGAAAGAAACAGCAAGTAGCCCGTTTCGCCATCTTTGACTTTGACGCCCGTTGCCGCCAAAGCCTTCTCGGCAGCAACTTCGGCCTGATCGCCTTCAATGTCCGGCAAAATGGCGGTCACGGCCTCCGCGATCAAGTTTGCTGCGTGCTTCGTACGCCAACCAAGACCGAACTCATCCAACAAATAGGAAAAACTATCGCGCGTGGCCTTCTTCCAAGCCTGGCTTGAGACCCTCGAGCGCTTGACTCCGCCGAAATATGCTGTTTTTGGACTACCCGTGTCATCTCGATTGATGTTGCTCGGAGGGACAGTCTGAAGGATATGGATATCGATAAACTGGGGCTTTTTCATTGTAGGTCCTTTCTTGGCGATTTCCCCATCAACTATTCTTCCGAAGAGCTGGCATCGATGCCGGACTCGGCCTTTGGTATTCGACTATATTCACGCCCCCACGCAAGACGCACCTTATCTGCTGTATAGGGGTTTTGCAGTGTGTATAGCTGTGCTGCAAAACGCGCGTAATCAACGGGAATCTCGGCAGCTCGCAGCTGCTGTATAAGCTGCCTTGCATAGTGAAGTGCCTCTTCCATGGAATCGGCCGTTATAAAGGCCCTAAACCTTCGAGGCATTTCGCCCTCTTCGAGATTCGAGTAACGTCCCTTATCACTCCGCACGAGCTGTCGCAGGGCTGCACCAAACGAATGTTCATCGCCAGGCACATACATTGGCTTGGTTTTGCCCTGTTGATGAACCGCATAGAGCGTGAGCGCGGCATGAACCGCCGTCTCGGCCCACGATGGTTCGGCGCCTCTCCCCACAAGCTCGGCAGGCAGGCCCTCGAACACAAGTGACCATGCATCTGCGCTTGAGCCCATGGGCAAAAGAAGCACATGGCGCAATGTTGCCAACTTTCGCGCTCCTCGTGGTTTTCTGCTGGCAGACAGATAGTCGTTTTGGATAGAGCATATGCGCCCGTGAACGAATGCGCCAATCATCTGCTCTGGGCGTTGCTCCTTGGTTTTCGTCATGTTTGAACCTCTTTATCGTTTGGCTCGTCTTCTTCAAGCGGCAGATACTTTTTAAGGGCGGCGTTCAACTTAGCCTCTGCTTTCGAGGCCGTCATCCAATCTGCGGTTTCTCCCTTCTCGTTTTGAGCAGGAGCGCCAACGATTGCCTCCGGACCAGCTTCGCGAAGGAGGACATCGGCATGCGCTTTGATAATCACGCGTGCGGTACGGCGCCATCGACGCCTCTCTACCTCCGCGTTGCTGGTCTCGTTAAGAGCGGCAAGCCACTGACGAAACGGCGAATCAATCTCAAAGAAAGCCCGAGCAATCGCTTTCTCTTTCGCTGTTTCTTTTGGTTTTTCGTCCGGCTTCGCTTTCTGATACTCCCTTTCCGCGCTTCCTCCCAACGCTATGCGGAGGTTTGCGGCAAAACAGCCCAAGGCAAAAACCGCCTTTGATGTCGAAGTCACAAGTTCCTTTGCAAGATTTACCAGGTCCTCTCCCTTGTCAGAGAGCAGATATGCACTTAATTCGACCTTGTCATCAAAAACAACGGTAACAGCTCCGCACTTAGCATCAACATATTCAAATCCTACGGCGCGGACGTTAACATAATCGCTCCAACGAAGCAGCGATCCTGAGCTTCTGCCACTCATCCTTTTTACCCAAGAGATAACCTCAGGAGGAACAATGCGAGACTCTTGTTCGGCGGTCCCTCCGAATATAGAAATGATACCCCGCCACATAGCTTGATCTCTCTCATGTTTACGAGGCAAAAACTCAATTCCGGAAGTCCTGGACGCCCCAACCCTCTCTTTCCAGGCAGTCATGCTTTCAATTTGGCGGAGCCTCTGATTGCTCTTTTCCATCTTTCGCCCGGCACTTACGATTGCATCGATCACATTCCGCTCGCATGGAATCAGCCGTACCCATCTCGATTGCCATGTGAAAAGCTCCGCGCGCCCGCGGGGGAAAGACTCCTCATGGCCGTCTGAGACCAGCAACGGATTAACCTCCCAACAAGGCTTATCATCCTCGAGGAACAGACAGTCCTCATCAGAACGAGAGGCAGTAGGCAAAAAATTTAAAAGAAGGGTATCTGCCAGAGAATCGCCTTCTAGATACATACAGCCCAATAGGCCATCTGGGCCTGGACCGCCAGGATATACCTTCCCGCCTTTAATAGATTCCGCTTTCTCCCCCAAAACTGGCTGTCCAGGAATTCCAAGAGCAAAAGCTTGCAGATGAACCAGCCATCTCGCTGCCTCGGCAAACGTCAATCTAGCGAGCCCAGAGCCTGCCCTTTGAAGAAATAGACGCTTATCCTCTCGAGACCAACTATCTCCAATAATCCTGTACAGGTTGTTCTCTTTTTTCTCGCTATCCTTCCAGCGCAAACCAACAACCTGCATAAAAGGCTGTTCCTCGTCAAACAGATCGAAACGATGGTGCCACTCGTCGAGGTATTTGTGAATCTGGTCGATGGGCAGTTCGTGAGCACGCCATAGGCGCCCCCAAACCTCCGCTGGAACGTCGTCATCGTCGAGCGTCGGAGAAATTGCCCTTTGCAGCACTGCCAGCAAAACGCGCAGAATCGCAAAATCCTGTGTAGGTAGATCGTTAGCCAAGCACTTGATGCTTGACGCTTGCTCAAATAGCTCGAGCAGTGATACCTCGCGCGTCGCCCCGCCCAAATCGCGAACGCAGATCCATGGTTCGTCCACGAGGTTAAAACTCACATTCTGGCTCATTGCGCATCTCCTTTCTTCCTCACTGTTTCAACAAGTTCAAGCCCGTCCTTACGCGAATAGTGCATGCGATAGATAGCATCTTTCGTTTCTATTACCGTATCTAGGTTTGAATCAAACGCCAAGACCAGTTGACCTTGAAGCCATCTTGACTCTTGCCATCTGAGCGCCTGAGATTTTGTCTCCAGGGCATCAATTACCTGATCAGACGATAGCCAGAATGGCAGGCTCACGGTACAACTCGCCGCAAGGCGGGCAACCTCATCGTCAGGCGCTTCACTTCCATCCCCTAAATAGCCCTGACACGGACGGCTCCCCTTTATGTCGGTGACCCAGGGAAGCAGCGTGAAACCGTCGTTGCCTACTTGGACCGCAATAACCTCAACCGTGTCACCAGAATCGCGAACGGCAGCGCGTGCTTTTGTCTCGTCTGCAAGCGAGAAGGTTTCATTCAGCCAGCCAATAAGACTTTGCGTCCCCTTCTGTGGCTTGCTCAGAAGCCAGGCATTTGCCTTGAGCTGCTTGTTCTCTTTTGTCTTCTCCAGCTCTTCTTCTGCGCTTTGCAAAGCATGAACCCATTCCGGTGCTGCGCCCGCATCGCACAACTCTTCCGCCGCAATGCTTCGTGAATACGTCCGCTCGACAAGGCCAGCAATATCGTGAGGCAGATTGACCATAGCCGTCCCCCCATCGGTACTCTTTGCCCTCAGCGAAAGCAAGCTGCGCAAAAGCATCGCAGGGTGATAGACCTTCTCTATACCCCCATTCACCTTAGGCGGAGCAGTCGCCCAGTCCTCGATGCCCGTGATAAAGCAACGTGCTTGCCTGAGCTTCTCCGGACGCTGTCCCTGATTTTCCCCGCGTTCATGGCGGTGTAGGCGTCCCATTCGCTGCAGCAAAAGGTCGATAGGGGCTACATCGGTGATCATTACGTCGAAATCAATGTCAAGGGATTGCTCGATCACCTGCGTACCCACTACGATGAGTTTACTGGGCCTGTCGGCAGAGTCGGGACCAAGCAGTCGCAGCAGTTCCGCATCATTTTCCATTCGGTCGACGGCAATAAAGCGCGAATGGACGAGCTTTACGCACGAATCGCCAAAGGCAGTCTTCAACTGCTCGTAGGAGCTTTGGGCACGGGAAACCGTGTCTCGCAACACGCATGCGCAACCACCATCGGACAATAAGTCCTCCAATTGTGCAACCAGCGCAGCATCGTCGTCTTCCAATCGTTCGACAATAACGTTTGTTCCGATCGAAGGGTCATCGCATGCTCGGTACATGCTATCGTCCAGCGCTCCATTTCGGGTTGCCGTTGTAACGAGCGGGTACGACGGCAACCCTGATGCTTTACGAGGAGCTTCCGGAATATCTTTCCGCTTTGATGCGCGACGAGTGGATTTTCTATCCCTACCCCGATAGGCGTGGATGAGCTCGTTGCGGCGCTCAGCGGGAAGCGTTGCCGAAAGCAGTATGGTCGGCACGCCGTAAGCGCCAAGCCACGTGAGCACACGGTCAAGATAGACATTCATATAGGCATCGTAAGCATGAACCTCATCGATTATGACAACCTTGCCGGCAAGGCCCAAGTGCCTAAGCTGCACATGGCGCGCCTTAAGCGCCGCCATAAGCAGCTGGTCGACCGTGCCCACAACAAATGACGACAGAAGACCACGCTTCCTTCCGCCAAACCACTGGTGCGCTGTCACATCTTCCTCAACGCTCTTTTTCGCGTCGTCCCCCATCCAAGTGCGTCCCCAGCTTCGCAGGCTGTCGTAGTCCGGGTTCAAAGCCGCCTTGCTATGCAAAAGTTGCATCGACTGCGTACTGCGGCCCCGCGAATCGGGAACGCACTCGAGCCAATCTTTAACGCGCTTGAACATCGCGTTGGAAGTTGCCATTGTCGGTAGAAGATAGGCGATTCCCCCTGCCCCGGTTTTCGGAGCCATAATCTCTGAGCACATCAGTGCGGCCTCTGTTTTGCCGTTGCCCATGGGCGCTTCGATAATGAGTAGCCCTGCGCCGTCCATGTCGGATGCCGCCTGCATCGCCTGCTCCTGTGCTGGACGCAAGCTCGCATCCTCAGGAAGACCAATAAAGCGGTGATGAAACAGCTCTTGTCCCTCTTCCTTTACCGGCATCGCCTGCCACGCCGGGGGCAACGCCAGCGAAGCCCATGCGGCATCGGTGCGCTTGATAAATTCGTCATAAGAGCCGATGCAAGAGTCAAGAGGGAACAGATCTGAATTTGAGGCAATCCAATCGGCAACGATAACCAGCGCAGAGACGAGTGCTTGTTCTGGTTGAGGAACAGGTGACGAGCTAAAGACACTCTCGAACTTCGCCATCCCCGACTCCTCAAACATCCAGTCAAGAAGCTCCTCTTGGACGGCACGCCAATCGTCATCACCCAAGTTCTCGTTGGGAAAATTACGCGATGCGCTCGTTATGCCGTCGAGCACGCTATCGGACGAAGGCGTGGTTCCATGATGCGCTCCCAGAATGCACCCGAATGTCCACGAGCAGTCCCAACCGCGTCCATCGAGCCAATCTTCGAGGATCACCTCACTCATGAAGGCGTGCGATGGAGGGTGGTTCATCATGCGGGGGCTCGGAACCTGAAGCCCCGCTTGTTCAACAAGTTCTGCCCGCTCCGAGACCTTGTACTGGAAGCCTGGCGTCGCCTTGCCAATGTCGTGGATACCAGCAAGCCAGGTAACGAGTGCCGCCGTTGCAGAGTCGTCACAGCCAAATGCGTTCACGATTTGGTACTTGACAGATTCCGGCAGCCATTCGTTCCAAAGCCTGCGCGCAACACCCGCAGAATCGACCATATGAACATAAAGAGGCGACCACAGGTTACGCTCTTCCGCGCTGCCGGTTTTTGCCCATAGTGCACGGGCACGTGAGCTTATGGGAATAGAGTCCATCATGGTCTTTTGCATTACTCTCCCATCCGCTTCTTCCTAGAACCCGAGAGGCTGGAAACGCCTTACGATTAGACTACTACCGCATACGGACATTTTTTAATAGCCCTCGGCAAACGTAATGTTGCTCAACGTTCGTGCTATGAGCGTGAGCGTTTAATGGAGTGCCTGCGGGTCCTGCCGCCGCACAAAAACGGGGAGGCCCGCACCCCTGCGAGCCGCCCCGTAGCCCTAACCTTCAAGTTACAGCAACAACCGGTACTACTCCCCTACTTCCCAAATAGCGCACCCAGAAAACCGCGGCGCTTGGGCTTTTCCTCTCGGTAGGAGCCCTCGGCCACCGCTGCCACCTGACGCGGTTGCCCGCCGCCTCCATGGCGCACGATCTGGTACAGAAACGGCGATTTAACGTATTTGACCTCGATGGGTGTGGCGTGCACGGTACTTTCGCTCGACAGCATCACGTTGGGATTGAGCGGTGCCACCACATGCGTCTCGCGCTTGTCGCTAAACACCACCGCGGCCGCACGACCCGTCTGGCCGTTTACGGCAATGCGCACCTGCTCGCCATCGCGGCTGTCCGTCGCCGGACGATCGACAAAGTAGACCGGCACCATCACCAGGCCGTCCTTATGTTTGCGGGCCTTGCGCGCCCACGCACGGATACTCTTTTTATTGAGCCCCAGCACCGCCTCGGCATCGTTGCCGGCAATGTCGAGCGCCAGCTTATCAATGACCACCTGGTCCTTGGTAGACGCATCGACGGAGACAACGCGGAAGTCGCCTTCCTGCATGGCAGGATCGAACGGCCCCACCTTGGCAAAGTCCCACGGCTCCAAAATGCCCATAAGACGAACGTCCAGGTAGTTTGCCCGCGGATATGCCCAGTCGAGCACCTCGTAGTACACCAAGGTCTCCTTGCTCAGCCCCTTGCCCGGGAAGGACGCCATCATGCGCAAATCCGCCAGCGCCATGGGAAAGTAGAAGAGCATCATGTCATTTTGAATCGCATCTTCCACGTCGTGCCCGGCAAAGGCTTCCGCATACTGGTGCACCAGCTGCAGCGCGTTGGCACGTGCCTGCTGCGGCGAGATTTCGCAGGGAATACCCTGCTCGGGTACATACTCCGCACCAACGCCCATGGTCAGGCGCTTGCTAAAGGTACCGGGCTTGAGTAGGTCTGCAACGCCGATCTTATTGCCGCAGGACGGGCACTCAAACACGCGCTGGGTCGACTCGCCTTCGAAGGATGCGCCGCAGAAGGGGCACGGGATGCTCACGTGCGCGGCCTCCTGGAACTCCTGCGCCGTGCCGCGGTCCTCCCACAGTAGATGCTCCAGAACCGACTGGTTGCGCCAGTGCGCATGAAAGAAATACCAGTCGGGGTCCACCGGGCGCTCGAGCTGCGACACATGGGTGAGCTTAAGCAGCCCATCGACAACCGTCAGCGGCGCATGGCGAATGCCCAGCGCGCTCTTGGGCTCCCCCGCATCGGCCTGCCACGGAACGACCGTGCCGCAATAGGCGCACTCAAAGCTGCGTTTAGCCTGGTGAGAGTACATGGGGCCGCCGCAGTTTTGGCATTTAATGGCAAACATCTCGTCCATGGATACGTCCTCCTTTACACAGGGGCTGTCGACATTAAGTATGTCGAGCAGGCAGGCACAAGCCCATACCCATGTGGCCCAAAATGGAGCACGCGGTCGGACAAGAAGCCCCGCTCGTTAGCTCCCGCAGACCATTACTGCATTTTCTGAGCATCGGCGCACGGCGCGCCCATGCGAGCTACACTATCCCCTTAAACGAGGATGCGAGGAGGTACGCCATGCTATTTGTAAATCGGCTGGTACATACACTTGTTCCTGGCAGCGAGGGCGAGCCGGTCGATGCATCATGTCGCACCAACGCGGGCTTTGCCGCAAGCCTCATCTGCATTGGCCTCAACATTACCCTGTGCCTGGCCAAGGGCATCGCGGGTCTGCTCGCCGGCTCTGTCTCGCTTGTCGCCGACGCCTTCAACAACCTCTCCGATGCCTCGAGCAACATTGTGAGCTTGCTCGGGTTCCGCCTTGCCAGCCGCCCGGCAGACGAAGGCCACCCCTATGGCCACGGCCGTTACGAATACCTCGCCGGCTTGTTTGTCGCCGTCCTCGTTTGTGCCGTCGGCATCAACCTGGTGCTCGAGTCCATTGCCAAGATCATCAAGCCCTCCCCCACCGCCTACACGCTGGTCTCCCTAGCAGCCCTCGTCTTGTCCATGCTCGTCAAATTATGGATGGCCGCATTCAACCGCGCGCTGGGCGACCGCATCGACTCGGAGACGCTCATCGCCACGGCACAGGACTCCAAAAACGACGTCATCACCTCGGGCTCGGTCTTGGCGGCGGCGCTTATTTCGCAGACGACCGGCTTTGACCTCGATGGCTGGGCAGGCCTGGGTGTGGGTATCTTCATCTGCATCAGCGGCATGGGCCTGGTGCGCGACGCCATCAGCCCGCTGTTGGGACAAGCGCCCGACCCCAAGCTCGTCCAGGAAATCCGCGACAGGATCATGTCGTACCCCCAGGTCTTGGGCACACACGACCTCATGGTGCACGACTACGGCCCCGGCCGTCAGTTTGCCAGCGCACACGTGGAAATGCCCGGCGAGGGCGATGCCTTTGAGCACCACGAGATCCTGGACACCATCGAACACGATATTAAACGCCAGATGGGCATCGACATTACGCTGCACTGCGACCCCATCGCCACCACCGGCGACGACCTGCGCGGCTGGGTCAAGCATGGCGTCATGCAGATCGATCCCGCGCTCTCCATCCATGACCTGCACGAGCACGATGGCTTTGTGTCATTTGACCTGGTGCGTCCCGACGGCTTTCGCATCTCCGACGACGAGCTGTTGGAGCGCGTAACGCATATCGTGCACGAGCGCAGGCCCGATTCATCATGCGTTGTCACGTTTGACTCGGGCTTTAGCTCGCCCGACCGTCCGGCAGAACAGCTGTAATCGACAGCAAAACGGGACGCAGAACCGCCGACCAACGCGCCCATGCGCCCGGTCACGCGATCCTACGTCCCGTTTTTGTTTGCACCGCTAAGGCTCTAGCCGCTCGGCCGCTAGTTTCCCTGCGCGCCCGAAATGCCATTTTGCAGGGCATCCCAGGCGTTCGTTGCCATATCACCCAGATTCTGAGCAGTATCGCCGAGATTCTGGGCTGTGTCGCCCAGCTCTTGGGCCTTATCCCCAAGCTCCTGCGCCTTGTTGCTCAGGTCCTCCAGCGTGTTGGAGCTCGAGCTGTCCGTGGTGCCCTGGTCGCCGGACGCGTTGCTCGACGAGCTGTCCTTGCGCGTGAGCTGAATCTCGAGGTTACCGTTGTCGTTATAGTAGGCAGACGTCACGACCCAATTGGCATCGACAACAGGTGTCGAGCCGTCGTCGGTCAGAATCACGGCATTCGAAAGATCGGCCCCGCGCGACTTGAGGAGCTTCTTGGCGTTTGACCAGTACTGACCCGGGATATCGCTCAGGTCGACGGTGCCGGACTGGGCAGTCTCGGTCTGCTCGGCCGTGGTATCAGTCGTGGCGCCCCGCTTGTTGAGCATGCCCGACACGATGGCAAACACAACCGACAAGGCAAAGAAGATCGCCAGCACGATGAGGATCTTCTTGATCACGCTCGACGAACGCGAAGGCTTCTTCTCCTCGTCCTCGCCATACTGGGGGATGGACTTGGGATACTCACGATACGGCTCGCGCGCGTATCGGTCGTGCGACTCGTAGCGCGGCTGTGCCGTGCGCGGCATATATGTCGTCTGCTGGGGCTGCGGAATGGGATTTTGCGGCAGGTCATCATAAGGGTCTACCGCCGCGTTGCCGTAGGGGTTCTGCGATGAGACACCATGCGGGTCCTGCGCCGCATTTCCGTAATTCACAACGCGCGTGGGATCGGCCGACACCTGCGTCGTATCGGGGGCAGCGTAGCCGGGATTCGGCACGACGCGGGTCTCATCGGCGCCATTGCCCGTCCGCGGGGAGCCGTAGCCACCCATTACGGTCGTCTTGTCCTGGTCCATGCAACGTTTCCTTTCCGTCGCCCGTAAGCATCAAGTTATCCATGCATTCTACCCGCGCAAAAGCCTATGATGGACAAAGCCCGCCGGTATCTACAAGACATGCGCGGCCGACGGTCACAAGCGAATCGAGGATATGTCATGGCAAAAAGCAAGCTCATCAAGGACACGACGCGTGCCGAGCGTGAGGAGATCATCAAGCTAGCGCTCGCTGGCTGCGGCAACGGCAGCTGCGACAACTGCGGAAGCTGCAGCTTGGGAGCCGGCGACCCGTACGGTACCTACCAACCCTACATTGACGGCGAGATGGAAATCGCCGATATCAACATGATGGTCGCCGAGCGCAACGCCAAACTCTTCGGCCTCCAGCGCGGCTAACGACCTCTTCTTGGGCTGTGCACCACAAAATGCGCCCATCTACTACGTTTAACCCAAGGGTGCCAACCATAGCCAAATTTGCGTTAACAAAACCGCAGGTAAACGTCTTGCCGCATTGTTAAAAAACGCTCCATGGTCGGTCCAACCCTGGCAAACGTAGTAGATGGGCGCTTTTCGTGGCGCGGCTGGCCCAGACAGCTTGTCTCGGAGCCAATTTGCATCAAAAAGTCCCCGGCGGCGCTGCGTTTTGCGCCACCGGGGACTGTTCAGTTCACTCCCTGTTGCTTTGCCCTACTCGTTGGGCACATGCGTGGCGCAAGGATACTCAGGCGTCACATCCTGGCCGTTGGAATAGCTCGAATTTTGTAGTACGCCGACCTCGTCACCTGTTCCGAACGATACGGAGAAACGTAGCTATCGGTATAGGTACGCACAAAGCCCCGCCGGGCCTTGGTAGGCACGGCGGGGCGGGCAAGCGGCTATGAGCAGCAGGCTTAGAACAGGCCGGTGATGTTGCCGTCGTTGTCGACGTCGATGTTCTCGGCCGCGGGAACCTTGGGTAGACCCGGCATGGTCAGAACGCTGCCGGTCAGCGCGACCACAAAGTGGGCACCGGCGGAAACCTTGAGCTCGCGCACGGTGATGCGGAAGCCCTCGGGCGCGCCCAGAGCCTTGGCGTTATCGCTAAAGCTGTACTGGGTCTTGGCGACGCACACCGGCAGGTTACCAAAGCCGTTCTCGCGCAGCTCGGCGAGCTGGCGCTTGGCAGCCGGCGTAAAGTCGACGCCATCGGCGCGGTAGACCTTGGTGGCAACGGCCTCCAGGGCGTCGGCCACATCGGCGCCGTCCTCGTAGGCAAACTTGAGCTCGCTCGGCTGCTCAATCAGGCGCATGACCTCATCGGCCAGGTCGAGCGCACCCTCGCCGCCCTTGGCCCAAACCTCGGACAGCTTAACGTTGACGCCGAGCTTCTGGCACTCGGACTCGATGAGCGCAAGTTCGGCCTCGGTGTCCGTCGGGAAGCGGTTGATGGCGACCACGCAGGGAAGACCATAGACGTTCTGGATGTTGTCGACGTGGCGCAGCAGGTTGGGCATGCCGGCCTTAAGGGCCTCGAGGTTCTCGTCGTTGAGGTCGGCCTTGGCAACGCCGCCGTTGTACTTAAGCGCGCGGGCAGTGGCGACAACCACGACGGCGCTGGGACGAACGCCCGTCATGCGGCACTTGATGTCCAGGAACTTCTCGGCACCAAGGTCGGCGCCAAAGCCGGCCTCGGTAATCGCGACGTCACCAAAACGCATGGCCATGCGGGTGGCCATGATGGAGTTGCAGCCGTGGGCGATATTGGCGAAGGGACCGCCGTGGACAAACGCGGGCGTGCCCTCGAGCGTCTGCACCAGGTTGGGCTTAAGCGCATCCTTAAGCAGCGCGGCCATGGCGCCCTGGGCCTTAAGGTCGCGGGCGCGGACGGGCTCGCCGGCATAGCTGTAGCCGACAACGATTTCGCCCAAGCGCTCCTTAAGATCGTTGATGCTCGTGGACAGGCACAGGATTGCCATGACCTCGGAGGCAACGGTGATATCGAAGCCGTCCTCGCGCGGCACGCCCTGGGCCTTGCCGCCAATGCCATCGATAACATGGCGCAGTTGACGGTCGTTCATGTCGACGACGCGCTTCCAGGTGATGCGCTTAACATCGATGCCGAGCTGGTTGCCCTGCTGAATATGGTTGTCGAGCATGGCGGCCAGCAGGTTGTTGGCAGCACCGATAGCGTGGAAGTCGCCGGTAAAGTGCAGGTTGATGTCCTCCATGGGGATGACCTGGGCCCAGCCGCCGCCGGCGGCACCGCCCTTTACGCCAAAGACGGGACCGAGCGAAGGTTCGCGCAGGGCAACGGCGCTCTTGACGCCGCGACGACGCAGACCGTCGGCCAGACCGATGGTCGTGGTGGTCTTGCCCTCGCCCGCAGGCGTAGGATTGATAGCGGTCACGAGAACAAGCTTGGCCTGGTGATCGGTCGGCTCGTTGAGCAGTGAATAGTCGACCTTTGCCTTGTCGAAGCCGTACGGAATCAGGTGCTTTACGTCGACGCCGGCGTTCTTGGCCACCTCGGTAATGGGCAGCGGCGTGACGGAACGTGCGATTTCGATGTCAGTAGGCATGGGCGGTCCTTTCGTTACCGGATGAGAAAAAGACCAATTCAGCATAGCACGGGCGCGCAATAGTAAAACGCCCATAACCGATGAACGGCGATATGTTTATCCAATGCCCAGCGATAGCCTACAGATGCGCTAAAACAAGCCCATTCCTACAGGGTCGGCTCGATACCCAAATGCTCGAATGTGCGAAGGGTTGCCTGACGGCCCTGCGGCGTGCGAATCATCAACCCGCACTGCAACAGATAGGGCTCGTAGACATCTTCGAGCGTACCCGGATCCTCGCCCACCGCGCTGGCAAGCGTGGTCAAGCCAACGGCACGGCCGGAGAACGTCTTGGCGAGCGTCTCCAAGATGCGAATGTCCATCCAGTCCAGACCAAGCTCATCAATCTCAAAGAACTCGAGCGCCTGACGGCAGATATCAAGCTCAATAGGACCGTTGCCGCGCACCTGGGCGTAATCGCGCACGCGCTTGAGCAAGCGGTTGGCAAGACGTGGCGTGCCGCGCGAGCGTGAGCCGATCTCGAGCGCGCTCGGATGGTCTATTGTCACGCCCAAAATGGTTGCCGAGCGCGTCACAATCTGGGCAAGCTCCTCGACCGTGTAGTAGTCCAGGCGATACGAAATACCAAAGCGGTCGCGCAGCGGGCCGGTCAGCATACCCGAGCGGGTCGTTGCCGCCACCAGCGTAAACTTGGGGATATCCAGGCGAATCGAGCGCGCCGCCGGACCTTTGCCAATCACGATATCGAGCGCAAAGTCCTCCATCGCGGGATACAGGACTTCCTCGACCGAACGGTTGAGACGGTGGATCTCGTCAATAAACAGCACGTCACCCGGCTGCAAGTTGGTAAGGATGGCCGCCAGGTCGCCGGTGCGCGCGATGGCCGGGCCACTCGTCGTCTTAATCTGAGCGCCCAGCTCGTTGGCGATAACGGTGGCCAGCGTGGTCTTGCCCAGACCCGGAGGGCCCGAGAAGATCACGTGGTCGAGCGTCTCGCCACGGCTCTGCGCCGCCTCGATCAGCACGCGAAGGCTCTGCTTGATATGCTCCTGACCGCAGTAGTCGTCCAGGCGCTGGGGACGCAGGGTACGGTCGACATCGAGGTCCTCGGGCGTCAGCTCCGAGCCCACCATGCGCTCGCCATGCGCCATGGATGCCGCCGGCGAGTTGCCGGGCGTCGCCCACAGGTCCTGAGAGTCATCGGCTTCCCACATCACGCATCCATTCCGAGTCGCTTAAGCGCCGCGCCGAGCAGATCCTCGACACGCATATCCTGCCCATCATACCCGCTCAGAGCGACATCGGCCTCCTGCGGGCTAAAGCCCATGGAAAGGAGTGCCGCGCGGGCATCATCGATGGCCGAGGGAGCGGCAGCGGGCACGGGCATCGCAACCTGTCCGGGAATCACGTCGACCGGCACAAAGCCCTTATCCTTGGCAAAGGTACTCTTGAGTTCCAGAATGAGGCGCTGAGCTGTCTTTTTGCCCACACCGGGTACCTTGGCCATGCCCTTGTCGTCCTCGGCCATCACCAGCGAATACAGCTGCCCCACGGTATAGGTGGAAAGCACGGCGAGCGCCAAGCGCGGGCCAACGCCCGAGACGGACACGAGCCGGTCGAACATTGTGCGCTCATCCTTTGAGGAAAATCCGAAAAGTGTCATGGCGTCCTCGCGCACCTGCATACGCGTGTAGAGGCGAACCTCGCCGCCGGGCGTCGGCAACGTGGCCGCAGTGCTGCCCGAGATGCCGAGCTCAAAGCCAACGCCCGACACATCGACGACAGCAGAGCTCATCGTGGCCTCGACAAGCGTTCCGTGGAGCTGGGAGATCATCAGTATCCGGTTCCTCTCTGTTGATAGAACTCGCCGCCGGTAAGCGCTCGGGTGCGGCTGAGGTTAACGTGGCAGATGGCGCAGGCCAGGGCATCGGCGGCATGGTCGGGGTGCGGGTCGTGATCGAGCTGTGTGAGCGTACGCACCATGTAGGCGACCTGCCGTTTGTCTGCGGCGCCGGTGCCCACAACAGCCTGCTTGATTTGCATGGGCGTGTATTCGCCAATCTCGAGCGCGCACTCCGAAAGCGCCACAAGCGCAGCGCCGCGGGCATGCGCCGTGGGGATGGCCGAACGAACGTTAGCGCCAAAGTAGATGCTCTCGATAGCAGCGGTATCGGGACGATAGCGTTCGACAACGCCCTTGAGGTCGCGAGCGATATGCGACAGGCGCACCGCGAGCGGACTTCCAGCACTGGTCTCGATGCAGCCATAGGCACGACAGCGAACCTCGCCACGTCGTTCCTCGATAATCCCCCACCCCGTATGGGCCAAACCAGGGTCGATACCCAAGATAACCAAGCCAACCTCCCCTCGTCACAAGCGCAGCGCAAGGCAAGGCCCCACGCACTATTCACGAACGTCTGTTCTAGAATAACACAACAGCGACCGTATCTGGCAAGCAAGGTCGAACCATAGGTTGAGCATAAGTCAGCGAGCGAGTCCCTGCCGTGGCAAGGTGTCGCGAAAGAGGAGCGCCGCGTACTTCTGTACGCAAGCGACGGTTTGAGCGGCAGATGGCCCGGCAGGGGCTCGCGTAGCGTCGACTCGTTACGCGGTTTGGCAAAACCGCGTAACCTTGGCCCCATCCCCAGTTTAGTTCTGCGAGAAAAAAGGAAACTGACGGGGATCCACCGGCGGATGTGGCATCGGCGTGCCCTGGGGCCCGCCCTGCGGTCCGCCCTGGCCGCCCATCATCCTTTCGATGGCGTCCTGGACCTCGCCCTCGAACTTTTTCATTCCCTCGTGCAAACGACGCTGACCGTCCTCAGAGCGCAGCTCCTCCATCTGCTCGGGCGAAATACCCAACAGCTCACCCAACAGACCCATCATCTCACCGCGCATGCGATCGCCCGTATCGCTATCGGCAAAGCGGCGCACTTCGGCGCGCGCCAGTGAATCAACCGTCATGCGCTCCTTGCCGTTGAGCCCCAAATCGGACCACGCAAGCATGTACGGCCAAGCGCGCTCGGCAAACGAACGGGCCGAAACGATCGGCGCCGTCGGCAACATGCGACGGGCAGCCTCACCCTGTCGAACGAGCATCAGCAGCAGCGAGCAGGCCTCAGGCTTGCCAGCGGCCATCGGGATGTCGTCGAAAGATCGATTGCGGTCCACGTGCGCCTCGAGCGCGCCATCGACCTCACCCGGCTCAAGCCCGCCGAGCAGCTGTGCCGCGCGGTCGAGCATATCGACCGGACCGTCGAGCGTCGAGAGCGCCTGCGCCAGCACTCGCTCCATACAATCTTCCACCGCGTTGAGCGTCACGAGCTCTTGGGGCACCACGGCAGACGTGCGGTTGCGCACGCGCGCCACAAACTCAAGCGTCGACAGGTACACATCGCCAAAGGGCGCAAAGTCGCCCTGGTAGCCGCCGGACAGTGCGGGCGCCGCTAGCGCGTACTCGGTCTTGGAGAGCGGGCTCAACGCCATGGCGCCCAGCTCGAGCGCCGTATCCTCGAGCATCAGGCCCAGCGCACGCGAGCGCAGACGCTCGGCATCGCCCGCCGACACGTCGCGATCGAGCACACGCGCCGCATCCGGTGCATCGCGCTCGACGGTGCGAATGTGCAGGCGCTCGGCAATCGCGCGGACGGCGGCACAGTGGGCAGCCTCGGCCTCTTCCTGAGCCGGCGTAAAGATACGGTTGCGCCCCAGCACAAGGCCAATCACATTACGCGGGCCCAGAGCGTCAACGGCAAGTGCCGCCAGCAGGGACGACGGCAAGTCACCCTCGAGTGCCACCACAGCACGCGACGTGCCGCGAGCGCGGGCGTTGTCGCGCACGGCGAGCACCAGCGCCTGCCACAGCCACTCCTCGGAACGAAACTCGGGCAGTTCGTGATCTTCCAGGGCATCGAGCATCACGCCGCGCTGAATCTCCTGAACCAGCAGGCTCTCCTCAAAACACGGCGCCTGGGCCACCACGCGACCGCAGTCGTCGAGCACAAACGAACCGCCGGTATATACCGACTCGTCGTACGCACCGACCGGCGCCATGCAGGCAAACCACACGCTGCGCTTAGATGCGATCTTGCGGTAGGCACCGCTGCGAACGGCGGCGATGGCGGCAGTCTCGCGGTCGGTCATGTCAAACGCGTTGAATTGGAAATACGCAATGAGGTCAACACCGGTCGGCAACATCTCGAGTTCGCGGTCCAAGTCAAAAATCACGGCGATGCGCACGCCGTCCACGTCGAACACCGGCGGCGCCCAACGCGTGTCGTTGTTCTCGCCACGCTGCAGGGCAATGCTCGATCGCGCCGGCACCACATGACCGTCCTTGAGCATCATGTAGTCGAGCAGTGGCTGGCCCTCAAACGAAACCGCCGCGGGCACGATGCAGATCATATCGAGCTCTTGGATACGCTCGGCAACACCGGTCAGGCCTGTCAGCATGTCGTGCTCAAAGTCGGCAGTACCCATCAGGCCGCCGGGCAGAGCACCCATAAAGAGCGGTGCCGGGACGCACAGCACGCGCGCCCCGCGCTCGTGGGCCAGACGAGCCTGGTCCTCGATGCGACCGCAAATGCCCTCAATATCACCCAGGCGCATATCGATCTGTGCAAGCGCGAGCTTCATGGCCCAGCCCTTTCCGTCGTAAACCATCGAAACCGTAGTAAAAGCGCCGGCCGCATAATGCAGCCGGCGCTTGCATGTGCATATGCTAGCTATGATACCCCGAGCGGGGGCGCGCTCCTAGAACGTCGCGGACCACAGCCCATGCAGGTTGCAGTAGGCATAGACGGTACCGGTCTTGGAGCCGCCAGCGAAAAACGTCGCGGGCTTCATGCCGGGCTCAAGGTAATGGACCTCCAGGCGGCCCTCGGCCTCAAGCGCGATCCACTCGATGTAGTGCTCGGGCAGCATGGGGTGCTCCGTCGAGCCCACGCGCGCACGAATGACGTGGCCGTCGCGCTCGGTCTCGACAACAGGCACGTGCTTCTCGTGCGCCGCATCCTCGGTGTTTGCCGTCAGCTCCGTGCAGCCGGCAGGGGTCGCAACGTCGTCGCCAAGAGCGGCAACGAGCTTGCCGTCGGAGTCTTTAAAGAATTTCGCCATGATGTTCTCCTTTGCTGATGTGCCAATGTTCTCAATGGTTCTTATGCCCAAAGAGCGCCGAACCATCCATGGCATTACAAATGAACACATAACGGGTGAGGCAAGCGGTCGGGCCAGGACGAACCGGCGACCTGGCCCAGCCCGGCAGCCCCATCCCGCGCGCAGCTAGCGACCGTCGCCACCGAGCAGCGCCAGAACGTCCTCGCGGGTAAACAGCGCCGACGAAATGCCATCGCCGCCGAGCACACTGTTGACCAGATCGCGCTTGGACTCCTGCATCTGCATGATGCGCTCCTCGATCGTGTCCTTGGCGATGAGCTTGTACACGGTCACGGTGTGCTGCTGGCCAATGCGGTGGGCGCGGTCGGTCGCCTGGTCCTGCGCCGCCACGTTCCACCACGGGTCGTAGTGGATGACCACGTCGGCAGCCGTCAAATTAAGGCCCACGCCGCCCGCCTTGAGCGAAATCAAGAACACCGGCACCTCGCCCGCTTGGAACTGCGCAACCATCTTGGCGCGGCTCTCTTTAGACGATGCGCCCGTAAGCTTAAGGAAGGCGATATCCTCCTTGGCCAGGCGCTTGCCGATGATATCGAGCATGCCCGTAAACTGGCTGAACAGCAAGATGCGATGACCGCCGTCGAGCGCGCCGTGGACGAGCTCCATACACGTATCGAGCTTGGCGCTTCCCGCCTTGTAGTCCGCGTAATGCAGATGAGGATCACAGCAGATCTGGCGCAGCTTGGTGAGCTCGGCAAGTACCTTGAGCTTATCTTTTTTGAACTCCCCGGCCTCGCGGTGCTGCACTTGCTGGGCAATGCGGTCCTGGTTGGCCAGGTAGAGCTTGCGCTGCTCGCCGGTGAGCTGCGCCATCACCGTATCCTCGATCTTCTCGGGCAGGTCGGCCACCACGTCTTCCTTGACGCGGCGCAGCACAAACGGCGACACGAGCGCCTGCAGGCGAGCGGCGCTGTCACCCTCGGCGTGCTCGACCGGGCTTTCGAAGCGCTTGGCAAACGACTCGCGCGTGCCGAGCAGGCCCGGCATCAAAAAGTCGAAGATGCTCCAGAGCTCGGACAGGCGGTTTTCGATGGGCGTGCCCGTCAAGGCAAAGCGCACGCCGGCCGGCAGACGCTTTGCGGCGCGAGCCACCTGCGTGAGCGGGTTTTTAATGTACTGGGCTTCGTCCAGCACCACGCGGGCAAAGTCCTGCTCGACGTACTCGTCGATATCGCGGCGCATGAGGTCATACGACGTTACGACCACGTTATGCTCGGCCACGCCGGCAATTTGCACGCGACGTTGGGCCTTGGCGCCCACAATGGCGCACACATCAATCGAGGGGGCAAAGCGCTCCAGCTCGGCAGTCCAGTTGTACACAAGCGACGCAGGACATACCACGAGCGTGGGCTTAGCGTCCCCCGCCTCCACGCGCGCCAGGATATGCGCGATCATCTGGAGCGTTTTGCCCAGGCCCATGTCGTCGGCCAAGATGCCGCCAAGGCCCAGATGCTCGAGCGAACCGAGCCACTGGTAGCCGTCGACCTGGTAGCCACGCAGCGTGGCCTTGAGCGAGGCCGGCACCGTAAAGTCCATCTTGCCGAGCGTGTCCAGGCGCTCGACGGTGCGACGGAATGCAGCGTCGCGATCGGCTTCGAGCGCGGGCGTGCGCGCAAGCATGCTGTCGACGAACAGGGTACTCGACGCGGGAAGCGACACGCCGTCGAGCAGGTCGACAGCATCGACCCCCAGATCCTCGGCAAGACCAAACGCGGCGCGCGCTCCCTCGTCCAGGCGAATGATATCGCCCGACGTGAGACGAGCAAACGTCTGGTGACGCTTGTAGGAATCGAGGTAGATGGCAAGGTCTGCCGCCGAAAGGCCGCTCGCGCCCAGTTCGACGTCGAGCAGGTTACTCTTGACGGTGGCGCGCACCGAAAGCTTGGGCGCAGGGCGGACCGAGATCTGGCGCAGGCGGTCGCTGAGCATGACCTCGCCCAGCTCGGACAGGGCAGACAGGCCCTCAGTCAGCAAGTGGAACAGGCTCTCGTCATCGCGTTCCTCAAACGCCAGGCCACCCTCGTAAAAGTCGAAATACAGAGCCGCCGTATCCATAACGCGAAACTCTGCCACCTCGTCGCGCGGCGGCACGCCCGGGCGCTGCTCTTCGAAGGGGCTGCCCGGAGCGCCCATGCTAAAGAGATCTGCCGACCAGTCGCCGTAGGTAACCGTAATTTTGCAGGTCACAAGGCCATCGTCGACGCCGATCGCCATGGCAAAGCTTGGCTCGGGCGCCACGGTATCGAGCACAGCGGGCGCGGTAAGGTCGGTGTAGTCGCGCAAGATAGGCAGCGCCATGCGGCAAAACTCACCCACCTGGTCGGCGGCGATATGGACCGGTGTGCGGCAGGGCAACAAGTGCGATAGGAACGGCGCGGCATGCTGGGCAAACGCCGTGTCGGTACGGCGCGCGCGGCGCGTATCGACCAGATAGGCGACGTCGCCCGAGGCAAAGCAGTACGTATCGGCCGGAAGGCGCAAGTCGTAGCTGCCCCCGGCTGCCGGCACAATCTTGGCAGCAATCAGCGGCGGGCGCTTAGCCGGGACTTCGTTCTCCCCTTCCGGCAACGACTCGACCGCCACCTCGTAGGCGCGGTGCGTCGTCGTCCCCCGCGACCAAGCAGGTTCAAAGAACATGGTCCTGCCACGCAGCAGGTCCAGCACGGACACGATGGAATACTCGGATACCGGCAGCTGACGCTCGGCGACAAAACCGCTGCGGGCAAAGTCGTACGATGCCGAGCGCGAGCTCGTAATATCGCCTAGGTAGGCGACCGTCATTGCAACAAAGTCGAGCAGCTTTGCCGACACATCATCGAAAGCCTCGGGCGCATGAAGGAACGTAAGCTTCTTGCCATAGGAGAACGTACCGCCACGCTCATAGGCATCGGCCATGCCGTCGATATCCTTAACCACGTAGGACACCGAGCCACAGCGGATGCGAAACTCGAGCGCCCAGCTAAAGCGATCGGCAAACAGCGGATTGTAGTACGGCACCAGCGAGGGCTCCAGCACTGCTTTGGGCGCATCGGGGTCAATGGTGCCGGCGAGCTTGCGGCGCATGGCCACGAGTTTATCCATGCGCGCGTCCGAAAGATCGGAAAGCGCTGCCACAAGGCTCGGGCTCGTGGGCACGGGCGCCGGGAAGGGAAAGTTGGGGTTGACCGCAGATGCGCTGGGCGCGGGGCGTGTGGGCTGCTTGGACTGTGCGGGCGACACCGTAAACGTGCGGACCGGCGTGCGCAAACCCTCGACGGGCTCGGCGCCGCTGGCATCCAGATACGCCAACGCCGTGGCGATGGCGTGCTTGCACATGCCGGAATAGCGGAAGGCGGCGGGGCAATCGCAGTCGTAGTCGACAACCTCGTGCTCGTCCATATCGAGCGCCACGTGCGTCTTATACAGGTCGCCGCGCGAACCACGCACCGTACCCTCGATATTCACGTTTTTGGAAAAGCGCGAGCCGGAGTCCTCAAACGACAGCACGGCGCCGTTGAGCATGAGCGAACGCCCCTTCATAAAGGTACTGCTGAGCGCCGCCTCCTTACGAAGCGTCTGCACAAACGTCCCCTGCGCCATCGCTTCCTCCAATCTCGCCCGGGGTAGCTAATTTGGGACGGGGCTATTTTAGCTACCCCCATATGTCGGTTGAGATGTGTTCCGACCCCGACTCATTCGCCGTCAGCCAAAGGGTAGCTAAAAAAGCCCCGTCCCAAATTAGCTACCCCGCCAACGGCGTCCTTAGATCACCGTCACTCTGCCTTGGTTACCCACGATGGCCTTGGCCTCGGCCAACAGCGGAATCGAGCGTGCGTTGACCTTAGCAGGTACCTCGGCACGCAGCACGCGCCCGTCCGCCTGCTCGATAAAGATCTCTACGCGGTCGCCGCCCGGGTTGGCGGTGAGCACCGTGGCAAGACGCGCCATGTTGCCCTGGCTAAAGCGGCTGTTGGGCACCATGACCTCAAACACCTTGGGCTTGTTGTTCTCCTCGTTGAGCTCAAGCGGCACGATCTCCTGCGCGATGATCTGGTCACCGCGGTCCGAGCGCTCGAGCTTGCCCTTAATGCGCACAAACGCGTCGGACAGCTGCGCGCCGGTCTCGGGATCGACCTCGCCGTACAGATACCCCTCGGCCTCCTTGAAGGTCTTGGGGAACACCACGACCGTAGCCTCGCCTTCCATGTCCTCGAGCTGCACGATGCCCATGGGGTCGCCGTTTTTGGTCACGCGCTTGGACACGCTCGAGACCATACCGGCCCACCACAGCGCCTTGCCCTCGGGAATCTCCTGGTTGATGGTGCCGCCCGTGGGGTTTTGCACCTCGTAGCCGGTGTCGATCTGCGAAAACGAGAAGTCGCGCGCTTTGCTGAGCGCATACTCAAACGGGCGCAGCGGGTGGTCCGAGACATAGATGCCCAGAACCTCCTTCTCCTGGCTCAGCTTAAGGTGGCGGTCCCATTCCTGGCCATCCGGATCGGGTACGCTCACCTCAAAGCCCGAGCCCTCAACGTCGCCAAACATGTCGAAGAACGACGTCTGGCCGCTCGCGCGATCCTTCTGGCGCTTTGCCGCGGCATCGATGATGTTCTCGGGGTTGTTCTTGTCCACAAAGTGCATCATCTGACGACGCGGATACCCCGTGGAGTCGAAGGCACCTGCCTTGATGAGCGATTCGATCACGCGACGGTTGGCCTGGCTCGAATCCACGCGCTCGACAAAATCATGCAGCGTCTTAAACGGACCGCCCGCCTCGCGCTCGGCGATAATCGCCTGCGCCACGCCGGTGCCCACGCCGCGGATGCCGGCCAGACCAAAGCGCACACCTTCCTTGGTAGCCGTGAACTCGGTACCGGACTCGTTGACATCTGGCGAAAGCACGGGGATGCCGTCGTGACGGCATGCCGAGACGTAGTGCACGATCTTGTCGGTCTTGCCCGTATAGGACGTCAGGACGGCCGCCATGTACTCGTGCGGATAGTGCGCCTTGAGCCACGCCGTCTGCATAACCAAGATGGCGTAGCCGGCGGAGTGCGACTTGTTAAAGGCGTAGGACGCGAACTCGAGAACATCGTCCCAAATCTTCTGGGCGACCTCGCGCGTGTAGTTGTTCTTGATGGCGCCGTTCATCCAGTGGTCGTAGGTGGTCTCGTCCGAGCCATCCTCCCAGTGGAGCACCGTCGACGTAAGCAGCTTGATCTTCTTCTTAGCCACGGGCTTACGGATACGCGAGTCCGATTCGCCCTTGGAGAAGCCGCACATCTCGACGGAGATGAGCATAACCTGCTCCTGGTAGACCATGGTGCCGTAGGTTTCGCCCAAGATGTCGTCCAGACGGTCGTCGTAGGAGACGGCCGGCTCCTTGCCGTTCATACGGTTGATGTAGGACGAAACCATGCCGGCGCCCAGCGGGCCCGGGCGGTACAGGGCGATCAATGCCACAACGTGCTTGTACTCGGTGGGCTTCATGTTCTTGATCGTGGCCGTCATGCCGGCGGACTCGACCTGGAAGACGCCGGCGGTGTGGCCGGAGCCCATGAGCTTAAAGATCTCGGGATCGTCAAAGGGAATCTCTTCCTCTTTGATGTCGATGCCGAAGTTCTTTTTGATGTTTGCCTTGGCCTTGGAGATAACCGTCAGCGTGCGCAGGCCCAAGAAGTCCATCTTGAGCAGGCCCATGTCGGCAACGGTATGGCCCTCGTACTGGGTAATCTCGACGCCGCCCTTGGTGTCGAGCTTGGTGGGCACGTGCTCGTTGACGGGGTCGCGGCAGATCAGAACGGCGCACGCATGCACGCCCTCGCCACGGGTGAGGCCCTCGATCGAGAGCGCCGTGTCGATGATGCGGCGGGCGTCGTCGTCCTTTTTATAGGCCTCGGCAAAGTCGGGGTTAAACAGATCCTCTTTGCCGGGTTGTTTTTCGAGCACCTGCTTGAGCTTGACCTTGGGGTCGCTCGAGACCATCTTGGACAGGCGCTGGCCCATGTAGACCGGGTAGTCCAGGACGCGCGCGGCGTCGTTGATGGCCTGCTTGGCCTTAATGGTCGAGTAGGTGATGACGTGGGTGACCTTCTCGGGACCGTAGAGCTGGCGAACGTGCTCCACGACCTCGAGACGCCGCTCATCGTCGAAGTCCATATCGATATCGGGCATCTCGGTACGCTGCGGGGACAGGAACCTCTCGAACATCAGACCGTTCTCGAGCGGGTCGAACGCGGTGATGTTCATGGCGTAGGCGACGATAGCGCCGGCGGCCGAGCCACGGCCGGGGCCGACGCCGATGCCGTTGTCCTTGGCCCATTGCACGTACTCGGCGACGATCAAAAAGTAGGCGGCAAAGCCCTTGTCGCAAATGACCTTGTATTCGTACTCAAAGCGCTCTTTGATGTTGACGCCACCGATCTCGCGCGTGGCCCAGTCGTCACCGTAGTGCTGGCGCAGGCCTTTCTCGCACTCGCGGCGGAACTGGCTCTCGTGCGTCTCGCCGGGATCGAGCAGCGGGAAGCGCGGCAGAATGATGGAGTCCCAGTCCAGCTCAACGTAGCACTTGTCGGCGATCTCGAGCGTGTTGTCGCAGGCCTCGGGGCAATACGGGAACATCGCCCGCATCTCCTCCTCGGTCTTCATGTAAAACTCCGAGCCGGTCATGCGCATGCGGTTGGGGTCGTCGACCTTGGCGTTCATGCCGATGCACATGATGACGTCCTGCACGGGCGCGTCCTCGCGGCGCAGGTAATGGAAGTCGTTGGTGGCGATGACCTTGACGCCCACCTGTTTGGCGATATCAATGAGCGTGCGGTCCATCTGCTCGTCGGTCAGGCCGTTATCGGTGGTAATGCCGTGTTCCTGGATCTCGATGTAGAAGTCACCAGGCTCGAAGGTATCACGGAAGGTCTCGGCCCACTTGATGGCGCCCTCCATGTCACCCCGGTCGATGTATTTGGGGATGATGCCCGCGATGCAGGCGCTGGTGCAGATCATGCCCTTGGCGTGGCGGCGCAGGTTGTCGAGCGTCACGCGCGGCTTGTAGTAAAAGCCCTGCACGGCGGCCTCGGAGACCGTTTGCATCAGGTTGACGTAGCCCTCCTGGTCCTTGGCCAGAAGGATCATGTGGTAGAGCTCGGGTTTGTGGTCGCGGGCGAGCGTCTCGTCCGGCGTAAAGTAGACCTCGCAGCCAAAGATGGGCTTGATGACCAGAGGCGGCTTGAGCTCGTCGATATTGCCCTTCTCGTCCCACATGGCCATGTCCTTCACATACTGGGCATGCTCGCGCGGGTTTGCCTCGGAATCGGGCTCCACCAGCTCGTCGCGGCGGTCCTTTTCCAAGAAGGCCTTGTCGTGGCTCCACGTTTTGTACTCGGGCGTATTGTGGTTGACGGCGTCGCAGGCCAGCGCCAGATCGGGCACGCCATACATGTAGCCGTGGTCGGTAATGGCCACGGCGGGCATGCCCAGCTCTACGGCACGGTTGACCATATCCTGGATACGGGTTGCGCCGTCGAGCATGGAGAAAACAGTGTGGTTGTGCAGATGGACGAATGCCATGTGATGAGCTCCGATGCGGGTTCGTGTTCTGACTGAACGATTTTACCCCACGGCACGGACAGCGCCCGAACCTAGCCAAACCCACACGGGTAGCTAATTTGGGACGGGGCTTTTTTAGCTACCCTTTGACTGACGGCGAACGAGTCGGGGTCAGAATACATCTCAACCGATGTATGGGGGTAGCTAAAAGAGCCCCGTCCCAAATTAGCTACCCCTGAGCTGCAGTGGAATCGAAAAGGATTCCACCGCACGTTATCTGAGGGCTAGAGGTTGTAGGTGACCACCTGGGGCTCGGCGAGCTCGACTGAGACAGCTGGGGCCGTCTGCTCCACGCGGACGAACTTGACGGTCACCGTCTTAAAGCCCGCCTTATGCAGAACATCCGAATAGACGCGCGCCTGCAGGGCGTGCTTCTCGAGCAGCTGGTCGGGTGTCTCATCCGGCGTGCCACCCGTCTTGTAATCGATGACCAGTGCGCGTGACGGATCGGCCGGGTCGGTCGCCAGCGCATCGATGGCGCCCTCGGCATATGCACCGAAGCGGGCAATGTCCTTGTCCTCGCAGCCCAGCGAGAAGAACGGCACTTCGGCACGGACGCACGGCCAGGCAAGAAGCTCGGCACGGACCGACGACCTGAGCCAGCGATTCAGGGCAACGTCAAAACGCTCGCACTGCTCCGGCGTCAGGCACCACAGGCGCGTCAGCGCATCGGCACGCTCAGCGGGCAGCGCATCGGCACCCATCTCGATGAGCCACTGGCAGGCGGCATGGAACGCCGAGCCCAGCGCCATGGGGTTGCCGGCGGGCTCGACAGCAGCCACGTCTGCATCGGCCATCTCCGAGCCATCCGACTCGGCATCGTCGCCTGCCTCGTCCATGGGAACACGCGCCTCGGCGGCACGGTCTTCCGTCTCGGCATGGAGCGCCGCGGCGATCGACGAATAGCTGTACGAATCACGCGCCGGGAACGGACACGTGCCCATGCGCACGCCCGCCGCCTGGGGATATACGAGTTCAAACGAATCGGGCTTGGGGTCGGCAGGACCGGGCACGGTTGAGTGCGCAGCATTATCGGCGACATCGGTATCGCCACGAACGAGCCTGCCCTCGGCATCCAGCGAAGCGTTGGCCTCAAACGCCTGCTCGCCAAAGGTAAAGTCCGAAAGCGAAATGAGCTCGTAGTCGCCCGGCTGGGAGTTGTCGAATACCAGGCGGTCGGCATCGAGCTGCGGCATGTCCAGAGCGTCGGTCGGCAGAATGCGGCGCAGCACGTCGTAGGTCAGATCGGTCTCGACATCGAAGGTCGGCGCCGTCACCTTGCCACGGCTCACGCCGGCATCCATCGCCAAGATCACCAGCTCGCGCGCACGGGTCATGGCAACGTAGAGCAAACGGGCCCGCTCCTCGAGCGAAAGCTGCAGGTCGTCGTTGCGCAGGCGGGCAAATGCCTCGGCGGGAGAACCCGTCGCACAGACGTCCTCCATGAGCTCCGGCGGTAGCCACAGCGACGTGCCCTTGCCCTTAAACGCATGCTCAAACTGCTTTTTGACGTCATCGCCCTTTACGAACGTACCGTCCGCGAGTTTAACGCCGTCGAAGCGTGCCGGCAGCGCCACGACCTGCGCTCCGCCCTCGACGCGACCCATCTGTGCCGCACCCGAGGACTTACGCACGCCAAAGCACTCGGAGACCGCCACGACCGGATATTCCAGACCCTTGGAGGCATGAACCGTCATGATGCGCACCGCGCCGTCGCCCCCCTCGTTGAGGGCGCCCGGGGCCTCCTTGCCCGCCAGGAAGCGATCGAAGGCAAGCGCAATGGAGCGCGGCGAGTTACCGAACTCGGCCTCCGCCTCGGCCACGGCATCGAGCGCCTTGAGCACGTTGGCGGCGATGGCCTTGCCCTCGGGGCCGCGCTGCGCCAGGCGCACGAACCAGCCGGAAGCATTGACCGCGTCGCGCGCGATGGCGGCGAACGAATCACGCCCCACGCGACGCAGTGCGTAGCGCAGCACCTCGCGGGCACGCGTCACGAGCGGCAAGCCCTGCAAGCCCGGCACATCGGAATCGCTCATGATGCCCGCATCGATGTTGCGGCGCGACGTCTCGCCCGTCTGATCGTCGAGTTTGGTCGCCAGCGCCAGGAACTCCTGGGCGCCGAGTGCAAACATCGGCGAGGCCAGCAGCGGCATAAGACCCTGCGCCGTATCGGCCGGATTGGCGAGGGCACAAACCAGGGCGCGCACCGTCTGCACCTCGGCAGCTTGGGCAAAGACCGAGCCGCCCGCGATGACGCAGTCGAGCCCCTGGTCACGGAAGGCCTGTGCGTAGACGTCTGCGTTGGTCATGCGGCCCAGCAGCAGCACCATGCCGCCCTGGGGCTGGCCGGCATCGGCAAGCGCGCGGAATCGCTCCGCGATCGCGCGGGCCTTGGCCTGTGTGCGCTCCTGCGTACTGCCGCCGGCAACAAAGAGGGCCTGGCGGCGCGAGGCATCCGCCACCAGCGTGTCCTTGCGGCCGTCGCTCGCCTCAAGATCCAAAAAGCCCTGCATAAGGCCGCCGTCATCGCCGTCGAAGACGCGGGCCACATAGCGCAGCACCTCGTCGTGGCTGCGGAAGTTGCGCACGAGCTTGACGAGCTCGCCGGCGGGGGCATCGGACGTGGCAACCGTCTCCGACGACGCCGCCGATCCCACCTTGCGCTCCTGGCGACGGAACACCTCGACCTCGGCGCCGCGGAAGCGATAGATCGACTGCTGCGCATCGCCCACGGTGCACAGTGCGCGCTCCCCCGCACCCGTCAGGTAACGGATCAGGTCGACCTGCATCTGGTCGGTATCCTGAAACTCGTCGATCATGACCATCTTAAAGCGGCCCTCGTACGCAGCACGAATGGCAGGGTAATCGCGCAGGGCCTCGTAGGCCATGCGCAGCAGGTCGTTATTATCGAGGGCGGACTGGGCAGCCTTCAGTGCGCGATACTCGGCCTCTACAGAGCGGGCCAAGCCCACCAGTGCATCGAGCGCGGGGGCACCGCAGGCAAGCACGATATTGATAAATGCATCGGCGGCCTCGGCCTTGAGCAGCTCGACCTGCTCCTTGGGGAATGCCTTGCTCGCGCGCGGCATGGCGCACGACATCATGAGTCGCGCCGCATCGGCCATGGTCTTGCCGCTCGCCTCGAACGCGTCGATGGCATCGAGCGCCGTCTGCGCCTTCTCGGTCGCGGCCTTGCTTGCGCCCAGCGCCGATCGATAGGCATCGGCGAGCGCCGAGGTATCGGCCTGGCCGCGCGCCACGCGCACGTCGTCCATGCCGCCCGGCAGCTGGCTCGAGAGCTCCAGCAGGTCGCGTACCAGGCCCTTGATGGTCGTGCCGGCGCCAAAGGGGCCGCCCTCGCCCGCCATGGGATACCAGGCGTAGAGGGCCTTGAGCGATGCCGCGAGCTCGGGGGCGGCATCGGGTGCCGTCGCGCGGGCCAGCACATGCTCAACAGCCTGGTCCATGAGCTCGTCGGTATCGGTGAGCACCGTGAACTCGGGGTCGATGCCCAACTCCAGCGCGTGTGCGCGCAGGATACGCGAGCACATGCCGTGAATGGTCGAGATCCACGCGTCGTCGACGGTCAGCGCTTCCTCGTCCATGCCCTCGTCGATAAGCGCACGGCGCACGCGGTCGCGGATCTCGGCCGCGGCATCCTTGGTAAAGGTAATGGCGAGCACCTGGTCCAGATGCTCGACGAACGGACCGGATTCGGGCGAGAGCGCGTAGACGATGCGGCGCGTGAGGGTAAAGGTCTTGCCCGAACCGGCGCCCGCCGAGACAAACAGCGGACGGTCGAGCGTCTTGACGATCTGCAGCTGTTGCGGCATCAAGGTCGAAAGATCCATGGTCTACACGTCCCTCCTTACAAACGTTCCTTCGTGGTTATACGAGCAGCGGGCATGCGCGGCCTGCGTCGACGCCGGGTCGACAGCAGTGACGTTGCCCGCCTCGAGTTCGCGCAAGCGCTCGGCGATGCCGGCCTCCACGCGATCGAGCAGGGCGTCGAAGTCCATGCTGCCACCCTCGCCGGGGAAACCTTTCTTAAGGCCCGGGATGCGACCGTCGCCACGCTCTTCCTCGAGCAGCTCGGCGCTCGCGGCACCGCGCAACGCCGGCTTGCCGCCCTTGGTCGAAAAATAGAGTGCCGCACGGGTATCCAAATCCAGCGCCCGGCGCATGGCCTGGGCGTAGATGAGCGTTTGGGTATGTGGCGGCAACCAGCGCGGATCGTCGATGGGCGCCGTGCCCGATTCCTCGTCGCGCACCGTAGGATCGGCGAGCTTAAACTCCTCAACGCCCGTGCGATGCTTGTAGTCAATCACCACAGCGCGATTCTCGGCATCCACATCCACACGGTCAATGCGCCCGCCGAGCGGCCAGCCGGCATACTCGACCTGGAGCTCGTTGAACGCAAACTCCAGGTAGCGCGGAGCGAAGGGGGCAAGCGCCTCGGACTCGTAAGCAAGCACGCCCTCCAGCTGCGGCAGGATCTCGGCCACCTGGCGCTCCTCCACCGCAGAGAGCGGTACCAGCGGGCCCTCGTTGCCACGCTTGCCGGCGTGCTCGGCCAAGGTCTCGGCAAAGACCTCGTGCAGCAGCTCCTGCGCACGCGGCAGGTTTTCGGGCGTCACACGCTCCATGCCCTCTTGGGGCAAACGGGCATGCAGATGTTCCAGCACGTCGTGGACAAAGTTGCCCTTCTCCATGTTGCCAAAACCCGCGTCGATAGACTGGGGCTTAACGCGATACGAGACGAACCAGCACAGCGGGCAGGTGGAATAGGCCTCGATCTGCGAGGCAGACGTCAGACGCGGTACAAGCGGCGCGTCCTCGCCCTCGCCGTCCCGACGGCGCAAGACCAGATATGGCACGGCCGCCTCGCTCAAATGCTGAGGAGCCTCGCATGCCACGCGCTCGCGCTTGAGGCCCTTGCCGGCTGCAGGGTCAAAATCACCTACGATATCGCCCTCGCCCACGCATGTCACCTGAGCGGCACCGGTGGCCTCGGCATGCGCCCGCAACTCGGTCCACACGGCAGCCGGATAGCACTCGCGCGCCTGGCGATCGTGCGTCACGCGCGCAAGCGCAACCGGGCCACGTGCCGCCCGCATCGCGTGGCCAAAGCGCACGCGCAACAAGGCCGCAGGCTCAAGCGTCACGCCCTCGCGACCAAGGCTCGCAGCCAACGTGGCCAGCGGTCCTTCCTCGTGTGAGAGCGGATAGCTGTCCAGATCGACATCGGCAAACAGCACGGCATCGTAGCTGCCGGGGCGCAGAGCCGCCACATCGGCAAGCGAGGCAAAGCGAACCTGGGCACGTGGTGCACCGTCAACCTCGTAGGTCTCGTAATCGTAGGCGGTGCTACGCTTGTCCACCTTGGTGCGAATGCCATCGAGCACGGGCACGGTCGCGGCCTGCGACACGTCGAGCGCGCGGGCGTCATTCATAAGGATGTCGATGGCGTGGCGCAGCAGGGCCGCCTCCGCTTGGCGACGAGCTTGGCCATCCAGGCTGCCCAGCGAGCGATCGGGCAACGCCTCGGCAACGGCAAGCATGGCCTTGAGCGCCGTCACGGGCTTGTCGCGCCACAGTGCCTGGAACACGTCCGAGACCACACACGGTACGTTCTTAAACCAGTTTTCGTCGCTCGCCGCCTTGCGTGCGCCCCTCACCTGGCCTTGCACGCTCTGCAGCAGGCTCTTAACGCCCGCGGTAGTCTTGCTACGCGAGAGACGCATATTCTTATCGAAGATACGGGCATTGGCGGCATCAGCGCCCGAAAGCGGGCTGTAGATCCAGTCGGTAAGCTCCGGCGCGGGCCACCACTCGGTCTTTGACGCCACACCCTCATCGGCCGCCTTCATGCGCTCGATCAAGCTGGCAAGCGCCGCAAACTGCCCGCCCGCAATGGATTGGGAAAACGCCGTGAATTCAGTTGTCTCGGCAGCGATATGACGAGCCGCCAGACGAGAGGCAAGCTCACCGAACAGCTGGGGTGCCCGGGCAGAAACAACGAGCACGCGTACGGGGTCGGCGGAGAGGCCGGCGGTATCGTCGGCCCCGAAACCCTGGCGCGCTTTTACCAGATCATCAATTGCGTCCGCATAAGCATGAGCGCGGGCGTGGGGGCCCGCGACCTCAATAAAGGCAGGCTGAGCGGTAGCTCCACAAGCGGCATCAGACGCGACGGCGTCCTCCCCCAGCGGCGCGACCTCAAACAGCACACCGCTGGCATCAAATGCCGCGGCAAGTTCCTCGCGCATCGCCGCCTGCTCGCGAGCAAGCAGCACGACGACCTCTCCCCCACTGTTCGCCACAGCAGACAGCAGCTCGAGCAGACCGTGCGTAAACGACGTGACGCCGCGTACACAGACGGCACGGGCGCACGCCGGCAGATTATCGGCCAGGGCGCTGGCCATAATGTCAGCCGCCTCGCAGGGCTCGACCATATCTCGACGGTCCAAACCGCCCGCGTAGGCACGCAAAAGCTCGAACACACGAGTCTCGGCATCGCTTTTTGGCACAGGCCGGCAATTGTTGCCGCGGCATCGCTCGGCAGCTGTCCCCGCCACACCTGGCAGCACATCGCGGGCCATGCGCGCAAGCATGCGCACCGTGCCCTGGCTGCGCGAAAGCGGCTGCAGGTCGACATCATCGAGACGCGTGACCATGTCCGAAAACAGCATCTGGCGCTGCAGGTTGTCGACGAAACCGCGCCCGTCGCCCAAAAGCTCCCAAAGCGAGCGAAGCCACGACGCGGGCGTCTTGTAATCGATGCCCAGCGAAACGCCGGCTTCCGCCGCATCATGACGGCACAGGTCGAGCTCGGCAAACGTTGGCGCCAGCAGCACGGCACGCCCGTGGCGGGCAATAAGGTCGGCAAGCAGCGCCGACTCGGCATCGCTCAAATCCGTGCCGGCATTAGTGGTATAGATTCGAACAGGCATGGCCCTCCACTCAAACTGTTCGCAATAATCAATGTATCCATCCTACCCGCCCAAGCGGACACATTGCCACCGCAGCTTCATGTTTTGGTGCAAAGCAACCTGATCCCGGCGCACCAGCCGATTGCGGGCATATAAAAACCGCCCCCGGAGGAGCGGTTTTTCACAATTCGTTTTGCCGCGGCCTATTCGCCATCCTCCAGCTTAATGAGGATCTTGCGGTAGCCACCGTACTCGCCGTTGAGCGCCTTGGATACACGGCTCACCGTGGTGGACGAAGCGCCGGTACGGACCTGAACCTCGACATAGGGCTCGCCCTCATCCAGGTAGCGCGCGACCTGCAGACGCTGCGATAGATCGCAAATCTCGCGCGGTGTGCAGATATCGGTCAAAAACGCTTGGATATCTTTCTCGTCGTCCAAAAGACTAAATGCGTGGACTAGCTGCTTGACATCAGGCTTGTCAAACATGTTCTCGATATTCATCGATCACCGCCAAACCCGCCAAAAGGCATCGAAGTTGATACTGGCACCGGGCATCGTTCGCCCATTCTATGCAATAGGGCAACGCATGTGGCTTTTGCCCGTAGTAGTTTAGCACACCACCAAACTAAAGTGACAAGACTCTCTGTCAGCGGCGCGTTTTTTAGGACGAACACCGTTTTGAAACCGAATGCGCACGCAAGCTCCACGAATATCTGAGACAATGGGCGCCCAACGCAGAGGCGCACGCCAAGGCAACCATCCGATTCGCCGCGGCAAACGAGCTTACGCGCCACCAACACGTCACGCGCACCGGAAAGGAACCCACCATGCGCTTCTTGCTCAACTGGCTTTTGACCTCAATCGCTATCGCGATCGCCACGTTCCTCGTCCCCGGCATTCAGCCCTTCGGCATGGCCGACGCCTGGGTCTGCTTTGCCTTTGTGGGACTGTTCCTCAACATCGTCGACTCGCTCGTCAAGCCGCTCCTGACGGTCATCTCGCTGCCGCTCACCATTATCACGCTGGGTATTTTTCAGCTTGTAGTCAACAGCTTTATGCTCGAGCTTGCCAGCTACCTATCGGTAAATCTGCTGGGCGCGGGCATCTCCATTGCCGGCTTTGGGTCGGCCTTTATGGGTAGCATTTTGGTGTCCATCGCTCGAAGCATCTTCGACAGCATCGCCAGGAACTAAAGCAACCGGATACGGACCGCCACAACACGCCAAAACGAAGGCCGTCCATCGCAACGATGGACGGCCTTCGCCTTTGTCAAGCCTCAGAGGACAAAAGAATCTACCATTTCTACCCCGTCCCCAAATGGCTGGTGGGGCTAGATGACGTAGTCGTAGCCCCCGTTGGGGGCGACGAGCGCATCGAGCGTCACACCGTCGAGGTAGTCGTTGATGAGCTTGTCCAGGTTCTTCCACACGTCGAGCGTGGGGCACTCATCAGATCGCGAGCAGCCCTTGCAGTCGCCATCCAGGCAGGCGACCGGCGCCAGGCTGCCCTCGGTCAGGCGCAAGATCTCTCCCACCGTGTACTGCTCGGGCGGGCGCGTGAGCACGTAGCCGCCGCCCTTGCCACGCATGCCCGAGAGCATGTTGGCGCGCACGAGCGTAGCCAAGATGTTCTCGAGATATTTCTCGGAAATCCCCTGTCGCGCCGCGATCTCTTTGAGCGGGATGCGACCGGCCGCCTGGTGCTCGGCCAGGTCAACCATAACGCGCAGGGCGTACCTGCCCTTAGTAGAAACCAACATATATAGTGCTGCCTTTCGGTCTTTTAATCCGTTGAAATTCTAGCCGAAAAATTGGCTTTGAAAATACCCATTCCAGTCAAGGTGGTTAATCGGCTCGTAATAATCTCCTATTTCCTATTGCATTACTAGGCTTTAGTGTCTACTATGCTTGCCAACAGCTAAACAAACAACCTATAAGGTTTATGGGTTTAGCTACTAGGCCACCGTAAAACCACACGGTATCCAGTCGTTTGAACACTTGGAGGTTCACCATGAGCAAGGTTTATACGTCCATCGATCAGCTTATCGGCCACACCCCGCTTTTGGAGCTCACTCACTTTGAGGCCGATGAGGACCTTAAGGCCCGCGTGCTCGTCAAATTGGAATACTTCAACCCCGCCGGGTCCGTCAAAGACCGCGTCGCCAAGAACATGATTGACGAGGCCGAGAAGGCCGGCAAGCTCGTGCGCGGCGGCGACTATACCATCATCGAGCCCACGAGCGGCAACACCGGCGTCGGCATCGCCTCGGTGGCGGCGGCTCGCGGCTACAAGGTGATCATCACCATGCCCGAGACCATGTCCGTCGAGCGCCGCAAGCTTATGCAGGCATACGGCGCACAGCTCGTGCTCACCGACGGCTCCAAGGGCATGAAGGGCGCCATCGCCAGGGCCGAGGAGCTGCAGAAGGAGACCCCCAACAGCATCATCGCCGGCCAGTTCGTGAACCCCGCCAACCCCGCCATCCATAAGGCCACGACCGGCCCCGAGATCTGGGACGACACCGACGGCAAGGTCGACATCTTCGTCGCCGGCGTTGGCACCGGCGGCACCGTGACCGGTGTGGGCGAGTTCCTCAAGGAGCAGAACCCCGAGATTCAGGTTGTCGCCGTCGAGCCCGCCACCTCCCCGGTACTCTCCAAGGGCCAGGCCGGTCCGCACAAGATCCAGGGCATCGGTGCCGGCTTTGTGCCCGACGTCCTCGACACCCAGGTCTATGACGAGATCATCCCCGTCGAGAACGACGACGCCTTTGCCACCGGCCGCGCCGTGGGCCACAAGGAGGGCGTGCTCGTGGGCATTTCGTCCGGTGCCGCCGTGTGGGCCGCGCTGCAGCTAGCCAAGCGCCCCGAGAACGAGGGCAAGACCATCGTGGCACTGCTCGCCGATACCGGTGAGCGCTATCTGTCCACGGCACTGTTCCAGGACTAGAGCCTTTTTCCCATAGGTTGAGCTCAGGGACGAACCTGCCTCCTCTCTCTCCCGGCGGTCTGAGCCCATCCCGTCAGGGTGTCCCACGAGACGTCCGAACTTGCTACAATGTCTGCGGCGCGGAACCAGCCTCCCGCGCCGCTTTTCTTTTTTGGCCACATGCCACCAAGGAGAACCTCCCCATGCACAACAAGCGCGTGCTCGTCGCCATGAGCGGCGGCGTCGATTCCAGCGTGACTGCCTATCTGCTCAAGTGCCAAGGCTACGAATGCGTCGGAGCCACTATGCGCCTCACCTGCCCTGCGCCCGATCCCGTCACGGGCATGAGCAAAGTCGACCGTGACATCGCCGATGCAAAGGCCGTCGCCGATCGCCTGGGGATACCTCACCATGTGCTCGACCTGCAGCAGGCCTTCGACCGCAACGTTATCGAGCGCTTCGTGACTGCCTATCAGAAGGGGCTGACGCCCAACCCGTGCATCATCTGCAACCGCCATATTAAGTTTGGCGCGCTGCTCGACGCGGCGCTCGATATGGGCTGCGACTACATTGCCACGGGTCACTACGCCAAAACGAGCCAAGCGCCCGATGGCACCTGGAAGCTGCACCGCGGCGAAGACTCCAAGAAGGACCAGAGTTACTTTTTGTATTCGCTCACGCAAGAGCGCCTGGCACGCACAATCTTTCCGCTGGCAGGGTTGGACAAAGAGCGCGACGTGCGCCGCATTGCCGCCGAGCAAGGCTTCATCAACGCCAAGAAGGCCGAGAGCGAGGATATCTGTTTTATCGCGGACGGCGACTACGCGGGCTATATCGAGCGCCGCTGCGGGCATGCCGCCGAGCCGGGCGATATTGTATGGCGCGACGGCAGCGTGGTCGGACGCCACAACGGCGCACTGCGCTATACCGTCGGCCAGCGCAAGGGCCTGGGCGTCGCGATGGCGCGCCCCGTGTATGTAACGGGCGTCGATGCCGCCAACAACATTGTGCATCTGGGCGAGGCTGAGGACCTGACGGCGACAGCACTCACGGCCAACGACTGGATCTGGAGCGCCCCTGCCGACCGCATGGAGGCAGAGCTCACGCCCGGCGACATTCGCGTGGGCACCAAGTACCGCTACCGTCAAAAGGACCAGGCAGCGACCCTTACACGCGGCGCCGACGGACAGATGCTTCTGACCTTTGACGAGCCGCAGCGAGCCATCGCCCCCGGCCAGGCCGTCGTTATCTATCGCGGCGACGTCGTCCTGGGCGGCGGCACGGTAACTGCCGCCATCAGGTAGCCGCAGGATTATCGCCGCACGTGTCGAAGCACTTCAACAGCAGCATTCACCTCGATAACGCGACGCTCGAGGCCGCGGCAAATGGACTCGAGCCGGCCCTCCGCTGTGGCCCATTCGCTCTGCGAAAGAATCTCGATCGCCTCATCAACAAATCCGTTGAGCCGCGATGAATCGAACCAATCGAGTGAGTCCGCAAGCGCCAGCTGGACGGAAGGGTCGGGCCCAAACGGCTTAGCAGAAAACCCAAACTCCCCAGCTGCGAGCACGGCAGTTGGTACGTTGTACCACAGGCAGTTGCCGCTATCGAACAGCGGAGCAGGCCTTATCTCCAGGGTGTCGACATTGCGGATGATGCCGAAGTTTCGCCAATGGCGATCGCTGTTGGCCAAAAGGGCATCGCAGACAATCATCTGCGACATAGACCTTCTCACGGCAGCCTCGTCTGCTCCATGCTTACCAAGGAAGCGGCAGTACCGGTCGTATGTCGAGTTTCCCCGCTGGCTACCAAGTGCGCCCTTAACGTAAACAGCCGGAACGTATTCCTCGCGGCCGTCAAGAAAGTCGTCGCACAGACACACAGGGCCATCGAACATCCGCTCAACCGTATAAGGAACAAACTCGCCCTCCGACAACAAGCGACGATGTAGAGCCGTTGCAACCGCCTCGTTAAAGGGACGCTGATCGTCCATGCCGCACCCCTTGACCAGAACGCGAACAGCGTTGCGAATCATCCACGATTTAGGAAGCTCGCCCTCGGATGTGTTGTCGGGATTTTTAAGACCGATGCCCTCCAGCCAACCCGAACGTCCCTCGGGCGCCGATCGCTCAAAATCATTCTCGAAGTAATTGAGGTTTCGCCATTTGAGCCCGTCGCATTCTGCCGGCCGCAGCCAATAGCAATCCGAAAGCGAGAGGCCCAGGCACTGAACCGGGACCTCGATGCCACTGGCAATTCCCAGTTCACGATAGCGCGAGACGAGTCCGGGGCGAACATCGGGCACCGACCGATGGCTCCACCACACGTTGAGCTCCCGTTTATTCACCGTAGGAGAAGAGCTCGAGCACGTGCCAAACGGCATTCGTTGTGCATCGAGGACCTCCGCGATTTCGAAGGGAAATTCGCGCGACGGATCAAATGAGACATGCGCGACCTCATGGTCGGCCGACATCAGCGTAAACTTGCGCCCCACATCGGCCGCAGGACGGCGTCCACGTTTGCGGACCTTTTGATAAGCGACCGCGGAATTGTACTCGACCATCTTCCGTCCGCCCACAATATCGCACGCGAGCGTTCCCGATGCGGCAAGTTGAGATATGCGGGCTTTCGTAACGCCCAGCAGGCGGGCAGCATCACCCATAGACAAGTACTCAGACGTATCCATACACCGCATCACCTCGTTAAGTAATTTACACGTTTAGTTAATAGATTACATACATCATAATACTAAACGACCCAAAGCGAAAAAAAGCCCGAGAAATCGGGCTTTAGCGATTGGTCAGCCGAGTCGCAAGCTGATCCCCTAGCGCTGAACGTAGGCGCGAACCAGCTCGTAGGTATTGCGCACGCCGTCGATGTGGCTGCGCTCGTAGTTGTGGCTCGCGTACACGCCAGGGCCGATCAGGCCGTGACGGATGTCGTAGCCGGCGGAAAGCGTGGCCTCAACGTCTGAGCCGTAATGCGGGTACACGTCGATGGCGTAATCGAGCTCCAGCTCGCGCGCGATATTGGACAGCGTGGTCACCAGATCGTAGTTGTAGGGGCCGCCCGAATCCTTGGCGCAAATCGAAACCATGCGCTCGGTGCAGCCCAGATCGTCACCCACGCAACCCATGTCAACGCTGATCATCTCGCGCGTGTCGGCCGGCACAAAGGCACCGCCGTGGCCGACCTCCTCGTACACCGTAAAGAGCAGTGAAACCTTGCGCGAAAGCGTCACCTCGCCAGCGGCGACGGCACGCGCCAAACCCAGCAAAATGGAGGCCGACAGCTTGTCGTCCAAGAAGCGGCTCTTAATATAGCCGCTCTCCGTCACCGTGGTGCGCGGATCCATAGCGATGATGTCGCCCGTCTGAATGCCCAGCTCAAGCACGTCATCCTTGCTGTCGACATTCTCATCGAGCAGGATTTCCATGTTCTTCTCGATGGTCTTGACCGGCTCGTCGGCCACGTGCGCCGAAGGCTCGGTATTGAGGACCACACCCGTGTACACATTGCCATCGCGCGTGTAGACGGTGCAGTTCTCGCCATCGGCCGTAGACCACTGATGCCCGCCGAGCGTCGTGGGACGCAGGCGACCATTGTCCTTAATGGAGCGCACCATGGCGCCCAGGGTATCGACATGGCTCGCCAACACAAGCGGCTCGCCCTCGCCGCCAAGCTCAACCAGCACGTTGCCCTTATTGGAACACTCGGGGCCAAAGCCCATATCGCGCAACGTTTCCATTAGATAATCAGTCGCCGCACGGGTATAGCCCGTAGGCGAAGCAATCGAGGTAAGCGCCTTCAACTGGTCAGTAATATAGGAGAGCGTAGAATCCATCTTGGACACCAAAGTCACCCTTTCATATCGAATTAAACCCACAGCAACAATACCACCGCGAACCATCTTTTTACCTAGCGAGACAACCCATCGGGCTTCTCAGAGCAGCGCCCACCACGATAACGAGCCGGCGGGCCCCGCCCGTTAGCCCCAGAATCTTTCCGCAGGACAGAAGGAGGCCCCGCCGCACGTAGTGCGCAGCGGGGCCTCCGACATGTCCGAGGACGATTGTGGGGCTAACGGGCAGGGGACCGCCGAACCATGTTAGGCAGCCGGGCAGATCTTCTTGAAGAGCTCGATGACGTCGTCGAGCGTCGCCTCACGCGGGTTGCCCGGGAAGCAAGCATCGGCCATGGCGTCCTTGGCCAGGACCTCGATCTCGTCAGCCTTCATGGCCTCGCAGACGTGCGGGATGTTCACGTCAGCGGAGAGCTGCTTAACGGCGGCGATAGCGGCGTCGGCAGCCTCATCGGTGCTCATGCCCGTGGTGTCAACGCCCATGGCGACGGCGACCTTGGCCAGGCGCTCGGCGCAAACCGGCTTGTTGAACTCCATGGCAATCGGCAGCAGCATGGCGCAAGCGACGCCGTGCGGGGTGTCGTAGTGAGCGGACAGGGTGTGAGCCATGGCGTGGTCGATGCCCAGGCCAACGTTAGAGAAGCCCATGCCGGCGACATACTGACCAAGAGCCATGCCCTCGCGGCCGGAGCCGGGCTGGCCGGACTTGGCCTCGGCAACGGAGTCGCGCAGGTTCTCGCTGATCAGCTTGATGGCCTCAAAGTGGAACATGTCGGAGAGCTCCCAAGCGCCCTTGGTGGTGTAGCCCTCGATGGCGTGGGTCAGAGCGTCCATGCCGGTGGAAGCGGTCAGGCCGGCGGGCATGGAAGCCATCATGTCGGGGTCGACGACGGCGACCTCGGGGGCGTCGTTGGTGTCGACGCACACGAACTTGCGGACCTTCTCGGGGTCGGTGATGACGTAGTTGATGGTCACCTCAGCAGCGGTACCGGCGGTCGTCGGCACGGCGATGGTGAACACGGCGTGGTTCTTAGTGGGAGCAACGCCCTCGAGGCTGCGGACATCGGCGAACTCGGGGTTGTTGATGATGATGCCGATGGCCTTGGCAGTGTCCATAGAGGAGCCGCCACCGACGGTCACGATAGCATCAGCCTCGGCGGCCTTGAAGGCCTCGACGCCGTCCTTGACGTTCTGGATAGTGGGGTTGGGCTTGATCTCGGAGTAGAGGCTCCAAGCGATGCCGGCGGCATCGAGCTCATCGGTCACCTTAGCGGTAACGCCAAACTTGACCAGATCGGGGTCGGAGCAGACGAAAATCTTCTTGTAGCCGCGACGCTGGAGCTCGCCGGGGATCTCCTTGATGGCGCCGGAGCCATGATAAGAAATGGTGTTGAGAACGAAACGATTAGCCATTGATAGCCTCCCATCGTGTGCGGGGCACCCATTACGCCCCACGCTATGGCTCCCATCCTAACGCTTTTGAAGCGAAAAACGCGTGAGAACGTCAGATTATTTAAAGCGTTTCAACAACTGGTATCGTCACCGCCTGACCATTAAACAAAAAAGGGGCGGCCGAGATGACCGCCCCCTCCCCATTATTGATCAGTGTGGCAAGGGGTCAGCCCCTTGCCACACCCTGCCGCTATTTTTGGCAGGCCTCTTTCCAATCTTCGCAGGCGCGCTTCCAGCGAAAACGCAGGTCGCGCTCGCGGTCGATAAACATGATGGCAAACGCCACGAACAGCAGCACGCTCGCCACCGCAATAGCGTGCAGCCCCATGCGCTCAATACACCAGTTTCCCAGCACAGCGCCAAACACAAAGGTAAAGATCACGCCAAAGTACAGCAGGCCGTTTTCCAAAAAGCCACGCTTGTGGGTGATGATGTAGTCGTCCACGTTTTGCAGCGCGTTGCGCAGGTTACCGATGCACATGGTCGTGGCAATGCCGTGACCGTGGATCTTGCGGAAGCTCTCGACCTGCATACCGCAGGCAAACGAGATGAGGCAGTTGGCGAGCAAGTTGTAGCCGCCACCGGGGATAAAGCTCACGCCCAGCAAGATGACGGCTTCAAAGAACACCGTCACCTGGCGCCAGTGAATCACGCTGCCAAACCGTTCGTGCACCAGGTCGGCAAGCATAATGCCCACGGCAAACGACACCACAGGGAAGAAATAGCGCCCCGCGAGCGCCCAATTGCCCTCCGAGATGCTCACGCCCACCAGCAAGATGTTGCCCGTCTGCGCGTTGGCGAAAACATGGTCGCGCCCAATGTACGAATAAACGTCCATAAAGCCACCGGCGAGCGCCAAGATGATGCCCAGCTCAATAGACTCCGATATCTGTTTGGCACGCTGCATCGTCGTGCGCCCTCCTTGTTGACGACCCTCTCGTGCGTTGGCGGAAACATAGCCGCCGTTCATACTGTAACCCATTGACAACATGGCGCGCCCGCGAGACGGCTTCCCCAACGCGCAGATACATCGTCTGGAAACAAAGGGCGGGCGCGGCATCGACACCCGACACCTCGTGTACTCCACCAGTCTTTTTAGCCCCGTCCCAAAAAGACTGGTTACAATTACGTGCAGTATACAAACACCGGGAGGAATCGTGGCAAAAAAGCCCCAGGACGCTCAGCACAACCAGCACGGCAAGCATGCCCAACGCGGCCAGCAGCAAAAGCGTGGAAGCAAAGCCCAGGGCTCGCGCCCCGCGCATGCCCCGGCAGCGCCTGTCCGCCCCTGGCGCCCGGGCCGCGATAAGTTCCTCCCCGTCAGCCGCGCCGACATGGATGCGCGCGGCTGGGACCAGTGCGACTTTGTCTACATCTGCGGCGACGCCTACGTGGACCATCCCAGCTTTGGCATGGCCATCATCAGCCGCGTCCTCGACGCGCACGGCTACAAGGTGGGCATCATCTGCCAACCCGACTGGACCGACCCCGCCAGCATCACCGTGCTCGGCGAGCCGCGCCTGGGCTTTCTCGTCAGCGCCGGCAACATGGACTCCATGGTCAACCACTATTCGGTGACCAAGCACCGCCGCCACACCGACGCCTATACCCCCGGTGGCGAGGAGGGACACCGCCCCAACCGTGCCGTCACGGTCTACGGCAACCTCATCCGCCAGACATTCAAGGACGCCCCCATCATCATCGGCGGCATCGAGGCAAGCCTGCGTCGCTTGGCCCACTACGACTACTGGCAGGACAAGCTCAAGCGCTCGGTACTGCTCGACTCGGGTGCCGACATCCTCATCTACGGCATGGGCGAGCACGCGATTGTCGAGATCGCCGACGCGCTCGACGCGGGACTGCCCGTCGATCAGATCACCTATATCAATGGCACCGTCTACCGCACGGGTTCGCTCGACGAGGTCTACGACTATGACCTGCTGCCCAGTTGGGACGACCTTACCGCCGACAAGCTCAACTACGCGCGCAGCTTTAACGTGCAGCAGCAGAATATGGACCCCATCACCGGACATCGCCTGGTAGAGCCCTACCCCAACAGCGTCTATGTGGTGCAGAACCCGCCGTCGGCGACGCTCACCACCGACGAGATGGACGAGGTTGCCGAGCTCCCCTACGCACGCGATTGGCATCCCGATTACGACGCAGCGGGCGGCGTGCCGGCCTTTGCCGAGATCAAGTTTTCCATTAGCTCCAACCGCGGCTGTTTTGGCGAGTGCTCGTTTTGCGCGCTCACCTTCCACCAGGGCCGCGTGCTGCAGATGCGCAGCCACGACTCGATCATGCGCGAGGCCGAGCTGCTCACGCGCGATCCCGAGTTTAAGGGCTATATCAACGACGTGGGCGGGCCGACGGCCAACTTTAGCCGTCCCGCCTGCGACAAGCAGCTCAAGCACGGCGTATGCAAGAACAAGCGATGCCTGTGGCCGAGCGTGTGCAAGAACATGGTGGTCGACGAGAGCGGCTACACCCAGCTGCTGCGCGACCTGCGCCAGCTGCCGGGCGTCAAGAAAGTCTTTGTCCGCAGCGGCATCCGCTTCGACTACACCATGGCCGATGCCTCGGACGAGTTTTTGCGCGAGCTGCTGGAGCACCACGTCTCGGGCCAGCTACGCGTAGCACCCGAGCACGTAAGCGACGCGGTGCTGTCCGTGATGGGCAAACCGAGCCGAGCCGTCTACGACGCATTCTGCCGTAAATTTGAACGCTTGAACCGCGAGTACGGACTCAAGCAGTACGTGGTGCCGTATCTGATCTCGAGCCATCCCGGATCGACGATGAAGGAAGCCGTGGACCTTGCCGAGGCCGTGCGAGACATGGGCTACATGCCCGAGCAGGTGCAGGACTTCTACCCCACGCCGTCCACCATGTCGACGTGCATGTACTACACCGGCGTGGACCCGCGCACCATGGAGCCGATCTATGTGGCGCGCGACCCGCACGAGAAGGCCATGCAGCGCGCGCTCATCCAGTATCGCAAGCCCGAGAACTACAAGCTCGTGCGCGAGGCGCTAGAGAAAGCCGGGCGTCGCGATTTGATCGGCTACACCAAGCATTGCCTGATCCGCCCCGTGCCGCCACGCCCGGGCGAGACATCTGCCGGCGGCGGACATGGCACCGGCAAGAAGGGCGGCAAGGGCCACGGTGGCGCTGGCGGCGCTGGAGCCAGGGGGCCCAAGGGCGGCAAGGGCCACGGCGGCATGTCGCGCGCGCAGAACACCGCCGGGCGCAACCGTGCGGCTCAGGGGCGTCAGGGTGCCAACGGAGGCGGTCGCCGCAACTAAGGCAGCAGTGCGCTCGCTGCGTCCATCCCACACGCGTGGCGCAGCGAGCGCATTGCCTCAACGAGGATGACGCCGGCGATAGCGACCGTAATTGCCACGTCGACCGGCGTGTTCACAAACCAGAGCAGGCCCATGAGATACGACCCGGCGTTAAAGGCAAAGTGCAGCAAGATCGTGTAGCGGAGCTTTCCGGTCGTCACGAGCACCCAACCAAAGATGAGGCCGGCGGCACCCGCGTAGCAACCCTGCACCCAATTCATGTGCATAAAACCGAAGATTGCCGCCTGCAGCACAATCGCCGCGGCGACACCCCACGTGCTTGGGGCCGCCCAGGGCACTATGGCGCCGTCTTGCGCACTCGCACGACGCCGGCGCTTCCAGAGCGGACGGCACTGGGGATTAAACGCACGCAGCGAAAACTCAAAGATGACACCGCGCACCAGGAGCTCTTCGCAAAACGGCGCGCCGAGCACCGTGGTCAGGACGGCAAGAGGACTGGTATCGCCCATGCCCGTTTCCTCGACAAGCTCGCTGTAGTCGGCCGCGGCATCGGGCAACAGCGACAGCACGGCGTCGGTCACGTAGCTAACGACCACCTGCAGGGCAAGACCGATCACGATAACGCAGGCGATGCGTTTCCACGCCCCACGCGCTCCCCCGCCGAGCGGATGCTCGCTTTGCGAACGCGCCATAAACGAGCGCGGCCACAGATAACGCCACCACAGCAGCGCCATCAAAAACGACGCCGTCTGAGCGGCGGCCTGAAGCAATTGAATGTCGAGGTCATCGATCGAAAAACCCATGAACACCGATGCGACGCCAAGGGCGGAGAACAAAACGACGCTCAGGGCAATATCGACAGCGACGACGCCAAAACAGGCAAGCGCCCACGCTATCGCATTGAGCATGCCAACCTCCTCAAAACCCGGCACTGAGGGACGTTCCTTAACTGCCGGCAGAAAATGAACGTCCCCAAGTACCGGCAGTTTGGGACAGTCATTGTTGATGAGAATCGGGTGCAGTGCCAAAGGCCCCGCTGGGCGAAATGTCGAACGGGAAAGTGCCGCAGCGATTGAACGCGGCGATAAACATGCGGATGGCGTTGGACGGCGTGGTGCCCACGAGCTGGGTTGCCGCCGCGAAGGCCGCCTTTTCCTCGGGCAAGACCTTCGCGACAACTGGGGTCATGTGTTCTGCCATGGCGCTTCCTTTTTGAAACAACGGTAGTGCGGATAGATGCGGGCCACGCGGCTGGGCGACGGGCTGTGAAGGCAACCCGATTGGCCCGCATCTGGAGTTTGTTTCTGCGGCGTTGGTATTACTTGGTATTCCTAAGTTATACCCGGCAGATAGAATACCACACCCGATCCCATGGGGACGGAGAAAAGACGGATGATTTTGTTGCTGGGTTAGTATTTAGAGCGTGGTGATGTCCGAGATATCGAGGGCCTAAGCGTCGGCGTATGGCGCGCCCAGGCTGGGTATCCGGCGCATGGCGCCCTATTGTCTTGCATAATTTCGCTTATGCCATGCATAAAAAGACGGGGGCACCCCTTCTCGTCCCAACGTACCCCCGCTTGTACCGTGCAAAAACCGGAGTTTTCAGCATCGCGGCCCCCGCAGGCGGTGCCGCGAATCGTGGACGCCGCGCGATTGGCGTCGTTTTGGGGCACGGCGCGACGCGAAACGCGCGTTATCGCCGCGCCGGACGCCGTCAGCCAACCCAAATCGCCTGCCGAAGGATCCCGCCGGCTCAAAAAGACGATTCCGGCGCGTATGCAGTCACCCCGGCTTGCTGAAAACTCCCGAAAATGCACGGCGCGCCCCGGGGGACCCGTGCGCGCCACGAAAAACACGCCTGCATCCAAAAGAATGCGAGCGCGAAAGCCGGATGGCGGCAAGGGCGCCAGGCAGCGGGCGAAATCCCCGGCGTGTCCGCCCGGGCACCGCAGCCGCCGCGCGTCAGCAGAAAACCTCATACCCTACGTCGATGTCGGCCCCCGCATACGCGAATCTCCAACTAGGTCGATAGCCCGTATCCCTTGACGCGACCGTCTCCGCGCGTTTCCGCGAAGAAGACTGGCCCCACCTAATACTGAGCCCACTAAAAGGGCCCCGAGCATAGTCTGCTCGAGGCCCAAACTCGTGTCGCCTTACCGCGCGACGCGTATGTTACTTGCGCTTGCCGCCGCCGTCACCGGGGCGACGGGAGCTGCCGCCGCGCTTGCCGCCACGGCTGTTGCCATAGCTGCCACGGTTATCGCGACCGCCGGCACGGCCACCACGGGAGCCGGCCTGGTTGCCGCCGCGACCGCCACGGTGGCCGCCGCGACGCTCTTCGCGGGTATCGTCGTAGTTGCGCCAGTCATCGCGACGATCGCGGCTGGCACGCGGGTCGCGACGATCTCGACTGGCACGCGGATCGCGACGATCGCGCGACTCGCCAGAACGGCCGGCGCCACTGCGGCCGCCATTGCCGCGAGCATCCTCGCGACGCTCACCGCCGCGGCCGCCGCGCTCTTCAAAGCGCTTGCCGCCACGGGACTCGCCGCCGCGGCCGCCGCGCTCGTCATCGCGACCGGAACGACGACGGTCGCCCGCGCCGCGCTTGCCGCCGCGCGAGCCACGGCCCTCTTCCTCGCGCTCAACACGGCGACGACCGCCGCGGTCCTCGTCCTCGCGGCGACGGCGATGTGCCTCGCCCTGGAACTGCTTGGCACGGCGCTCGGCACGGTTGCCGCGCGGGGCCGGCTCGACGGCACCAGCACCGGCACGCTCCTCGGCAGCCACCTCGCGGGCCACGCTCTCCACGGCCTCGTCCACGCGAGCCTGAACGCCCTCGCGCACGCGGGTCTTGCCGCCGCGCTTGGGACGGCTCGGGCGCTCGCTGTCGCCGCGACGCTCATCGCGACCACGGTTGGAACGACCGGCCACATCGCCGTAATCGTCGCCGTTGCGCTTGCCGTCGCGACGCGCTTGCTCAAGCTTCTTCTTGCTCTTGGACTTACCGCGCTTGGTCTTCTTCTTCACCTTAAAGGCCGCAGGGTCGCGCTCGGGGTCAACCGCAGGCGGATTGGGGCCCACGTGCAGGTCGCCGGCCTCGTAGATGTCGGCAGTCTTGTCCATGAGCTTCTCGATCTCGTAGAACTCATCCACGTCCTGCTCGGTCACAAACGTGATGGCCCAGCCCAGCTCGCCGGCGCGCCCCGTACGGCCAATACGGTGGATGTAGTCGGTCGGCTCGGCCGGCACGTCAAAGTTCACGACGTAGCGCACGTCGCTGATGTCGATGCCGCGGGCGAGCACGTCGGTTGCCACCAGCACGTCGACGGTACCGTCGCGGAAGGCCGAAAGCGCGCGCTCGCGCTGGGCCTGGCTGCGGTTGCCATGAATCGCGGCAGCCTTGATGCCCTTGCGCTCCAGACGACGGCAGCAGCTGTCGGCACGGTGCTTGGTGCGCATAAAGACGATGGTGCGCTCCGGGCCTTCCTTCTTGAGGAACTCGGGCAGCAGGTTGTTCTTGGCCTCGATGGACACCGGAAACACAAACTGGTCGACGGTGTCGGCGGTCGATGTGGCGGGCGCGATCTCCACGCGGGCCGGGTCGCTCACTAGGTCGGTGATCTCGCCCACGGCCTCCTCGTCGAGGGTCGCCGAGAACAGCAGCGTCTGGCGCTCGGCCGGCGTCTCGCGCACAATACGGCGAACGGCGGGCAAAAAGCCCATGTCGAGCATGCGGTCGGCTTCGTCGAGCACCAGCACCTTGACCTCGTCCAGGTGGCAAGCGCCCTGCTCGATCAGATCGACCAGACGGCCCGGCGTTGCGACCAGGATGTCGCAGCCGTACTTGAGGGCAGCGGTCTGCGGCTTGTAGCTCACGCCGCCCACAACGGTCACGGCAACATGGCCGGTGACGTCGGCGACCTTGCTCGCGACCTCGTCGATTTGCTGGGCGAGCTCGCGCGTAGGGGTGATGACGAGCATCACGGGGCCGCGGCCGTTTCCCTCGGGCTTTTTAGCACCGCGACGACGGTTACGGCCGCCGCGCTCGCGCACAGGTTTGGGAGGAGCGATGTGCTCCAGATTGTTCATGGTCGGCAGCAAAAAGGCGGCCGTCTTGCCGGTGCCGGTCTGAGCGGCGGCAAGCAGGTCGCGGCCCTCGAGCACCACGGGGATCGAACCGGCCTGCACGGGCGTCGGCGCCGTGTAACCCAGGTTCTCGATGGCACGAAGTATCTCGTCCGAAAGACCCAGCTCGTCAAAGGCGGGCAGGTTCTCGGTAGCGGACTCGACGGTCTCGGCGGCGCTGGCCTCGTCGGCCGCATCGAAGGCAGCCTGGGCCATGGCCTCGCGGGTCTCGTCCAGGATCTCGGCGTCGGTGACGTCGGATACAGAATTACGCATATGTTGTTGTTCCTTATCTGCACGCGCAAGGGGCACGGCATGCGGCCGCGCGGGCGTGCTTGGTAGTGCGCTAGTACATACAAAAACGGGTGCGCACAGAGAGGACGTTGCTCAGCACGCTGGCGATCGCTTTGGCAGCCATATCACGCGCCGTCCAGACGCAGCAGCTCTAAGCGATGGAGCAGATTCGCCGCCGGTTAGTATACCCGTACTCCGTATGCCCCCACGTAAACCACAGATGACGAGGCGGACGGGGTGGGTCTGGGCCAATTGTCTCAATCTGTAACATCTACAGGGCAAATCTTCCTCTACGTGTTACAGATTGAGACAAACGGTCAACACGGCCCACAAACGTCTCAATCTGTAACAGTTACCAAGTAAATCGACCCGCAACTGTTACAGATCAAGACAAACCAATCCGTCTGAAGGTACCGTCAAGATTCTTTCGCAAATTGATTTAGTCGTCTCCCGCCCCGTCCTCTTCTAGCCCTCCGCCTTTCCCCTCAGCTCGTCCATCTCCTCCAGCTTCGACATGTCC
>NZ_JBQKGH010000002.1:0-224545 GCF_052118905.1 Collinsella sp. LCP21S3_A3 | reverse complement strand
GCTGGTGGGGGGCGCCGGGGCAAAAAGGCCCCGGGGCGGCGGGCGGGTAGCCAGAACAAAGCCCCACCCCCCACCCCCAGCCGCCACGGAGGTATCTCCCTCCTCCGTGGCGGCGCTTTTGTGCGTAGGCGAGGAGGGCTCGCCACGAAACCGGCCCATCTACTACGTTTAGTCCCTTACCCCCAACCATGTCAAAAAACGCGAAAACAAAACCGCAGGTAGAACGCCTGCGGTTTTGCTCAAAACGAAGGTATGGTCAGGGGTATCGAGTTAAACGTAGTAGATGGGCCGATTTCGTGGAGCGGTTCCGGCTGATCCCTTGGGGACGGAGGAAAACGGATCATTTTTGGCTTGAAGCGGCTTGCGGAGACACTTGACGTGGCCGCTCGGACAAAACTAGGCCGGTTTACGGGGCTGAGTCACGAGTCCCCAACCATGCTGATATTCGTGAAAATAAAACCGCAGGTAGACGAGCCGTCATTTTACAGAAAACGCGGGTATGGATGGGGGTCCTGAGTTTGGCCCCGTAAACCGGCATAGTTTTGAAATGGCATTAAACCGGTAGCAGACATTTTGTTATGTCGGGGCGGTCGGTCTTCGGGCAACTACCCTCGCAGGTAGGCGATGGCGATTTGGGTGCGGTTGCGCAGGCCCATTTTGGCCAGGATTGAGCTGATGTGGTTTCGCACGGTGCCTTCGCCCATATAGGCGGTGGCGGCAATCTCCTTGTTATCGAGGCCGCGGGCAATGAGCTCGGCGACCTCGAACTCGCGGTCGGTCAGGCTGACGAAGGCCGCGGGCCGGCGGGTCGTGCCCACCTCGACGCCCGCCTCATCAAAGTTGATATCCTCGATCGCCTTACCCTCGAGCACGCGTTTACCGTCCATGACCTGGGCCAACGCCGGCGGGATGGCGGCGACATCGGTTTTGATCAGGTAGCCGCGGGCACCCAGTTTGAGCGCCGACACAATGTACTCGTCATCCGAGAATGTCGTCAGAAACACCACGCGCGCCGCAGAGTCGCGCTCAAGGATCTCGCGGGCCGCCGAAAGCCCGTCGCGCCCCGGCATCTGAATGTCGAGCAGCGCGATATCGGGTGCGTGTTCGGCATAAAGAGCCACTGCGTCGTTGCCGTCGGCGCCGGTACCCACCACCTCGATCTGCGGCTGGGCGCCCAGGATTATCTTGAGCGAATCGACCACCAAGCGGTCATCGTCGACAACGATGAGCCTCATCGGCCCTCATCTCCTTGCTGTTTGGGAACGGTGGCAAACACACGCCAGTCGCCGGCGCCGGCGTGCGGGCCGGCGGTGAAGGTGCCGCCAAGCGCCTCGACGCGCTCGTGCATGGAGCCGAGCCCCATGCCCTCTGCGGTGCCGCGGCTGCTTGCTTGAGCCCCGCCCGCGCCATCGTCGGTAACGATGAGCTGGTAAAACGACGGATGCTCCATGCATCGTACGGTGACAGCATGGGCGCAAGCATGGCGTATGGCGTTGGAAAGCGCCTCGCGCAGGACCGCCGTAAAGCAGTTGGCGACATTTGCGGGCGCATGCTCGGCCAAAACCTCAAGTTCAATCTGCGGCCCGCCATCTGAGCGCGCGCCCTCCACGATGCGCTCGAGCTGTACGGAGAGATTCGCCGCGTTGTCGTTGAGCGCGTGGACGCTCGAGCGCACGAGCTGAAGCGCTTCGTCCACGGTGCGCTTGACGTCAGCGAAGTCGGCGGCGACGCCGGGCTCGTTGGCGTGGACCACGCGTAGGGCCTCGGTTTGCAGCGAGGCGCGCGTGAGCTGGTGCCCCACGTTATCGTGGATCTCGCGTGCGATGCGGGCGCGCTCGGCGAGCGTTGCGAGCTCGACCTCGTAGTCCTGGCGGTCGGCAAGGTCGCGGTTGCGCGCCTCGAGCGCGAGGGCTCGCTCCTGCAGCTCGTCGCGGGTGCGACGCATGCGCTCCTGCTCGCGCTCCAGCTGAGCGGTGCGCAGAGACAGCAAGGTGGCGGCGACTGAAAGGATGGCGGTCAACAGCAGCGCACGGGTGGGAAGCGCGCCGGCGTGGGCATATGCGACGAGTGCGCAGACAAAGATGGCGCCGGCGCCCAGCGCGACCCAGGCGTGCTCACGGCGCACGTATCGCGCGATGTCATAGAGGGCGAGGGGCGCAAACGGCACAAACGGCGGCACAAAGACGGTCACCATAATGTAAGCGTAGCTCGCGGCCTCACCGGCGCGGCGGGCACGTTCGCCTTGCGCAATTTCCGTAAGCGAGGCGACTGCGACGCCAAGACAAAACGCCGCGACCAAGCAAGCATCCACAGCAAGACCCATGGCGGCCGCAATGCAGCACGCCAGCATGATCGATTTGTCGAAAACATTGGGGACAGACTTAAACGACCAAGAGTGGTCATTGGGGACAGACTTAAACGACTAGTCATCGGGGACAGTCTTTGCCGATTCGCCGGCTCGCCGGCAGGGTTGCCAAGGACTGTCCCTGGCTGCCGGCAGGAAAGGAACGTCCCTAGCTTCCAGGTGGCGAGGCACTCATTTAAGTCCGTCCCCAATGAGTGGTTTCAGTCATTTAAGTCTGTCCCCAATGAGTAGTCACTCATTTAAGAACGTCCCCAATGACTAGGCGCCGTACTTGACTTTGACCCCGCTTTAACGGGTACCATCCTCTATGTCTGTAACGCCATATAGACCGAGGGGATAGATCTATGACCGCAACTTCACCCGCAGCATCCGCTAAGGTGTACTTCACCAACTTGCGTACGCATGCTCGCGAGAGCCAGCTCGACAAGCTCAAGCGCCTCATCCGCCGCGCCGGTATTGAGCAGATCGACTTTGAGAACAAGTTCGTCGCTATCAAGATTCACTTTGGCGAGCTGGGCAACCTGAGCTTTTTGCGCCCCAACTACGCCCGCGCCGTCGCGGATGTCGTGAAGGAGCTGGGCGGCAAGCCCTTCCTCACCGACTGCAACACGCTCTATGTCGGTAGCCGCAAAAACGCGCTCGAGCACATCGACACCGCTTATCAGAACGGCTTTACCCCGTATGCCACGGGTTGCCAGATCATCATCGCCGACGGCCTCAAGGGCACCGACGAGGCGCTCGTCCCGGTCGAGGGCGGCGAGTACGTGCGCGAGGCCAAGATCGGCCAGGCGCTCATGGATGCCGATATCGTGATCAGCCTCACCCACTTTAAGGGCCATGAGCAGGCCGGTTTTGGCGGCGCCATGAAGAACTTGGGCATGGGAGGCGGCAGCCGTGCGGGCAAGATGGAGCAGCATGCCGCCGGCAAGCCGAACGTCGCGACCGAGCACTGCATTGGCTGCCGTGCCTGCGAAAAGATCTGCGCGCACAACGCTATCTCGTTCGACGACACCCGCGAGCGCGAGCTTGCCAGCGGCGCTACTCGTACGGTGCACGTGGCCGCCATCGACCACGATCGCTGCGTGGGCTGCGGACGCTGCATCGGCGTGTGCAACCAGGACGCCATCAAGCCCGTCTATGACGCCGCGGCCGACGTGCTCAACTGCAAGATCGCCGAGTACACCAAGGCCGTCGTCGACGGCCGCCCGAGCTTCCACATCTCGCTTGCCATGGATATCAGCCCCAACTGTGATTGCCATCCCGAAAACGATACGCCTATCGTCAACGATATCGGCATGTTCGCGAGCTTCGACCCGGTCGCCATCGACCAGGCCTGTGCCGATGCCGTCATGGCGTCCGAGCCGCTGCCCAACACCGAGCTCACCGATAGCGCGGCCAAGATGGAGCATAACCACGAGCATCTGGAGGGCGAGCAGGCGCGTGACCCCTTCTGCATCACGCATCCCGACACCGACTGGCGCGCGTGCATCGCGCACGCCGAGAAGATCGGCCTGGGCACGAGCAAGTACGAGCTTATCGAGGTCAAATAGCGCCTAGCTATTGGGCAATATAAGCGCCTTTGTGGCGTAATTCGAGCAAAAGCCGCTCGCGAGCACAGCGCTCACGGGCGGCTTTTCGGAAGTGCGGGGAAAAGTCGAATACCGCCGACCACAAGGCGTTTTTGGCAACAAAACCCCTGATAAATTGTTGGTAAAACTGCGGTCTGGTCGGCAGTTCCAGATTTTGCCGCATACTTCCGAAGGCGGGAGCCAAAACGGTCCTCCAGCGCTGTAATCAACCATGATTGTTCGCCGTTGATGCGTCAACAAGCAAAGAATGGGTAAACAAGGGGTCACGTATGGTGCAAATTTCGCACGTACCCAGACGCTTTGATATAGTGTTGAGAACTCTTTACGTTGGAGGATGTAACCGGCATGTCCGATTCGAGCGACAGTTCTAAGCCGCGACCCAAGACCGCGGCCGTTCCACACTACACGGTGGGTGAGGAGATCATGAACTCCGTCACCCATGGTGTCGGTTGCCTGCTGGGCATCGCGGGCCTGGTGCTCCTGATCGTATTTGCCGCTCTTCGCGGCGGAGGCCCGGCTCACATGGCCGCGGCGATTGTCTATGGCGTCAGCATTATCCTCGAATACCTAGCCTCTACGCTCTACCACGCGATTCAGCCCGCGCGCGCCAAGCGCGTGTTTCGCATCATCGACCACAGCTGCATCTACCTGCTCATAGCTGGCAGCTATACGCCGTTTTGCCTCATCACGCTCGCAAACGATGGCGGCCCTATGCTGTTCTTTGCCGTATGGGCCATCGCCATTATCGGCATCGCCCTCGAGTGCTTTATGTGCGAGCGTCAACCGCACTGGGTAAGCGGCCTGGTCTACCTGCTGATGGGCTGGCTCGTCGTCTTTAAGCTGCCCGAGCTCGTGTCGCTGCTCAACCCCGTGGCACTTGCCCTGCTCGCTGTCGGCGGCGTGTGCTACACCGTGGGCGTGCCGTTCTACATCGCTAAAAACGTGCGCTACCTGCACAGTGTGTTTCACTTGTGGGTGCTCGCCGGCAGTATCTTCCAGTTCATGGCGGTGATCCTCTTCGTAATCTAGCGATCACGTCTGTGCCTGCGGACCCATCCAAGCGGCCGCCGGACGCAACTGCCCTATCCGTTATCTACGCTTACTACCTAACGTCCCGAATCTTGGAGGTTCGAGAAACTCCCGATGGACATAACCATCTCCCTTATCACCACCCTCGTTTTGACCCTCATCAACGGCTACTTCTCTATGTCCGAGATGGCGCTCACCACGGCAAAGCGCGCCGTGCTGGAGCACGAGGCCGAGGAAGGCGACAAACGCGCCGAGCGCGCCGTTAAGCTGGCTGCCGACTCCGACCAGCTGCTCGCCACCATCCAGGTCGCCATCACGCTCGTGGGCTTTGCCTCGTCCGCCGTTGCTTCGACGAGCCTGTCTGACCCGCTCGCCACGTGGCTCATGAGCTTTGGCATCGCGCCGCTCTCTGCCATCGCGCGCGGACTGGCGCCGGTCGTCATCACCGTTGCGGTCGCCTTCGTGTCCATCGTGATTGGGGAGCTTGTGCCCAAGCGCATTGGTCTGGCCAATGCCGAAGGCGTGTCCAAGCAGGTCGTGGGGCCGTTGTCGTTTTTCCAAAAGATCGCCCGTCCGCTCGTGTGGCTGACTGGCGCTTGCTCCGATGGCCTGGCCCGCATCCTGCGCATCAAGAGCGCCGACGATCGCCAAAACGTCTCGGAGGAAGAGATTAAGTACATGGTCTCGGAGCAGGACGACCTGCTCGACGAGGAAAAGCGTATGATCCACGAGATCTTCGACCTGGGCGATACCGTTGCCCGCGAGGTCATGGTGCCGCGCGTGGACACCACCATGTGCGAGGACGACGAGACGGTCGCCGACGTGCTGTCCACTATGCGCCAGACCGGCTTTAGCCGCATCCCCGTCTATCACGAAGATCCCGACAACGTGGCGGGCATCGCGCACATCAAGGACCTGATTCAGCCCTCGCTCGACGGCGAGGGCGACCAGCCCATCGCCGGTTATTTGCGCGACGCCACCTTTGTGCCCGACACCAAGGACATCCTGCCGCTGCTGTCCGAGATGCAGACTTCGCACGACCAGATCGTGGTGGTCGTGGACGAGTACGGCGGTACGGCTGGCATCATTACCATCGAGGACATCGTCGAGGAGATCGTGGGCGAGATCGAGGACGAATTCGACCCCGACAACAAGTACCTCACGCGTCTTTCGCGCCGTGAGTGGCTCGTCGATGGGCGTTTTTCGTGCGATGATGCGATTGAGCTTGGTTGGCCGCTCGAGGAAAGCGATGATTATGAGACCATCGCCGGCTGGATTTTGGAACTTTGCGACTCGGTGCCCGACATCGGAGAGGTGTTTGAGGTTGCAGGGTACAAGTTCAAGGTGCAGTCGATGCGTGGCCAGCGCATCTCGCTTATTCGCGTGATCGCTCCGGCCGAAACCGATAAGAAGGATTCCGAGTCCTCGGCAGATAAGCCGGCGACGCCGGGCGCGGGCTCTGCGGGCCCGCACGACGGCGACGAGTAGGGCAAGGAAGAGTAGGGGAGAGTTATGGCAGGCCTGTTCAACATCCTTAAGGTCACCGTCAGCGAGGACAAGATCTGCGCGCATGTGCTGGTGAACCCCGGCATGCCGCTCATGACCTCGGAGGACATCGAGGCCACGGCGCGCGTGTACTACCTGGTGCCCGCGATTGCCAAGCACCTGTGCCTAGGCGATTCCGGTCGTGAATTCCAGGACTGCATGGGCCAGACCGAGCTTTGCCATCTGCTGGAGCACGTGACAGTGGAGCTCATGAACGAGACCGGTCTCGCCGGCAGCATTTCGTGCGGCCGTACCCGCGTAAGCGAGCACGATGAGCGTGTCTTTGAGGTTGAGCTTTCATGCCCCGATGACGCGCTGGCCATCGGCGCGCTGTCTTCGGCGACCTTTATGATGGACTGGGCTTATCTGCACGCCGACCAGCCTGCCCCTGACGTGGAGGGCACGGTCGCGGGCCTGCGCAACCTGGTGCTGGGTATGCGCGCCGAGGCCGAGGGCAAGGATCCGCACGAGGCCATCGCCGCCGCAAACGCCGAGGACGGGGCCGAAGGCGAGGCTCCTGCCGATTCCGAACCCGGCGTCGAGGCAGCTGCTGAGGAAGCTGTCGAGTCCGAGCCCGCGGAGCCCCAGGGTGTCCCGAGCTTTGACGATGAGCTGCAGGAGGCAATCGATACCGAGGGCGCGACCGCCGAGAGCCACGAGGCCCCCGCTGCCGTCTACGGTGGCGCGGCGACGGTTCCGGCAGGCCCCGCACAGGAAGGTGCGCTTCCGCTCGTTGATGGCGCCGGCGAGGACCCGGCCGCCACGGTGGCCATGCCTGCCATACCGCAGGAGTAGGCTCACTCGCTTATCACCATCATGTACCTGCGCTTTTACCGTACGCAGATGAGCGCGACGGCAAGTGTTGCGCTGCGGGTATAATGGACAGCATTCAAACGGTGGGCATTGAGGTGCCCGCAGGAGAGGAATGATCATGGGAAAGACTTTCAGCTTTGTCTCCGGTGCGCTCTTTGGCGCTGCCGCCGGCGCTATCATCGGCGTTGCTCTGGCCCCGCGCTCGGGTGCCGAGACCCGTGCCATGGCCGCCGATATCGCCAACGATGCCTGGGACAACATGCGCGACACCTACGAGCACGGTGCCGAGGAGGCTCGTGCCGCGGTCAACGACTTTGGTCCGATGGTCGACGCCAAGACCGATGACCTGCGCGCCAAGGTCGACCTGGCCCGCGAGCGCATGGACCAGCTTCGCGAGCAGCTCAACGACGCCATCTCGGGCGGCAACGTGACGCCCGCTGCCGACGTCGTGGTCGAGAACGTCACTGAGGCCGACACCGAGGCCACGGAGCCCTCGACCGAGGCATAATGCGCGCAGGGGATTTTGTCGGCGTCAAGGTTTATCGTAAGCCTGCCGAAGACAAGCGCACCAAAAAGGACGGCACGCCGCGCAGCCCCAAAAAGCTCGGCAAGATTCACTTTCCGGTCTTTACCCCGGGCGGTACGCGCGTGGTGGGCTTTATGGTTCGCCAGTCCGATATCGCGGGCATGATCGAGCGCCCCGATCGATTTGTGGCGCTCGATGCCATCGGCGTCTATGAGGGTGCTGTCGCGGTCGACGATGTCAAGGGCACCTACGATGCCGCCGCGGCCAAGCGCCTCGATATCAACCTGGACGATTGCATCATCTGGGTTGGCATGGACGTGCGCACGGAATCGGGCGACGTCGTGGGCTACTGCTCGGACGTTGAGTTCAAGCCGCGTTCGGGTATCGTGCAGACGTTCTACGTGACCGCCGGCACTGCCTCGAGTGTGCTGGTGGGCGACACACAGATGCCGCCGACGATGCTGCGCGGCTACGAGAACGGCGCGATGATTGTCTCGGACGAGGTCAAGTCGCTCGGGTATTCGGGTGGCGCGGCCGCCAAGGCTGCCGAGGCCAGTGTCGTGGTGGGCGATAAGGTCAAGAAGGGCGCCAAGGTGCTCGATGACAAGGGATCGGTCGCCGTGGACAAGGGCAGTCGCGCACTGGGCAAGCAGCTCGGCAAGACGCGCGGTATGTTCAAGGCCTTTAAGGACGAATATCAAAAGGCGAGCGGGGGCTCGTCAAAAGCTAGCAAATAGCGACGTACCAAATGATGGGAGGCGAGCCGGAGACATGTTGCTCCGGCTCGCTGTGTTTATGGGGGAGGGCACATGCGCCAAAACGGATCTAACTTAAACGGGCGCTCGGGTGCGCGTCCGACGGCGCGACGCGACCTGGGGCAGCTGCCCAGCGGTCAGCGTCGACGTCGCCGTAAACCCGGCGCGATGTACCTCAACCATAGCCGTGGGTTTAGCGATCGCAGCGCGCGCATCGGCAACGGGCGCTCACCGCGCCGACCCTCCCGCCTGCCCTATGCGCTCATCGCTGTCGGCTGTGCGCTCGTGCTGTTTATCGCTGCCGTCGTGGGCTATGTCAATCGCAGCGTGGACATTGTGCTCAATGGGGAGCAGGCTTCGGTGCGCGTGGGCTCCACGTTGCAGAACCTTATCGATGATCAAGGCCTGACCGACACCTACGATGCCGGCGACTTGTTGGCTGTCGACGATAGCGTGCTTACCCGCCGTGGCGGCGAAAAGCTGTCGGTGAAGGTGGACGGCAAACGGGTGAAGCAGGGCAAGTGGAATAGCCGCGAGCTAACGGGCGGCGAGAAAGTGACGGTCAAAGACGGCCGCGACACGTACGAGAAGCACGAGGTCCAGGTCACGACCATTGAGCCCAAGTTGAAGGTCGAGGGCACGGGCGCTATCGAATACGTTAAAACCTGGGGCGTTCGGGGCCGCTCCGAGGTATGGGTCGGCGAGCAGTCGGGCAAGACGCAGGACCGCGGCGAGGTCGTGCCCGCCACCGACTGCGTAGTCGAGTGCGCGAGCGTAGCGCCCAAGGGCAACGAAAAGTACGTGGCCCTGACATTTGACGAGGGTCCGAGCGGCGCGACCAAGCAGGTCTTGCAGGTGCTCAAGGAAAAGGGCGTCACGGCGACGTTCTTCCTTTCGGGCGATGCTGCGGAAGCCTCGCCCGCTACTGCCAAAGCGATTGTCGATGCCGGATGCGAGATCGGCTCCAACAGCTACAGCGATGATTCGCTCAAGGGCAAGGATCGCGAGGCGGTGCGCAAGCAGATCACGAAGGGCACCGAGGCGATTAAGTCGGCGACCGGCGTCGAGACGATGTTGCTGCGTGCTCCCTACGCCGCGTTTGACGAGCAAAACTGGATCGATGCGATGGACCTGGTGTCTGCCGTGGTCTCGTGGAATGTCGATTCGGGCGACTGGCTGCTCAACGGCGCCGACGAACAGGTTTCGACAGTGCTCGAATCGGTGACTCCGGGCAACATTGTTTTGTTCACCGATAGCGACGAGTGCTCCGAACAGACGCTCGAAGCGCTGCCGCAGATCATCGATGGCCTTGTCGCCAAGGGCTACAAGATCGTGACGCTGAGCGATTTGGTGAAGACGGATACGTCGCTGAGCAAAAAACTCACCTCGCTAACGAAGACTTCCATGCCCAAGAACGCCGTGTTTCCCCAGCTCGCCGAAGATAACGACACCGCAGACTAGTCATGGGGGACGTTCTTAAACGACTATGTCACGGATGCGTCAGCGTTTGGTATGCCTGCGATGTTTGGAGCATAAATTTGGCGTCACGGCGCGATGCTGATGCTATAGTTACTGCGGATAACAAGGGTCAAGAGAAAGGTTGCAGGTGAAATCCAAACCTCGACCATACAGTCGATGACCCCTTGCAGGTGCTTCTTGCGCATGCACGGGGTGTGAGCGCCGAGCGGTGTGCCGCCCGCGCATGCGTATACATATCTAAAAGTCCACGGATGGCGTGCCGGCATGGCCACGGTCCGAAGGAATAATGATGGGGAGCACCAGTGAATTATCTGAGTGAGATGCTCAAGCTGCCGGTCTTGGACGTCGATGGCGAAAAGCTCGGCGTTGTGAACGATTTTGGCATTGCTACCGGCGAAGTTTTTCCGCACGTGACGTCGCTCGCGTTCCGCGGTCCCGGCAAGACGCCGTTTATGATCAGCTGGCGAAAATGGGTCGACCGTATCGACGAGACGGGCGTATACCTTAAGACGTCGGCCACCGAAATCCGTTTTTCGTACCTGCAGCCGACCGAACTCCTGCTCGCGCGCGACGTGCTCAACAAACAAATCGTCGACACGCAGGGCATGAAGGTCGTGCGCGTAAACGACATCAAGTTTTCCATGTCGGGCGAAAATCAGCTGCGCCTGCTGGGTGCCGAAGTCGGTGCCCGCGGTCTGCTGCGCGCAATCAGCCCCGCTCTTGAACATGTCGTCGAGGGCTTTATGAAGCACCTGGGCAAACCGCTCGGCGAGGACATCATCGCCTGGTCCTACATGGACCTGCTCGATCGCTCGACTAAGAACATCCAGCTGTCGGTGTCGCATAAGACGCTCGGCGAGCTGCATCCTGCCGACATTGCCGACATTATCGAGCAGCTCGATCCTCGCCTGCGCGCGCAGGTGTTCGCGCAGCTCGACACCGCCCAGGCCGCCGAGGCCATCTCGGAGTTCGATGACGACGAGCTCATGACCGAGATGCTCGAGGGCCTGTCCGACACGGATGCGTCGTCGATGCTGGCCATGATGGACCCGGACGACGCCGCCGACCTGATTGACGAGCTCGATTACGAGAAGGCCGAGAAGCTCCTGCGCCTGATGGGCGTTCAGGAGGAGAAGGCGATTCGTAACCTGCTGGGCTATGAGGAAAACACTGCCGGCCGCATTATGACCTCGGAGTTTGTCTCCCTGCCTGCCACGGCGACGGTCGGTGACGCCATCGAGGCGATCCGCAAGCTCGACGAGGATTTCGAAAGCGTCTACTACGTCTATACCGAGGATCCGAGCGGTATGCTGACCGGCGTGCTCTCGCTGCGCACGTTGATCGTGGCCGACCGCGACGCCACGCTGGGCCAGCTGGCCTACCGCGACCTGGTTTATGTGTCGCCCGACGAGGACCAGGAAGACGTAACGGACGAGATGACCAAGTACGACCTGGTCGCCATCCCCGTCTGCGATGAGAACCGCCACATCTTGGGCATTGTGACCTTCGACGACGCCATGGACGTTATCGCCGAGGAGTACCAGGAGGACCTGCAGATCGCAGGCGTCGGCTCGGGCGATAGCGCGTCCGACGATTCGACGAATGTGCTCAGCTGGTTTGTGCATCGCCAGTACTGGGTTGTCGTGTGGGGCATTGCCTCGTGCATCATGGCGGCAGTGCTGGGGACGGCGCTGGGCTCCGCACATCTGGTGGTGTTCCCCATGTGCGCCATGCCGCTCGTGCTGCTGGCTGCCTCGCGTATGGTGTCGTTCGTCAAGAACTACTTCCTGGAGTACGACGGCCATGACGATGAACCCAAGCCGTATCTGGGATTCTTCTTCCAGAGCACGGGCATGGGCCTGATCCTGTCGCTCGTGACCTACCTGTGCGCTCAGCTGGTGCGCACCACGGCGTTCCCCGACGCGCCCATGCTTGAGGAGCAGCTCTTTACCGGCTGCTTTAACATCGCGGCCATCGTCTGCCTGATTGGCAACATGAGCGCTGTGATTTACCTGATGGTGCTGTTCTGGCGCGACGAGCACGACCTCAATACGTCGGGTACCGCCATGAACGTCATTGCCGTCATGATCTCGTGCGTGGCGTACTGTGCCGCTGCGGTGCTGCTCACCATGTCGGTCATGGGCTAGGTGGTCGCGTGCAAAATAGCAAGCAAAAGCAGGGCACCAAGCAAAAGCTGACCATCGCGGCCATCTTTGGTGCCATGGGTCCTGGCCTTCTGGCGGCGCTTTCGGGCAATGACGCCGGCGGCATCGCCACGTATTCCAGCGCCGGTGCCAGCTATGGCTACAAGATGCTCTGGATGCTTCCCGTCATGACCGTGCTGCTCATCGTGACGCAGGAGACCGCGGCACGTTGCGGCTGCGTGACGGGCAAGGGCCTGGCCTCGCTCATTCGCGAGCGCTTTGGCGTGCGCAAGAGCGTGCTGGCCATGGCGGCGCTGCTGATTGCCAACACAGCCGTGACCATTTCGGAGTTTGCGGGTATCGCGAGCGGCCTTGCCCTCTTTGGCGTGCCGGCGAGCATCTCGGTGCCGCTGGTGGCGCTGATGGTTTGGATGCTTACCATGTCGGGTAGCTTCCAGCGCATCGAGAAGATTCTGTTGCTGGTGAGCTGCGTGTTTGTGACCTACATTGTCGCTGCAATTATGGCTGGTCCCAGTTGGGGCGAGGTGGCGGTCGATCTGGTTGTACCCAACATTCAAAATGACCCCAGCTACGTGTCGCTTGTGGTCGCGACGATCGGTACCACCATCGCGCCCTGGATGATTTTCCTGGCACAGAACAACGTGGTCGATAAGAATGCGGGCGAGGACGATATCGTGTTGCAGCGCATCGATACCGTGAGCGGCTCGATTGCCGCCGATGTCATTGCCGGTTTTATTATCATCACGACCGGTACGGTATTGTTCCCCGCGGGCATTCAGATTAGCGACGCTGCAGACGCTGCCCGCGCGCTGGAGCCCATTGCGGGCCAGTGGTCCACGGTGCTGTTTGCCTCGGGCCTGGTCGCGGCGAGCTTCTTGGCCGCCTGTGTGCTGCCGGGCGTTACGTCCAGCGCTATCTGCGAGGCGTTTGGCTGGGAACGCGGTGCCGATCGCAGCTGGGACGAGGCCCCGGTCTATCGCGGCATCATTACGGCAATCATTGGCATTTCTGCCGTGCTGGTGCTCATGCCCGGCGTCGACCTGTTCCAGATTATGATGACCTCGCAGGTCATCAACGGCGTGTTGCTGCCCGTGGTTCTGGTGTTCCAGGTGGTTATTGCCGCCGATCGACACATTATGGGCGCCAACCGCAACGGCCGTGTGTGGAATGTGCTCACTTGGGCGACTATCGGCGTTATTACGGTGCTGACGGTCGTCATGTTTGTTCTGCAAGCGATGGGTTACAGCGCGTAGCGCCTCTCTTGGACTCTAAACAGGCCGCCGCCATGGGCTGCGGCCTGTTTTTGTCTGCTATAGGGTGCTAGTTATATACCGATGTGCAGCTATAAAGCCGCCTCTGGGGTGAATTAACAGCCCAGAGGCGGCTTTGTAAGTCGCGGAAGTGGTCCCAAGTGCCGGATTGTAAGCAGATTTGGCTGTGCGTTACTTGTCGGTGCCTAGCTTGTGTGGTTTGTAGGCGAGGGCGTTGACGAGTGCCTCGGCAGCGGATTTGACAGCCGCCGGCTGCGGATCGTTAACGTGGTCCTCGGGGTGCACGGGTAGGTCCTTCTTGACGGCATCGTGGATGAGCTTAAGGTACTCGGTCACGCCGGTAGTCGACAGGTGCGTGCCGTCGCCATCGAACAGGTCGTTGCGGTTGGCGCTGTGCCCGTACCAGTCGATAACGCGTACATTCTTGTAGCGCGTAGCGGCGTTGGCGATGGCCTGGTTCGTGGACCCGACCCACGGCTGCGGGCTGCGCGTGTTCACAAATACCACGATACGTTTGCTGCCGGCGTCGGCCATGATCGCATCAATCTGATCATCGGTTACCAGGCCGTTGGTGCCTAGCGCAAAGACCACAATCCTGCCTGCAAGATTTTGCTGGATATAGCCCTCAAATGTCGCGCGGCCCGCATCAAACTGGCGGCCCTTTTCGGCATCGATGTGGCTGTGCGGGAACACGCCGTCAAAGGCATCGACGGCGCGCAGGGACACGGAGTCGCCAATCATTAGCAGGTCGTAGGCTCCGTCGGGGAAGCCGTCGTCATCTTTGTCGGTGTCATCGGCCGCCTGTTGATCTTGAGGCTTTGCATTTTTGGCCTCCTTGTTTAGGATTTCGGCGCCCTCGCCGCTTAGCGCGGATGTGTCGGGCACAAAGACCAGGCCGCCCAGCGCCACAACAATCACGACGGAGCAAACGGCGCAGGTGGGGACATGTGCGCGCACCCAGCCGGCGGGCGTGGTGGTGCCGTCGCGGAGCTCGGCAACGGTGCGCCCAAAAGCGCCCTTCCTAAACGGCGTTTCGATAAAGCGATAGGAGCACTCGGCGGCGGCAACTACCAGCAGTACCTGCAAAATGTAGTGCCACCAGGGCGTGTCGTTAATGTTGGCGACCGGGTTCATGAGGAGCAGCAGCGGATAATGCCACAGGTAGATGCTGTAGGAGCGCTTGCCGATCCATACGAGCGGCTCGGCGGCCAAGGCCCGTGCGACCATGCCCTGGGGCTGCACGCATGCCGCGATAACCATCAGTGTGAGGATGGAGCACAGCAGCGTGCCTCCGCGATACTGAAACGCGGTATAGCCGTTGGTGAGCGCGACTATGGCGGCGAGTCCGACCAGGCCAACGACGCCCATCAAATCGATGGATGCGGGGGAGGACCAAAAGCGTGCGAGCTCACTTGGCTTTGTCGTGGCGGCCTCGGCGGTGTCGCTCTTTGACTTGTCGTGCTTGCCGGCGCCGGCCAGTCGGTCGAGCCCCAGATGGCGGACAAGGCGCGCAGGCGCCAGGTCGCGGTCGGGGATAAAGGCCATCCAGGCGCCCAGCAGCAACGAGAACACGCGGGTGTCGGTGCCGTAGTACACGCGGCTGGGGTCGGTGGCGGGGTTGTAGAGCACCATCATGGCGAGGGCGGAGACGGCGGCGAGGCCCAGGACCACGCGGCGCGTGTTGGGCTTGCTCATGTGCACCGACACCATGGCGAGCAGCAGCGGCGGCCAAATAAGATAGAACTGTTCCTCGATGGCAAGCGACCAAAAGTGCGTGAGCGGCGAGGGGTCGCCCAGGGCGTTAAAGTACGAAACGTCCTGCATGATCTGCCACCAGTTATTAAAGAACAGCAGCGACGGCAGGATGTCGGGGCGCATCTTGGTGAGCATCACATGGTTAAAGACAGTGCACAGTGCGCAGGTCACCACCACGACGGTTACCACGGCGGGGAACAGGCGACGGATGCGGCGGATCCAGAAGCTCTTGAGATCGATACGGCCGGTCTTTGCGATTTCGTTGAGGAGCAGGCGCGTGATCAAGTATCCCGAGAGCACAAAGAAGATTGTGACACCGAGCAGGCCGCCCTGTGCCCACGTGAGGTTGAGGTGATAGAGCACCACCGCGACAACGGCGAGCGTGCGAAGGCCGTCGAGGGCGGGGATGTAGCGAGATTTGGGACGCGTGGGCGCCTGTTCTTTTGCGGCGCTGTCGGTGCGGGCGCCCTTGTTGGCGGGCGAGCGATGGGAGCCTGCAGCGCGGCGCGGCTCGGCGGTTTGGCGGTTAGTGCGCGAACGTTCGTGCGGCGCTTGTTGATCGCTCGCATGGCGTGAGCTGCGCGAGCTCGATCGCGGGAATTGTTCCATAAAACATCATCCAATGACGAGAATAATCAGCACGCTTTCATTGTAGCCGCCTACTCCTGTGAATGCTTGCTGCTGGCGTAAGCTCAAGCGCGCGTCCACATCAAAGTGAACTAAAGTTATAGAAGTGCGAGAGCGCACGATTGACGGCCGACAGCGGGTGCGGAGCCCGCGGACGAGGAGGTTTCCATGGCAGATTGCGGCATCGTTGCGGTGTTCGGCAGCATGAACATGGACCTTTCGGTGGCGTGCGAGCGCATGCCGCGTGCGGGCGAGACCGTCGGCGGCAGCGGGTTTATCACCAACGCCGGCGGCAAAGGCGCCAACCAGGCCGTGGCAGCTGCGCGCATGGGCGCGTGCACGCGCATGATCGGCGCGGTCGGCCGCGACGCGTTTGGCTCGTCGCTCGTGGCGGGGCTCCAAGATGTTGGCGTGGACTGTGACTTTGTGGCGCGTCGCGACGATGTGGAGACGGGGACGGCGACCATCATTCGCTGTGAGGGAGATAACCGAATCGTGCTGTCGCCGGGCGCCAACCATGCACTTGCGGGCGAGGACGTTGCCCGCGCGCTGAGGCGTCTGGTGGCCGATGAGCTCGATAGTAACGCCAGCGAGATTGCCCCGGCTGCCGGAAGCGTCTTTATCGCCCAGGGCGAATGTGACCTTGCAGCGACGGCCGAGGCGCTTGTTTGCGCTCGCGAGCTGGGGTTTTATACGGTCTTTAATCCAGCGCCAGCCTGCGAGTTGCCTGCGGAGGTCTGGCCTGCAGTCGACCTGGTCTGTCCCAACGAGACTGAGTGCCAGGTACTGACGGGCATCTTGCCTGCAGACGATGCGAGCTGCGTCGCGGCGCTCAATGCCTTGCTCGCCAAGGGTGCCGGAGCTGCGGTCATCACGCTGGGCGGCGCCGGCTCGGTTACGCTCGGCGACGACGGCGAGCTGCTGCGCATGCCGGCGCTTTCGAGCGCGGTGGTCGATACGACGGCCGCGGGCGATACATTTATCGGTGCGCTTGCTGCGGCTCGTTTGGAGGGGCTGCCACTCTTTGAGTGCATGGCCGCGGGTGCTCGCGCCTCGGCAGTGACGGTGTCGCGCTTGGGCGCGCAGCAGTCGATTCCCACGCGTGCCGAAGTTGAGCGCGTGTTTGGTTTAGACGATTTAGTACAAGACGGAGAAGCGGAGTAGAACAATGGCAATCAAGAAGCTGATCCTTGATCTGGATATGGGTGTGGACGATGCGATGGCGCTTGCCTATGCCATCGCGAGCCCCGAGGTTGAGCTCGTGGGCATTACCACGTGTTTTGGCAACGTGCGCGTCGACCAGTCGGCGCGCAACTGCCTGGCGGTGCTCGACTTGTTGGGCCGTCCCGAGGTGCCGGTGTACCTGGGTGCTGACCGTCCTCTGCAGGCGACTGAGCCCTATACGCCGCCGGCGTCCACCGCGCTCATTCACGGCAAGAACGGCATCGGAGGCGCGAGCGTGCCCGCGTCGCCCTACGAGCCGGTGGGGGCGACGTCGGCCGATGGCAACGCTGCAGTCGATTATCTAATCGATGCCGCGCGCACTTATGGTCCCGATCTGGTCTACGTAGCGACCGGCCCGCTCTCCAACCTGGCGCTTGCCCTGGAGCGCGATGCGGCGGCGGTGATGTCTATCGGCCGCGTGGTGGTGATGGGCGGCGCCCTGACCGTGCCCGGCAATGTGAGCGCGGGTGCCGAGGCCAACATGGCAAGCGATCCCGAAGCGGCTGATGCCGTGCTGCGCTCGGGCCGCAAGCTCACTATGGTGGGTCTGGACGTGACGCATCGCGTGGTACTCACGCGTCGCGACATTGCCGGATGGACGGGCTCGGGCACCATGGCGGGCTGTGCGTTTGCGAGCATGGTCGAGCACTACATTGGCTCGTACGAGATGAACGCACCCTACCTGGGTGGTTGTGCGCTGCACGATCCGCTGGCCGTTGCCGTGGCGATCGACCCCACGCTCGTGGGTGCGCTCGGCTGCAATCTGCGTGTTGATCTGCTGGGCGAGTATCGCGGCCGCACCATTTGCGACGAGCATCGCCTGTCCGATCCGGACAAGAGCGCGCTTGTGGCGCTGACCGTGGATGCCCCGCGCTTCCTGTCCGAGTTCAAGACGCGCATGGCCCGTGTTCTTGGCTAAATGATTTCCGTGCCCCGCCCCATGTAGTCAATTTGGGACGGGGCTTTTTTAGCTACCGAGTAAATGTGCCCGTTGGGGGAATAGTCGTGCCACTTCGCTTGACAACAGGCTAAACTAGCTCATAAACATTTACTATTCTGTTTAGATTGAATTTGCGGTCGTTTAGTTGTCGAGTCATCAAGTTGCGATGCTCCGCCACGGCCGTTGCTAGGGGGAACAATGGCCAAAGCAAGTGTTCGCGAGATCAGCCGCATCACCGGTTTTTCGCCTGCGACCGTGTCCAACGCGCTCAACCGCAAGCGCAGCGTGAGTGAAGAGACCGCCAAGGTCATCCTGGAGTGCGCGCAATCGCTTGGCTATCAGCAGTCGACGCAGCTCGAGAGCATTCAGTTTGTGCTCGCGCGCAAGACGGGCGCCATTCTGGACGAGAGCACCTTCCATCCCGCGGTCATCGAGGGCGTGGAGCGCCAGGCGCGTCGTCACGGCATGAGCACGAGCTTTGTCTCGCTCGACTTTAGCGACTTGGACGCCGTGCGTCCGCAGGTCGAGGGCCTGATCGCCGATCCGTCCGCCGCTATCGTGCTGATGGGTACCGAGCTGGGTGAGGAAGACTACGCCCTGTTTGCCAACGCTGCCGCCCACCTGATCGTGCTCGATGGCTGGAGCGATCGTCAGTACTTCGATGCCGTGGTTATTGCCAACACCGACTCGGTGCTGCGCGCCGTGGATCACCTCATCGAGAAAGGTCACAGGCAGATCGGCTATCTGGCAGGCGACCTTCGCATCCGCAACTTTAAGGATCGCGAGCGCGGCTATCGCCAAGCGCTTGAGGACGCAGACCTTGAGGCCAACCCGACATGGCGCGTTACGCTGGGCACCACGCTCGAGGGCGCCTATCGCGACATGGGCGCATGGCTCGACAGCGTCTCGCGCGACGACCTGCCGACGGCTTTCTTTGCCGAAAACGACGTGCTCGCCGTGGGTGCCATGCGCGCGCTCAACGAGCACGGCATACGCGTGCCCGAGGATGTCTCGATCATCGGCTTTGACGATCTGTCTTTGGGCGCCTTCTCCAACCCGCCGCTCACCACGGTGCACGTTCCCAAGCACGAGGTGGGCGAGATCGCGGTGCGCCGCCTGGTGGGCAACATCCGCAATCCCAAGAGCTATACCTGCAAGACAGCCGTATCGACCTATTTTGTCGAGCGTCAGAGCGTGCGTGAGATCTAGGCAAAGGCAACGCCGGGCCGCAGGGCGGCAAAGCTCGCTAAGGCAGAAAAATAACGTCATCCAAAAGGGGTCCTTCGGGGCCCTCTTTTTGTTGCCCCTGTATGTTCAGTTTGTTTACATACCGTTTAGGCTGATTTCTCTACCGCCCACGGGTATTTCGCGTTAAACTTCTAAACACTGGAGTAAAAATTTAGTAAACAGAACAAAACGAAACATGCGTCTGTTTACTGAACATGTGATTAGGGGAGGACGTACATGGACAAGATCAAGCTCGGTTTTGTGCCCACGCGCCGCAGTATCTTTAGCGCGCCGGACGCAATCAAGTATCGCGGCCTGACGGCTGATCGCCTGCGCGAGATCGGCGTCGACATCGTGGATATCGACGACATCAATGACGAGGGCCTGCTGTTCGACGACAGCCACATTGAGCCTATCGTCAAGAAGTTCCGCGCCGAGGGCGTCGATGGCATTATGCTGTGCCACGCCAACTTTGGCACCGAGTACGTTTGCGCTCGCCTTGCCCGCGAGCTCGGCCTACCCGTGCTGCTGTGGGGCCCGCGCGACGAGCGCCCCGAGCCCGACGGCACCCGCCTGCGCGATAGCCAGTGCGGCCTGTTCGCCACCGGCAAAGTATTGCGCCGCTTCCAGGTTCCCTTCACCTACATGACCAACTGCCGCCTGACCGATCCCGAGTTCGAGCGCGGCGTTTGGGACTTCTTGGCCGTGTGCAACGTGGTCAAGACCTTCAAGCACACCCGCATCCTGCAGATGGCCACCCGTCCGTTCGACTTCTGGTCGACCATGTGCAACGAGGGCGAGCTGCTCGAGAAGTTCAACATCCAGCTTTCGCCCATTCCCATGACCGAGCTTGTCCAGGCCGTGCGCGACGCCCAGGCCGACGAGCAGGCCATGGCTACCATGCTTGCCCACATCAACGACAGCTTTGAGATCTGCATCCCCGAGGATAAGGTTCCCGCGGTCGCCGGTCTTGCCATCGCCATGAAGCGCCTGGTCGATAAGTACGGTTGCAACGCCGGCGCCATTCAGTGCTGGAACGCTCTGCAGGACGAGCTGGGCATTATGCCCTGCGCCGCCAACGCCATCCTCAACGAGATGGGCATTCCTATCGTATGCGAGACCGATATCCACGGCGCCATCACCGCGCTGATGGTCGAGGCCGCCGACCTGGGCCGTCACCGCGGCATGTTCGCCGACTGGACCGTGCGCCATCCCGATAACGAGAACGGCGAGCTGCTGCAGCACTGCGGCCCCTGGCCCTGCAGCTGCGCGGCCGTCAAGCCCAAGCTCACCTATCCGCTGGCTTTCGATCACCCCGGCGCGCTGACGGCCGAGGCCAAGCACGGCGACCTCACCCTTGCCCGCTTTGACGGCGACAACGGCGAGTACTCGCTGCTGCTGGGTAACGCCCGCGGCATCGACGGCCCGGCTGGCATGGGCACCTACCTATGGGTCGAGGTCGACAACCTTAAGCGCCTCGAGGCCAAGATCGTCGAGGGTCCCTACATCCACCACTGCGTCGCTATTCACGCCAACGTGGTGCCGGTGCTCTACGAGGCGTGCAAGTACCTCGGTATTGCCCCCGACCTGTACGACCCCATCGAAGAAGACGTTAAAGCCTACCTGCGAGGAGAGTAGAAATGGCAACTATCGAAGAGCTTGAGTCCCTGCGTTGGGACCTTCGCCGCGATTGCGTCGATATCATCATGGCTGGCGCTGGCGGCCACATCGGCGGTGACATGTCGGTGATCGACGCCCTCATGACCCTCTATGCCAACCACCTCAACATCTCGCCCGAGACCGTCGACGATCCCAACCGCGACCGCTTCGTGCTCTCCAAGGGCCACGCCATGGAAGCCTACTACGCGGTGCTCTGCCACGAGGGCTATCTTGACCTCGATGACGTCAAGGCCCGCTTCTCCAAGTTCGGCAGCCCCTACATCGGCCACCCCAACAATAAGCTCAAGGGCATCGAGATGAACTCGGGCTCGCTGGGTCACGGCCTGCCGGTGGCCGTGGGCATGGCGCTCGCCGGCAAGATGGACGGCCGCGACTACCGCGTCTACACCATCATGGGCGACGGCGAACTTGCCGAGGGCTCGGTCTGGGAGGGCGCCATGAGCGGCGGCAACTACCAGCTCGATAACCTGTGCGCACTCGTGGACCGCAACCGCCTGCAGATCAGCGGCAGCACCGAGGATGTTATGAAGCAGGACTCGCAGGAGGAGCGCTGGGCCGCCTTCGGTTGGAACGTGCTCTCCATTCCGGGCAACGACGTCCGGGCCATCGACGCCGCGCTGACGCTTGCGGCCGAGACCTGCGGCAAGCCCACGGTCATCATCCTCAACACGGTGAAGGGCTATGGCTCGCCCGTCATGGAGGACAAGGCCGCCTGGCACCATCACCTGCCCAATGATGAGGAATATGCCCAGATCATCGCCGATTTCGCTGCCCATAAGGAGGCCGTCAATGGCTAACAAGATCGCCAATCGCAAGGTTATCTGCGACACGCTGCTCGAGGCCGCGAAGACCGATAAGGACATCGTCGTCCTATGCTCCGACTCCCGCGGCTCCGCATCGCTCACGCCGTTCTTTGATCAGTATCCCCAACAGTCCGTCGAGGTCGGCATTGCCGAGCAGGACCTGGTGAGCATCGCCGCTGGCATGGCTTCGTGCGGAAAGAAGGCCTGGGCCGCCTCGCCGGCGTCCTTTGTGACCACGCGCTCGTATGAGCAGTGCAAGGTCGATGTCTCGTACTCCAACACCAACGTCAAGCTCATCGGCATCTCGGGCGGCGTGTCCTACGGCGCCCTGGGTATGAGCCACCACTCCGCGCAGGATATCGCCGCTATGAGTGCGATTCCCAACATGCGCGTGTATCTGCCGAGCGACCGCTTCCAGACCGCCGAGCTCGTGCGGGCCCTGGTCGCCGACAACAAGCCGGCCTACATTCGCGTGGGCCGCAACCCGGTCGAGGACGTGTACACCGAGGACGAGTGCCCGTTCCAGATGGATCGCGCCACCTGGGTGCGTCGCGGCACCGATGTGACGCTCATCGCCACCGGCGAGATGGTCCGCCATGCTGTGGACGCTGCCGACCTGCTGGCCGAGCAGGGCATCTCGGCAACGGTGCTCGACATGTATTGCGTCAAGCCGCTTGACGCCGAGGCCGTGATCGAGGCCGCCGGTGCCACGCGCGCCGTCGTGACGGTCGAGGAGCACAGCCCCTTCGGCGGCCTGGGTTCTATGGTCGCGCAGGTGGTGGGCGAGCATTGCCCGCGTCCGGTCAAGTGCCTCTCCCTGCCCGACGCACCGGTCATCACCGGCACGAGCCCCGAGGTCTTTGCACACTACGGTCTGACGGGTGCCGGAATCGCGCAGACCGTCGCCGAGTTCCTCGGCAACTAGTAGATACAGACGCTGCGCGGCCGCCAAGCACCGCACCTTGCCGTTCAAACCGTCGCTTGCGTACGCAAGGTACGCGGCGCTCCTCTTTCACGGCAATCTGCGGCACTTGACGGCCGCTCGCTCCTTGTCCGCCAGTCGTCTTTGATTTGGCGGAAGGAATGGGAGAGTACATGAGCAAATACATCATCGGAATCGATCAATCCACGCAGGGCACCAAGGCACTGCTGGTGGACGAGGGCGGCCATTTGATTCATCGTGCCGATCGCTCGCATCGCCAGATTGTCAACGAGGCCGGCTGGGTGAGCCATGATCCGGCCGAGATTGCCGCCAATGTGCTGGCCGTGGCGCGTGCCGTGGTGGAGGAGACCGGGGTCGACCCTGCCGACATCGCCGGCATCGGCATCTCCAACCAGCGCGAGACCACCGTTGCCTGGAACCGCGCGACGGGCGAGCCGCTGTGCGACGCCGTAGTGTGGCAGTGCGCCCGCGCCCGCGAGCTGTGCGACAAGCTGGATGCGCGCGAGGGTGTGGCCGAGCTGGTGCGCGACACGACGGGTCTGGTGCTCTCGCCCTACTACCCGGCGGGCAAGATGGCTTGGATCCTCGCGAACGTTCCCGCTGCTGCCGAGGCTGCGGCGGCAGGTGAGCTGTGCCTGGGCACCATCGATGCCTGGGTGGTCTGGACGCTCACGGGCGGCGCGGAGTTTCGCTGCGACTGGTCCAACGCCAGCCGCACGCAGCTCTTTGACCTGCGCCGTGGCTGCTGGAGCGAGCCGGTGTGCGAGGCCTTTGGCGTCGATGTGGCCTGCCTGCCGCAGGTGACCGATTCCGATGGCCTGTTCGGCATGACGGACCTGGGCGGCTTTTTGCCGGCACCCGTGCCCATTCACGGCGTGCTCGGCGACAGCCATGCCGCCTTGTTCGCGCAGGGCTGCCATAGCCGCGGCATGGCCAAAGCGACCTATGGCACCGGCAGCTCGGTCATGATGAACGTCGGCGACGAGTTCGTTGCCAGCTCGCACGGGCTTTCGAGCTCGCTCGCATGGCGTATGGACGGCGTGACCGAGTACGTGCTCGAGGGCAACGTGAGCTACGCCGGCGCCGTCAAGACGTGGCTGCGCGACGATCTGGAACTCATCAATAACCCCGAGGAAGTTACCGATCTGTGCTACGCCGCCAATCCGGCGAGCCGCGTCTACTTTGTGCCGGCGTTTACCGGTTTGGGCGCGCCGCACTGGGCGAGTGACGCCGAGGGCTGCGTCTTTGGCATGACGCGCACCACGGGTCGCGCGGAGTTCGTGAAGGCCGCCGACGAGTCGATCGCTTATCAGATCTTTGACGTGATCGATGCGATGGTTGAGGATTCGGGTGCAACGTTGGCCGAGCTTCGTGTTGACGGCGGTCCCACGCGCGACGCGTACCTGATGCAGTTTGAGAGCGACTTGGTTGGCTCGCCCATCCGCATAGCGAGCAACGACGAGATGAGCGGCCTGGGTGCGGCCTGGGCCTGCGGCATCGCGCTGGGCATGTACACGCGCGATGTCGTCGATGTCTACGGCGCCCGCGGCATCGTGGAGCCGTCGATGCCCGCTGACGAACGCGCCAAAAAGATCGCCGGCTGGCGCCACGCTGTCAAATCAACAATTGCATACACTGCCTAGCATGATTTTTTGGGACGGGATTAAAAACTCATTGATCCCCGTCCCGGGCAGCTCATTTGGGACGGGGCTTTTTTGACTGGTATGATTGGTGCGACCACTCGAACCAGCTAAAAGAGCCCCGTCCCAAATTGACTATCGAGAGGATCTGCCATGGAGCGCATCGCGAGCTTTTCCGTTGACCATTTGCTGCTTGAGCCCGGCGTGTACGTGAGCCGCATCGACCGCGATCCGGCGACCGCCGCTGTCGTTACCACCTTTGACCTGCGCCTGACCACGCCCAACAAGGAGCCGGTCATGAACACGGCAGAGTGCCACACCATCGAGCACCTAGGCGCGACATTCCTTCGCAACCATGTCGAGTGGTCGAGTCGCATTGTCTACTTTGGCCCCATGGGCTGCCGCACGGGCTTTTACCTGGTCGTGTTTGGTGAGGTGACGAGCGAGGAGATTCTGCCGCTCGTGCGTGAGTTGTTTGAGTTTGTCGCCGACTTTGAGGGCGATGTCCCCGGAGCCGCTCCCGAGGAGTGCGGCAACTACCTGGACCAGAACCTTCCCATGGCAAACTGGCTCGCGCGCCGCTACCTCGACCGCGACCTGGCCGATATCGACGAGAAGCACCTGCACTATCAGCAGGCGTAAGGGTTTTATCGCCCAAAACGCGCGCATTGGGCGCCTTCGCTTATGCGGGGGCGCCTTTTTGTTGAGTGGTCTGGACGAGCGTTCAAAATCGCTCATGTTTGTTCTAGAATGTTCGTATAGTCACATTTACGAACAGGAGTGAACATGCATATCTACTCTGTCAACGATCCCGAGTTCAAGTCCTATGGCCGCGTGTGGGACGACGTCCCGTCCGGCCTGACCGCTCCACTCGTCGAGGCACTCTCCGCTACGCCCATCCCCGAGGGCAGTAAGTACGTAGCGAGCGCGCCGGAGCTCGAGGGCGTTAAGGGTGCCGATAAACTGGGCTTTCTCATGTTTGGCGGCCGCCCCTTCCAGCTCGGCTGGTGCAATGGCCACAACACGCGTCTCAACTGCCTGGAGTACCACCGCGCGAGCGAGTTCAACCTGGGGGCGCGTGACTTTATCCTACTCGTGGCGCATCGCTGGGAGATCGAGGGCGGTAAGCTCGACACCGCGTGCGTCAAGGCGTTTCGCGTGCCGGCGGGCAAGGTTGTCGAGGTTTTCAACACCACGCTCCACTACACGCCGTGCATGGTCGACGACGGTGGCTTCCAGGTGATGGTGGCGCTGCCCGCCGGCACCAACGGTCCGCGTCCCGAGGCTGCGGCCGATATGCCTGCTGCCGGCGACAGCTACTGCTACTGGAAGGCCGACAAGTGGGTTCTCTGCCATGCTGACAGCCCCAAGGCAGCCGAAGGCGGCTACGTAGGTCTCATCGGCAAAAACCTCGACATCGCCTGTGACTAGAATCTTCTGTCTCGATCTGTAACATCTAGCGGGCTAAATCGTCTCTACCTGTTACAGATCGAGACATACCGCCCCCCAGCCACCACAAAGGTGCCTGTCCCCATTGTGGTGGCTGTCTAGAGCTGGCTGCGCAGATAGTCAGCCATATATGGAACAGCGAAACGCACGTAACCGCGGCGTGCCTGTTCGATAACGCCGGCGTCGATGAGGCGTCGGCGATACTTTTGCGCATAGTCGGGTGTGACTGACATGCGCTCGGCCACATTGGAGATGCGCGACACGCCGTCTTTGTCATCAGTCATTGCGTCGAGAAACGCGACGTCTTGGTCCGATAGCGCGGCGAGCGTCGTTTCACAAACATCGTTTTCGAAATCGGCCTTTGACGCTTCGATAGCTCCGTCGACTTGCTCTGGCGTTACGTATTCTCCTGCCTGGCAGCGATTGTCGATGTTGTAGCCGATGAGCTGCAGCATATAGGGCGATCCTTGGGTTGCACGAGCGGCACGGAGGCGAAGATCGCCTGGAATATCAAGGTCGAGCTCTTCGAAAGCCCGCTGATAATAGGCATCGACATCTCCGACTGAAAGCGGTTCGAGTGTGACTTTGCGTGCGCGGTTGAGAAATGTCAGTACGCGGTCGTTGAGTGTCGCGGAGACTGCTCCCGGGAGGCCCGCCATGACGAGCGCGACGTTGAGTCCCTCGCCGACCAGCTCTTGATAGGCGGTGACGAGCTGTCTGATCTCGGGTGAATTTGCCTGGAGCTCGTCGATGAGGATGAGGATGCCGTGTCCCTGCTCGGTTAACTTGCGTGCCAACTGCGTGAGTTTGAACTGGAAACTCTTAGTTTCCTGTACGTCGCGCGTAAACTCGAGGCCGGCTGAGAAACCGAAGACGCTCAAACTGCCACCTGTAAGTTTGGGGAGACGATACTTGTTGGCGTAAGGCTCGCCCGCTTCCTGGATTTTCTCAACAATGCGCTCGAGCATATCCTCGGAGGCTACGGTGGGCGTGGCGACAACAAAGCCGAGCTTGCGGGCGCGATCGGCAAGTTCCCACAACAGAACCGTTTTGCCGCTGCCTCGCTGGCCGAGCATGAGCATGGATCGGTCTCGATTGCCCGGCTCCTGCTCAAGGCCGGAGATGAATGTCGAAATCACGCTCCTGCGTCCCACCAGATAGGACGGGCGATTTCCAAATGAGGGGGAGAAGATGGTTTCAGGCATAAGTCTCCTTTCCTTTTTTTCCTATTTTTTCCTTTTTTTCCTATTCAGTCAAATGAGTTGCTGAGCGAAGGCGGCTACGTAGGTCTCATCGGCAAAAACCTCGACATCGCCTGTGACTAGAATCTTCTGTCTCGATCTGTAACATCTAGCGGGCTTAATCGTCTCTCCCTGTTACAGATTTAGACAAACTGCAAGGGACTGGCCGAACAATCTCAATCTGTAACACCTGGCCCGGTTTTGGCGGCCTAACTGTTACAGATCGAGACAACCGCTCCAAACCGCCACAAAGGCGCCTGTCCCCTTTGTGGTGGATTGGGCAGGCGGGTATCAAAAAGTGTCAGGCGGGGTGGCTGCCGGGCGCCTGCACGCGAAAAGAAGTATCGGCCTGTGCCGTTGCCGTTGAGCGGTACCCCGTTTGCAGGGATACTGAGCCTATGACAACAGCGTGCGAAAGGATTGATACATGGCTTTCCGTAATGACTTCCTGTGGGGCGGCGCAACGGCTGCCAACCAGTGCGAGGGTGCCTACGACGTGGACGGCCGCGGCCTGGCCAACGTGGACGTGGCTCCGCACGGCCCCGAGCGCTATGCGGTGGTCTCCGGCCAGCGTAAAATGCTCGACTTCGAGGACGGCTATTACTATCCCGCGCAGACCGGCATCGATTTCTATCACCACTACAAAGAGGACATCGCTCTCTTTGCCGAGATGGGCTTTAAGACCTTCCGTATGAGCCTGGCTTGGACCCGCATCTTCCCCAACGGCGACGAGACCGAGCCCAACGAGGCTGGCCTGGCCTTCTACGAGGACGTATTCCGCGAGTGTCAGGCGCACGGCATCGAGCCGCTCGTGACCATCACGCACTTCGACTGCCCGATTCACCTCATCAAGGAGTACGGCGGCTGGCGCAACCGCAAGCTCATCGACTTCTACAAGAACCTCGCGACCACGATCTTTACCCGCTACAAGGGGCTGGTGAAGTACTGGCTCACCTTCAACGAGATCAATATGATCTTGCACCTGCCGTTTATGGGTGCCGGTCTGGTCTTTGAGGAGGGCGAGAACAAGGAGGCCGTCGAGTACCTGGCCGCCCACAACGAGCTCGTCGCCAGCGCTTGGGCAACCAAGATCGCCCACGAGATCGACCCCGAGATCAAGATCGGCTGCATGCTCGCCGCGGGTAGCTACTACCCCTACAGCTGCCGTCCGGGCGACGTGCGCCAGGCGCAGCTCGATAACCAGGACAACTACTTCTTCGTCGACGTCCAGAGCCGCGGCTACTACCCGGCATATGCCGTCAAGAAGCTCGAGCGTCTAGGCATCGATGTGGGCATGACGGACGAGGACCGCGAGATCCTGGCCGCTAACACCGTCGACTTCATCAGCTTTAGCTATTACAGCACCCGCTGCTCTGCCGGTGCCGATAACCCCGATGTTGAGCGCACCCAGGGTAACGCCTTCGCCGGCGCCAAGAACCCCTACTTGCAGGAGAGCCAGTGGGGCTGGGCCATCGATCCGCTGGGCTTCCGCGTCACCCTCAACGACCTGTACGACCGTTATCAGAAGCCGCTGTTTGTGGTCGAGAACGGTCTGGGCGCCAAGGATGTTGTCGAGGAGGATGGCTCCATCAACGACGACTACCGTATCGACTACCTGCGCCAGCATATCGCCGCGATGCGCGATGCGGTGACCGAGGACGGCGTTGACCTGCTGGGCTACACCACCTGGGGCCCGATCGACCTGGTGTCTGCCGGCACGGGTGAGATGTCCAAGCGCTACGGCTTTATCTATGTGGACCGCGACGATGCAGGCAACGGTACCCTCAAGCGTTCCAAAAAGAAGAGCTTCGACTGGTACAAGAAGGTTATTGCTTCTAATGGTGAGGACCTGTCCTAAGGAAGCTGAGACACTCAACTTCATAGCCTTCTAACCAAGGCGCCCGGCGAGTAGTTATTGCTCGCCGGGCGTCTTGCCGTCTGCGGATTTTGGGACATGCGGCCCGCTTTTTGGACCCGCCTGTCGGTACACTAAAGGGACTATGAGTACCCGCGAGCGACATATCGGCCACGCGGCCGCCCGGACCGCTCCGGTTGCGGATCCCAGGGGCGGCAGGCTCTTCGCCATGCCGCGATTCCTTGTTGGCATAACGCATCAGGTGTACCGTCACCGCGTCTTTGCTATCGCCGGCGCCATCACCGCGCTGTTCCTCATGCTTTTGGCAATCTTGCCGGTGCTGTTCGCCTTCGACCCCAAACTTTCTAACGCCGTGCCCGCCTATAGCGAGGTGTCCGAAGAGGTCGTGGATGGGCTCACCCATTCGAGCCCTCTCCTGCTGCTTGTCGCCGCAATTGTATTTTCAATTTGGGGCGTGTTGGTCTATCTGCGTTGTTTGGACTATGTGTTGCGCCGCCGCCTTGTTGCCATCGCCACCATCTGTGCCCTGTGGATGATCGAGGTCATTCTCAAGTACAAGTCGTACACGCCGTTCTATGCCACCTTGCTGTGGTACCTGTACTACGTGCCCATGACGCTCATTCCGCTGCTCTACCAGCTCTGCGGCCTGCGCCTTGCGGGCCTGGAGCAACGCCGCCTGGGTCGCCGCTACCGTGCTGCGCTGTGGATTGTGGCCATCCTGCTTATCGGATTTGTGCTCACCAACGATTTTCACCAGCAGGTCTTCCGCTTTGACCGTACAAGCGACACCTGGAGCAACGATTACACGTACGGCCGGGGTTATTTCGCCTTCCTCGTGTGGACGGCCTCTAACTTCGTGGCCTTTTTTATCCTGGTTGGTCGGTCCTCGTCCTTTCGCATCCAACGTTTCTCGGGCACGGCGGCGCTCGTGCTGCTGGGCGGCGCATTCTTTGGCATCTCATATGCTCTGCGCGTGCCCTGGGCATGGAGGCTCAACTTTTCGCTCGTCTATTGCATCCTGTGCGTGGTGGCGATGGAAATCTGTCTCGATTGCGGTGTCATTCCGTCGTACCACGATATCGCCGGCATCTTCGACACCTTGCCGCTTGACCTCAAAGTTCTAACGCGCGACCTGCAGGAGGTCTATGCCACGCCGGTGTCAAAGCCAATGCCGGTAGGCGTGCGCGAGGAGCTGCGGACCCAGGAGCACGGCCGCGCCCATGCCTTTACCGTGGCGTCCGATCCCGATGTGATGTATCGTGCTTTTCCGCTGCTGGGGGGATCGGCCCTGCTTGCCCAAGACGTATCGGAGCTCAACGAGCTCAATCGCGAACTGGCACATCGTCGCATGGAGCTGCAACGCCAAAACGAGCTGCTTGCCGCCGACTACGACCTTAAGACACATTTGGCAGATCAAGAGGCCGAGACCTTGCTAGTCCAAGACGTGGACCAGGCGCTTGCCCGCGCGCTCGAAGAGATGTACGACTTGTTGAGCTCGCTGCCGCCGTTGACTGACGAGGAATCTTCGCGCGAGCGTTACCGCATGCTGCAGCGCGCCAAGATGCTCGTTGCCTATTGCAAACGGAAGGGGTCGCTCACGTTGGCACAGCACGGGGAGAGCGGTTTTGACCGCGACCGCATTCAGCTCATTGCCAACGAGCTCGCAAGCGACCTGCGCACGATCGATGTCGATTGCGCCTCGATTATTGCCATACGGCGCCCGATGCACGCCAGTACGGTAAGCGCGCTGTACGACTGCGTGTATGACTTTGCGTTTTTTGCCTACACCACCGATCATCCGGCACTTATGTATCACTTGGGCGACCATGACCGATGCAGCGTCGAGCTGCGCGCCACACTTTTTTCCAACGATGATGAAGATCTTTCGCAGACGCCCGCTGCGCAAGAGCTCGAAAGCGCTTTGCAAGGGCGCAACGTGGCATACCGCCTTGAGGGCGAGTCCGGTCAGCTGCGCATGATCGTCTTGATGCCGAGGGTGGGTGAGTGACGATGCAGATTTCGCTCATCCTTCCCCAAATCGTTGCGCTCGATGTTGTCTTTGCCCTGGCTGCGTGTCTGCAGACGATCCACGTCCCGCTCATCGCATCGCGCCGCTCGTCCTATAACCGTAAGGTGATTTGCGCCTACGAGGCGAGTCTTGTGCTTCACCTGATGATTTCGGCGCTCATCTTGTTCACGTCGTCTGGCTCGTATCTGGTGGCGCCGCTTGACGTTTGCGCCAGGGCAATGGGCGGAGCGTTGTGGCTCAATGCCGCAATCTTTGCCTATGGCGTGGTACTTATGGTGCACTATCGTCGTCCCGTCATGCTGGTCGAGCTGTTGCTTGTTGCCGCCGTTACACCACCGGTGGTTTTTGCCATGGGCTCGGCGTGGACCGTTGTCCTTATCGCAGAGGGAGCGTTCTTCCTGTTCCGTTCCATCGCGGCGCTCTTGATGGACGTCCGTAACCGCCAAGAGGATATCACCATGTTCTCGACGATCGAGACCATCAACGTGATTCCCGTGGGCATCCTGTATCTAGACCCGAGGGGCCGTCCGCTGCTCATGAACCGCTGCATGCGTAAAAACCTCGTAGAGCTCCATATGCCCACCGACCTGGGCGACATGAGCAGCACATGGAACGACCTGCGCAAACTGAGCATGCAAATGCCCGAAAGCAGCGCTAATCGCGCCCATATCGACCTTGATCGCTTTGGTAGGGATCGCGCCGTGGTCGAGATCTCTCCTTCCGAGATTCGTCTGTTCGTGCGTGACTCCGTTACGGTCTCGAGCCGTCCGTTCGAGCGCGTCGTCGGCCTGGACGTGACGGAATACGCACACGCCTACGACCGTCTGGCGCAAGCCAACCACCTGCTTGAGCGTGCTGGCCAAGAGCTCCAGGCCCAGATCGAAGAAGCCAAAAAGGTTGCCGACAATGCGGCCTACCTACGTATGCGTGCCCGCGTTCACGATGTGATCGGCCAGCGCCTGTCCATTCTTCATCGCTATTTGGAGGAGGGACGTCTGGATGATGAGTCGCTCGAGCAGATTGACCCGTTGCTGCGCTCAATCGCCGCCGATTTGCGCAGTGGCGGTGCCAGCGAGCCTGCAGAGCAGCTGAGCGATATCGTCCACGCCTTTGGCTTGGTGAGTGTGCAGATCGATGTTGAGGGTGCGCTGCCTGAGGACGCGCGTGTCGCCGCCGCATTTTTGCAGATTATCCGCGAGGCCTCGACCAATGCTACCAGGCATGCGCAGGCGCATCAGGTCCACGTGCGCCTGTGGCAGGAGGGGACGAATGCTAGCGCCGTCGCGCGCATGACGATTTCTAACGACGGGTCCCCGGCCCCCGTATCGTATCGCGAGGGAACGGGTATCCCAGGTATGAGGCATGTCGCGCAAGATTTGGGCGGCGGCCTGGAAGTCCACGCCGCCCAGCCCTTTACGCTTGCGGTGTCCATCCCGCTGAGCCCCAACGCCACGGTCCAAAGGAGAAGTTCATGATCCGCGTGTTAATTGTCGAAGATCAGGCCATTCTGCGTGAAAGCCTGGCGCGCTCCGTTGGCGACCAGCCCGATATGACCGTCGTCGCCGCGATCGCCGATGCCTCCGAGGCCTTGGGTGTCGCGCTCAAGGAGCGCCCGGACATGATATTGATGGACGTGTGCACCGAACACGATTCAAACGGCATCGTGGCGGCGGCGCGCATCAAGGAGCAGCTGCCCGAGTGCCGCGTCATCATCATGACAGGCATGCCCGAGATCACCTTTGTCGATCAGGCTCGCGAGGCGGGCGTCGATAGCTTTGTGTACAAGAACGTCGGTATCGACGAGCTGTTCGCCGTGATGCGCTCCACGCTGGCGGGCTACTGCACGTTTCCCAAGCCGCCCGAAAGCATTTTTTCGGGCACGGCGGCACTCGACGATGTCGAGCTGTCGATTTTGCGCCTTGCCTGCGAGGGCAAAAGCCGCCGCGAGATCGCGGCCGAGCTGTTTATGAGTGAGGGTACCATCAAGCGTCGCATCTCGGAGATCCTAAGCAAGACCGGCTACGACAACATCATGCGTCTTGCCGTGCGCGCGGTAACGGAGGGCAGCATCGTCCCCAACATGGAGCGCCCGTAATCGACGCGCTCGCCGTGTTCCGGCGCCGTAAAGATAGGCCGCCCGCCGTTTTGGATCAGAAAACGACGGTCGGCCTGCTTGTGCGGCTGTGCTGTCGGCATAAAAACGACGGGGCCGCAGGATCAACTCCTGCGGCCCCGCCTGGCAAGTGCGCGGATGCGTCCGCCAATCCGCGGCTGATGTTACGTGCCGCTACGCGATGGTTGCGGTGTAGGAGGCGACGTCCTCGTAGGAATCGGTCAGGTAGGCGTCGATGCCGATGGTCGTGTTGACCAGGTCGTCAAGGCTGTCAAGCTCGCCGCTCGAGAACGTGAATTCCTCGGTGGCGTTGGTGCCGGGCATCAGGTTAGCCGAGAACCAGGGTTCCTTCATGGTGCCGTTGACGTTGGTCTTGCCGGAGGGAGCGTAGAAGGTCAGGTCCTTGTCGCTCTTGTTGGTGATGTTGACGACAAAGCCGATGTCGCCCCATTCGTCCTTGAACTTCTCGGTGATGGTGATGGTGCACAGATCGTCATCGGCGACGGTGACGGCGGGGGAGATTTCGACGCTCTGGACGTCGTCGTCTTCGACGGCCTCATCGATCTCCTCTTCCTTCTCGGCCGCCTCGCGATCCTTTTTTATCGTACCGGACAGATCCTTGTCGGACTTCGTAAAGATAAGCTTGTCGCCTTCCACCTCGAGGACGAGCTTGCCGTCCTTGAGTTTCATGTCCTGCGAATCGCCGTCGGCGGTGATGGTTGCAGTGGTGGCGTCCTTGGCCTCCCATTTCAGGTCGGCGACCTCAAGGAACATGTCGAGGACGCCCGTGCCGTCTTCGTCGAGGATCAGGATACAGTTGAGGCCCCACTCCTTGAGCATATCCATGTACTCATCGGTGAGCTCTTCGCCCTCCAGGGTTCCACCCGAGAGTTCCCAGCTGCCGACGAAGTTGGCCTTGGGGTCCTTGCCGCCGCCGCTGCAGCCCGTCAGGGCAAAGGCGAGCGCCAGGACGCATGTCAGAAATGCGAGTACGGACTTTTTGAACGTTGTCTTCATGGTGTCCTCCTTTATCGAACGAAACCCATAGAAGCAAATGCGGGGGTGGCGGACCCCCCGCCAATTACCAGATAGAGGCGCTAGGGCCTGGGCGTTCCACAGTTGCTGCAGAACTTGCCGCCGTTTTCGCTGCCGCAGTTGGGGCAGAACCACTTGGCCGGTGCCGGGGCGGGTGCGGGACTGCCACACTCGGGGCAGAACTTGCCGGTGTTGGTGGCACCGCAACTGCAGGTCCACGTGCCGGCCGCGGGGGCAGCGGCAGGAGCCGGTGCGGGGGCGGGTGCCGGAGCCGGCTGTGGGGCGGCCTGCTGCTGTGCCTGGCCGGCGGCGAACAGCTGGCTGGCGTTCATGCCGCCCATGCCGCCCGCCATACCCATGCCCATAAAGCCGGCCATCGCGCCGTTGGGGTTGGCGGCTGCCGCGCGCATCGCATCGCTCTGGGCGCTGGCGATGTTGGCGGCTGCCATGGTGGGATCGCGCATGACCGCGGCCTTCTGCAGGTCCTTGATCATTTGCTCGTCTTCTTGCGAGGCGGCGATGGAGTTGACGCCAAAGCTCACGATCTCGACGCCGCGCAGGTCGCGCCAGTCGGCGGAGAGAACCTCGTTGAGCGCGCGGGCGAGCTCGGTGGTGTGGCCGGGGATAGCGCTGTAGCGGATGCCCATCTCCGAGATCTTGGCAAAGGCGGGTTGCAGAGCGGTGAGCAGCTCGGACTTAAGCTGGCTATCGATCTTATCGCGCGTGTAGCTATCGGTCACGTTGCCGCACACGTTGGTGTAGAACAGCAGCGGGTTGGTGATGCGGTACGAATACTCGCCGTTGCAGCGAACGGAGATGTCGACATCCAGGCCAATGTTGTTATCGACCACGCGGAAGGGCACAGGCGAGGCGGTGCCGTACTTGTTGCCGATGATCTCCTTGGTGTTGATGAAGTAGACGCGCTGGTCCTTGCCCGCGTCGCCGCCAAAGGTAAAACGGCTGCCGATATTGGCGAACGTCTCCTTGATGGAGTCGCCCAGGTTGCCGCTAAAGACGCTCGGCTCGCTGCCGGTGTCAAAGACAAACTCGCCGGGCTCCAGCGCGACCTCGATGATCTTGCCGTTTTGCACCACGAGCATGCCCTGGCCGTCGTTGACGGCGATGACGGAGCCGTTGGAGATGACGTTGTCCTCGCCGCGCGTGTTGGAGCTGCGGCCGCCGGTGCGCTTGCTGCCCTTGCAGGCCAAGACGTCAGCGGGCATCGATTCGCAATAGATATATTCCTTCCACTGGTCGGCCATGACGCCGCCGGCAGCTCCCAATCCAGCTTTCAAGAGTCCCATGGTGATCTTCCTTTCTCGTCAAAGGCCGGGTGGTATTGGTCAGAATGGCTAATCGTCCTTGTTGTCCTTCATGACAACGGTGGTCTCGGTGTGGCTGAAGGTGTCGTGCTTCTCGGTCAAGTCGAGCTCGCCGCAGTAGCAATCGGCGTGGGTGGCCTCGTTGGCCGTCTTGAGCTGGCCTACCAGCAGCACGTCTCCGATGATTACGATAATCAGCGGTGCGACGATGTTGATGAGGATGCCCTCGATATCAAAGGTGAGGTAGTCCGGATCGAAGGCGTTCTCGCCCATAAAGAGAATCTGGGAGAGGACAAACCCGATTACAAAGAACAGCACCGAGGCGATGGCGAGCTTGGGCTTGGAGCAGGGCAGCTCGCCGACCATGCGGCCGGTTTGGCCGTTCATGGCAAACAGGTAGCTCTTGCCGTTCCACGAGGTGGAAAGCATCCACACGGGGAACAGAGCGTAGTTGCTGTCTTCCCAGGTGTAGTCGAGCTGCTTGCTTTCGACCTTGGCATCGTCATATTCGTCGACGACGGTCTCGCGCAGGGCCGAAATCGTACTTTCTTCCATACGACGCTCGGCGCGCGCCTTGCAGGTCTCGCAATCCTCATCGTAGCGGTTGGCGATGTAGCCGGGCATATACGCGACCGAGAACGGGCGCAGCGCGTCGTAGTCAAACGGCTCGATAGCATCCATATGGCCGTCGGGCATCTTGGACGATCCGTCGACGGGCACGCGCTCAAACGAGATTTTGCCCTTACGGTAGGCGTCGTAGTGGTCGGTGGTCGTGACGGTGCGGTCGGATTCCTCGGTCACGGTCTCGTTGGTCGCATCGAAGTACACTTCGCCATCCACGCGGGCGCCGTAGAGCCAAAACGGCACGTAAACGCCTTGGACCTCGTCGATGTGGTTGCCGGTGACAAAGCTCTTGGGCAGCAGGATTTTGCCCTTGTAATGCTCTTTGAGTGCTGCCATGACATCATCGCGCCCGAGCTTAAACGGAATCACCAGGTCGGGTGAGAAGTCGCCCGAGAGCTGGCCGGGCGCCACGGCGGAGTTGCCGCAGTATGGGCAGGTGGTAACGGCGACGGTGCCGTCCGAGACCAGCTCGGCGCCGCACGACGAGCAGATGTAGCCGGCGTTTTGGGCCAGATCCTGCACGGCATCGTCGACAGCAGGTTTGGGGGCCGCGGCTGCGGCATCGGCTTTGGCATCTGCCTTGTCCTGGCGCTCGCGATAGAGGGCCTCGACTTCTTCGACTTCAAAACGCGAATCGCAGTAGTCGCAGACAAGCTTTTGTTCGGCACTGGCAAAGTGAAGGGGGCCGCCACACGCGGGGCACTGATAGTTGACACTCTCGAAGGCCATGATCGGTCCTTTCCGTGCCGGAGGCTATGCGCCGATGGCGCCGCCGCAGTATTCGCAGCGTCCGCTGGCATCGGGAATGGTGGTTGCACCGCAGAAGGGGCAGGTGACCGCGGTCTTGGGGGCCTTGGCGGCCACGACGCTGTCGCGTGTCTCCTGACGCAGCTGTACCAGCGCATCGCGGACTTCGGTTGCCTGGCGCTTGGCCTCGCGATATTCGATGGAGCCACGCTGATCGATGGTGGAGTCGTTCACGCGCAGGTTGATCTCGGTAAAGTACGGCGTGTTGACGTGAATGGTCAGGTTAAAGTCGTAATCCAGGTCGTAGCGCGGCGGGTTGTAGCTCTCGCGCTCGCCGTCCTTGGTCTCGCGATAGATCTCGGTGCGATGCTCGTCGATATCCATATCGCAGCCGAGTACCTGTGAGAACTCGATGATGTCGGGATTGGCGTCGCGCCAGCGGCTCTGCGAAGTGATGATCAGCAGACCCGCGTCTTCGTCGAGCATGATGTTGGTGCGCCCGGCAGAGAGCGTGCGCGTTGGGTTGAACGAGGCCAGGCGCTCGGCGTTGGCCTCGCGGTAGGCGAGTTGCTCGCGGATATCGTCCGCGGTGCTGGAGCGCCAACCACTAAAGAAGGGGGACAGCTTGCCTGCGCACTCTTTGCACAGGTAGCCTTCGTTGATCTTGGTCTTTCCCAAAATCCCCAGTTCGGTACCGCAAATCGCGCACTCTTTCTTCTCGAACATCTTGTCAAAGAAGCCCATGGCTGCCTCCCATCAACAGGTAGCGTGTGTCACTTTTGATGATGGGTGAGCGCTCGATCTTTCACGATACCCAGACGGCTCAACGAGTCTCCACAACTGGGACACATGGCCCATTTTCGGCCACTCATTGGGGACGTACTTAAATGAGTGGCAGCTGGGGATGCTCCATGCCGAATGTGGCGGCTGCCGAATGTGGGCGCCGTCCCTGCTACGCCACGGTCACGGCAACCTGGGCGTAGCGGCTGCAGGGGCGCTCGGCGCGCGTCTGCACGGTAAGGGTGAGCACGAAGCGGTCGCCGGGCTGCGCGTCGGCGGGCACGATAAAAGCGGTGCTCACCGTGCATTCCTGCCACAGCGAAAGATCCTGCGTGCCTGCATAGCTCGACGGGTCCACGGCGACATCCCAATGTGCATCAAAGCCCTTGCCGTCGGGGTCGACGACGGTCGCTGCAAGGGTGACGCGCTCGCCGGCTGTAGCGCTGCGGTCGGCCGTGACCTCGACAACATATGCCGGATGCGAGCAAGCTGCCGGATCATGGGCGCACCATTGCGCGCGGGCGGCAAAGTCTTCCTGATAGGCGCGCAGGTAGGGATTGGGGTTGCCGTCTACGGGCGTGCCGATGGCGGCAAAACCGGCGGGTGCGTCCGTATCGGGATGTCCATCAAGAAACATGCGGCCGAGCAGTGTGTCGAAGCCGCGGTCGTCGATACCGCGCAGGCCAAACGGCAGCAGCGGAATATAGGTCATGCTGTCGCCTTCGGCCATAAAGTCGCCGTGCTCAAACTGCATCGCGGGCATGCCTTCTAGACCCCAATCCAGACGGGCATGCTTGCCAAACTGAAAGCGCTCGGGTTCATTTTCGTAGACCTTGCCGTCGCCATAGAGCATGTAGCGTGCCATGAGGGGGCCGTTACCCTGCGTGAGATTCTGCTCAGGCCAAGGTGCCCTAAACAGCGGCAGCGTATCGGGTTGAGCCATCTTGGCATCGACATAGCCGCCATACATATAGGGCACACACCAAAAGATGAGCTCGGGAAAGAGCTCGCGTCCATGGTCGAGCCATGAGTTGTCCTGCCCCACGCCATCGGCAACGCCCATCACGCGCACCTTCTGATAGACCCGCTGCTGCACGGCAGGCCATTCGGGCGTGGCGCGATAACGCTCGGCAATACTCATGAGGGCGCGAACGATGGTGTTCATGCCACCCCAGCTGAGCAGCCATAACGTACGCGGATCATCATCCAAGATTGCCTGCGCAATTACACGAGATCCCTCAGTTTCCTCAGTCACATCACCCTCAAAGGCAACATTTCCCACAAAGGTGCGCTCGATCATCTGGGCGGGCGTGGGAAACGGCGGCTCACCGGCAGCGCCCGCATTCGCCTGCAACTGCGGCCAAGCCTGGGCGTATTCATTACTCCAGAGACTCTCAATCCAATGCTCGGGAAACGGACGATACTCACGAAGCTCGCCGGCCAGCGGATCGGGCTCATGAGGCACAACATCCCACTCATAAGAGCGACGCCCTTTGGTCCGCCAATGCGAATTCACCTCGCCCAGCGTATGAACCCCATCCCCAAGAAAGTGATACTGCGAAGCCGTATACACCACAGCCTGAACATCAAGCACATTAAGATACAGAGCCAAATGAACGAGCGAGTTCATATCGTCGACTTCCATATCGGTAGTAACAATCACCCGAGTTAACTCTTGGGACATAGGAACAGCTCCAATCAAAATCAATTCAGCCAGTTACGCGCAAGGCAAGACGGGACCCCGTCCCCGCGCCGGGACGGATTACCGTTTGACCCTGGCCGACCACTCCCAGCAGCCCACCGGCTCGCCGTCGATGAGCACGCTGCCCCCGTCGAAGTCTTGATAACACAGGTCGTTGAATTGGTGGATCCACACGCCGTGGTTGAACGTCTTCTTGGGCGAGCCATCGGTCTCGCGATAGCGACCGGTCAGGTCCTCGACATGGCTAAAGTAGGTAAGGTGCACGTTGGCTCCGGCGTCACGCAGGCGTGCCGTGAGCGGCAGCACGGTCTGCTGCGGCGACACGAGCTCGTCGCCCTTGGAGTGCGTAAACCACAGCGGCGTCTTGGCGAGCGCGGCTACGTCCTCGTCCGTGGCGTTGTACCACGGGGCACAGCAGGGAAGGCCGGCGGCGAAGAAATCGGGGTAGTCGGCGCACAGGCGCAGGGTCATAAAGCCGCCGTTGGAAAGGCCGGCGACCACGATGCGGTCGGTGTCGATGCGCTCGGCATGCTCGGCGACAAACTCGTCGATGAGCGCCTTGAGTACGGGGGAGTAGATGCTCTGGTTGGAGCGGCCGAGCTGCTCGACGCCGTTATCCATCCAAAACGTGGGAGACTGCGGCACGAGCACCCAGGCAAAGCCGCCAAAGTAGCGCTGGATTTGCGCCTGGCTAATGGCTGTCACGCGGTTGCCGATATAGGCGCGCGTGGCGCCTTCGCCCTGCGTGGCACCCCTGCCTTCGCCGGCGCCGTGTAGGTACACCACGAGCGGGGCCTTTTGGGGCACGACCGTGGCCTCGGGCGCGAAGGGATTGAAGCAGGCCGAGTCCTCGGCTTTAAAGCTGGGCTCAAAGAAGCCGTACTCGAGCGCGATGCCATCAATGGCAGTCTTTTGCACGGCATTGCTCCAGCCCTTGAGCGCGGGGCAGATGTCGCCGCGACAGGTATCGAAGACCAGGCCGCAGGTGGGTTCGCCGTCGTTGCCGGGAAGAGCCGCGAGCTGCGTGACGTGCAGCTGGTTGTCGAGCATGCGCGAGCCCATGACGCCGCCTTCGATCTTTTTGGTCAGGCGCTGCTCGGCGACCTCGAGTGCCACATGGGTGCCCACGGCGAGCTTGCGGCCGTTCTCGTCACTCGGATACGCGGCGAGAACGTCGATGTAGCCCACGGAGGGCGTGGCATGGTCGGCGCCGTGCTCCTTGCGCATCAGGACCTCGCCCGTGCGCTCGCGACGCTCTACATATATATGGAAAGTGTTCGCATCGACATCGTTGGCGCGCACGGTGCAGGGTAGGTCGAGAACGACCTTGCTGATCCAGGGGCCAAAGTCGCCCAAGGTGCTGACGGTTGCGTAGGTGCACGATTTGAGTTCCATGAGCTGCCTCCCTTGTGCCGCGCGTGCTAAACAATCGCGGCAATACAATCTAAACATGTTTAGTGTAAAGCAGAATTTGAGAATAAGCGGATGAACTCGGTAAACGGTAGCATCAAACGTTCAATGAACTACTAAACACTTGTTTACTACTATCTAGCAGGGCTTTTGTTGATGAGTCAACAAGGCATTGAGGTGCCAGATTATATAAAATCCCACGTAAAAGACCATTTATAAATAAATGGCACTATATGTAATGCCTCTGCATTCAATTACGTTCACCCCCGATTTCCTACCGTTCACCGGACTGCAAACGGCAAAACTGCCACAAATTCAACGCTGAGTGTAAACTAAGCGCTGTAAACGTTCAGTAAACAGATTGTTTACGACAGCGTATCCAAGGGTTCGGTAACCGTAAGGGGTTATGGTCACCGGGCCAAAGGCGTGCCTGCGCCCAGGCGATTAGGCACACGACGATATGGGGAGGGGTCCCATGGCAGTAGATAACAAGCAGATTGCCACCGATGTCCTCGAGCTCGTGGGCGGTGCGGAAAACGTCACCGTCGCCACCAACTGCATGACGCGCCTGCGTCTGACGCTCAAGGATAACAGCAAGGCCGACGTGGAGAAGATCAAGAAGGTCAAGGGTGTTCTGGGCTGCCAGTTCGCCGGCAGCCAGCTCCAGGTCATCATCGGCCAGAACGTGCCCAAGGTGCTCGCCGAGTTCGTCGCCATGTCCGGCGTCAAGCAGGGTGCCGCGGTCGACGAGAACCTCGACGCTCCTAAGGAGAAGTTCGAGATCAAGAACCTGCCCAACATCATCCTCGACTACCTGTCGGGTTCCATGACCCAGCTGATTCCGCTGCTCATGGCCGGCGGTCTGTTCCGCACCATCGCTGCGGTTCTTGGTCCCACCATGCTCGGCGTTATCTCCGATACCGATCCGACCTACACGTTCCTCTACACCACCCTGTACGAGGCCACGTTTACCTTTATCCCCATCTACTTGGGCTATGCCGCTGCTAAGAAGCTCGGCGCCTCTCCGGTTCTGGGCATGCTCCTCGGCGGCGCTCTCATGGCCCCGTCCGTCGTGAGTGTCGCGACTCAGGAGGGTGGCGGAATCATCTCCGTCTATGGCATCCAGATCACCGCTGCCAACTACCAGCAGTCCGTCCTGCCGATTATCCTCTCGGTGCCGGTCCTCTACTTTGTTGAGAAGTTCTTTAAGAAGGTCATGCCCGACGTGCTGTCCACGGTCTTCACGCCGTTCTGCACCATGATCGTCACCATCCCCATCGCCTTCATCGTCCTTGCCCCGATCGGCAACGAGCTCGGTACGCTGATTGCCAACGCTCTCTTTGGTCTTGCCGACCTTGGCGGTATCGGCATCCTGATCGTCATGGCCGTCCTCGGCGCCTTCTGGCAGCTCTTCGTGGTCTGCGGCATGCACATGCCCGTCATCCTGCTCGCTCAGGTTCAGATCATCGCCGCCGGCTACGATCCCTTCGTCTTCGTTTCCACCAACTGCGCTATGGCCGCCGTCTGGGGCTGCGCTTTCGGTGCCTTCCTCAAGATGAAGAACCCCGACGAGAAGGGTCTTGCCCTGGGCTACGTCATCTCCGCCATCGCCGGCGGCGTCACCGAGCCCGCACTCTTCGGTATCCTCATGCGCTTCCGTCGCACCATGCTCGGTATGTTCATCGGCGGTGCCATCGGCGCTGTGTTCTCCGGCCTCATGGGTGTTACCTACTACCTGGCCGGCGGTGCCTCCAACTTCCTGGTCTTCACCAACTACCTGCAGGGTGGCCAGATGAACACCGTCTGGGCTATCGTCGGTATGGCAATCTCCTTTGTCATCGCAGCCGCCGTCGTCTTTGCCACTGGCTTCTCCAAAGAGGAGCTCGCCGAGATGGAGGCCTAAGGCCAAGCCATTCGGTCACATACGACCTTACCTACACGACAGGGCCCCGTCAGGCGCAAGCCCGGCGGGGCCCTTCTTGCAAGGTAGACTGATTGGGGGCGCGTGGCGTCTGCTCGCCGGGGCTTGCTAAGCGCCAGGGGCTTTCGCGCGGGGTTACCGCGAAAACCCCTGGCGGTTCGCAACTCCTTTATCAAACGAAAGGACATGCAGATGAGTTTGGGAAAGCTGACCGTCAACGGTCGCCAGGACGGCTTTTTGTGCGAGGGCAAACCGTTCTTTTGGTTTGCCGATACGTGCTGGAGCGCGTTTACGAGCATTACCGAGGCCGATTGGGACTACTATCTGGCCCGCCGCGCCGAGCAGGGCATGAACGTGCTGCAGATCAACACGCTGCCGCAGTGGGATCGCTGCTGCCCCGACCTTGGCATTTGGCCCTATGCCAGCGAGGATGGCGTGCATTTTGATTGGTCCCGCCCCAACCAGGTGTACTGGGATCGCGCTGCTGCCATGTGTCGCGCTGCCGTCGAGCACGGCATCCGTCCGGCGCTCGTGCTTATGTGGTGCAACTACGTGCCCGGCACCTGGGGTGCCAAGATTGCTGAGCATTGCGGTGCCGAGGTTATGCCGCGCGAGGAAGTCCGTGCCCACGTTGCCCGCGTCGTCGAGAACCTGGGCGAGTTCGACCCCGTCTACGTGGTGACGGGCGATACCGACTTTACCAGCGACGAGGCGATCGCCTACTACGAGGATGCTCTCGACGAAGTCGTCAAGCGCGCGCCCGAGGCGTTGCGCACTATGCATATCAACCGCGGCAACCGCACCATTCCGGCACAGTACCTGGACCGCCTGGACTTTTACATGTTCCAGCCCGGCCACAACTACGAGGGCCAGCCCGAGGCCTGGCACCTGCCGCAGGACTTTATCGCCAACTACCCTAAAAAGCCGATGGTCAACTCCGAGCCCTGTTACGAGCAGATGGGTGCGTCGCGCAATGTGTACTGGCGCTTCACCGCGCAGGACTGCCGCGCGAGCGTGTGGTCGTCGATCCTTGCCGGTGCGAGCGCTGGCGTGACCTATGGCGCGCACGGCGTTTGGAACTGGCAGACCAGCAAGAGCCAGGGCTCGGTGCTGGGCGAGGGCTTCGACATGCCGTTCCGCTGGCAGGAGTGCCTGCAGTTTGCGGGCGTTTGGGACTTTGGCGCGATCGAGCATGTGCTTGCCGGTCTGGGCGCTACGGCTGGCGACGACGCACTTGCCGTGGTTCCGGCGCAGGAGCTGCTCGATGACGCGCGCGAGGCCATTCGTGTGGCGCGCGTTGGCGATCACGTCGTCACGTACCTGCCGCGCACTACGGCGCTCAAGTTTAAGCTCGACGGCGCGTGCGGCTGGACGGCGACGGTCCTTGACATGGAGGACAAGCGCATCGCCAAGCTGCCCGTTCGCGACAACGGTGACGGTACCGTGCGCGTGGCTCAGCATCCCTTTGAGCACGACGCACTGGTGATCTTGGCTCCCGGGCGCTAACGGCTCTTCTCCAACATTTACAATCCAGTCCCTTTCATGAGGTTGCGACGGAATGGTTCCTGCATGACAGCTTTAAGCTGCCAAGGGAGCCATTCCGTCGCACTCATTGGGGACGTACTTAAATGAGTGGTAGTGGGAGACGCTCCTAGCCGATCTAGAGGTCTCGCGTGTCCCTTCTGGTCCATGCGGCTCAAAATCGCGGCGTGATGTGGACGGTGGGCTCGAAATGAGCGGCATTTCGAGCCTGGCTTCGATATTGAGACTGGTTCTGTTTTAAAATAGATTTCCAGACAATTGAGCGGCTGGGGGTTAACCATGAGAGGCACGGGAGACACAACCGCATGTCTGCGTCGGGGCATTCAGGAGATTATATGCCTGGCTCTGTTCTTCTTCACGTTTTTGGCGTGCGAGTATCTCTTTGATGTGCGCATGGCCGAGTTCGTGTCTCCGAACGAGGTCGTTATTTATGAGAGCCTTGTCCTCGGCGCGAGTGTGATTGGCTTTCTTGTACGTCCCGTTCTGTACTATCGCCGTCCCCATGCCATCGATGCAACGAGTGACGTTACGGGTGTTTTGCTGGTGGCGGCATTCCTGCTGTTGATTATGGCGGTTCGGACTGAGGTGGTAATCGCCGGCGGTTTGGTGGCGTGCTGCGCGCTGGGCTACTGCGGATCGACTGCCCATGCAAACTTTGCGCGGCGCTTTGCGCGGACGCCCTGCTTGGCGCGCGCCGCCGCACTTTCTTACGCCATGGGCGTTCTGGTGCAGGTCTTCAACCATATGGTGATACCTGCCGGCATTCCTCAGCAGGCTGTTCTGGTCGTCGGTGCGATCGCGCAGGTGGCGTTGCTTCACGGTGCCCGACGCGCCAAACTGCGCGATGAGTCCGATCCCAACTTTGAACCCAGTGCTGCCGGGCTTTCGGTAGATGCTTTGGAATATGGCGCCAAGTGGCATGACGAGCCCGAGACAAAGGCGGCATTCCGCCGCGCCGTAGTTCGCCTGACCGTGGCGACGGCGTATCTTTCCGGCGTATTCGCCGCTCTCAACGCGGGCCTCACAACCCTGCATGCTACCGGAGCCGTTGATTTGGGTGATTGGCCGCGCCTGCTGCTTGTTGCGAGTTCGTTGGCCGCCGGCGCCCTATTTGACCTGAGCGGCCGTTCGTATATGAATATCGGCATGACATGTGTCGCCATGCTGTCCACGCTTTCGTTCTTTGTGCTCATCATCGATGGCAATGGCGGCAACGAGCTTGCTGCCACGATCATCTTTTATCTGGGCTCGGGCTTCTTTGTGGTGTTCTTTACCACAAAATTCGCCGCTATCTCGCTCTATGCGCACTGGTCGTATTTTTGGCCGTGCATGGGTCGCGTCGTCAATAACGTGTGCTCGATGCTCGTGACGGCGCCGGCGGTGGCGATTATCTCGAGTCAAAACGTGCTGGCTGCAGTCGGCGCGGCACTCGTGATGTTTGTGGGTATTGCGATTACGCTGTTGGGACAGTTGGGGCAACGGGCCGATGATGCCGTGATGCAGGACGGGCTGGCGCTTGCTGCCGACAATCTTGGTGGAGATCTTGCGCCCGCATGTTCCGACCCCGCGCTTGTGGAGGCAGCGGAGCCCACGCCCGATGAACGCCTCGATGCCTTCGTCACCACCTTTGGGCTTACAGAGCGCGAGCGCGATATTCTTGAGGCCTTGGTCGTTTCGGATCAGAGCGTTCAGGACATTGCCGCAACGCTTTTCCTTTCGCGCTCTACGCTCTACCGCCACATTTCCTCGATCAACAGAAAGACCGGTACCGACTCGCGTGTGGCCCTTATCAACTTCTTCTGGTCCTGGGCACCCAAGGACTAGCGTATGAGGCGCCGCCCAGTTCCTTACTCTAACGGGGGGATGTGGCTCCAAAGCGCACCCGCATCGACGCTTCGCCTGCGCTAAACTGGAGGGCACGTACGCGATTACGAGAGGAGCCCGCATGGAGGCTTACAAGCAAGAGTTCATCAAGTTTATGGTTGAGTCCGACGTTCTTAAGTTCGGCAGCTTTACGCTCAAGAGCGGCCGTCAGTCCCCGTTTTTTATGAACGCCGGCGCTTACGTGACGGGCTATCAGCTCAAGAAGCTGGGCGAGTATTACGCCCAGGCCATCCACGATAACTTTGGCGACGACTTTGATGTGCTGTTTGGACCGGCCTACAAGGGTATTCCGCTGGCCGTCGTGACCGCAATTGCCTACCACGAGCTGTACGGCAAGGAGGTCAAGTACTGCTGCGACCGCAAGGAGGCCAAGGATCACGGTGCCGATAAGGGCAACCTGCTGGGTTATGAGCCCAAGGACGGCGACCGCGTGGTCATGGTCGAGGACGTTACCACCAGCGGCAAGTCCATCGACGAGACCTATCCCAAGGTTAAGGCTGCCGCCGACGTCGAAATCAAGGGCCTGATCGTGTCTCTCAACCGCATGGAGGTCGGCAAGGGTGGCGTGACCACCGCTCAGAAGGAGATCGAGGCAAAGTACGGTTTCCCCGTCGCGAGCATCGTCTCCATGGCCGAGGTCGTCGAGACCCTCTACAACCACGAGATCGATGGCAAGGTCGTCATCGATGACGAACTTAAGACCGCCATCGACGCCTACTACGAGCAGTACGGAGCACAGGAGTAGTTACGGCGTTTTACCAAACGCCGTAACCGGCCGACGCTGCGCGCCGCCCAGGGCGACAGTTTGTCATTCAAAAGGCGAGGCATGACCAGAAGGTCAATGCCTCGCCTTTTTCACGCCAACTTGTTCGCCCTGGACGTCGCTCGCTGTCCGTCCTCTACTTGCGGCGTTGTCTTGCTCCGAATGCGGCCCGCTCGCTGCCGTTGCCAGAGTAGTCATTGGGGACGTTCTTAAACGACTACTTAAGCCCGGGCAGGCGAGTATAGGGGAACGAACGCTCCAGGAATTCGGAGCAGCGGGCGTAGTCTTTGGCGAAGTAGCTGCTGTAGAGCGAATCGAGTACGTATTGCACGGCGATGTGGCTGGCGAACTGCGTGATGCGATGCGTCATGCTCTCGTGGTCACTCACCGTAAGGTAGGCGGCAAAGCCGGGGTGAATGCGAGCGCAATAAGGCGTGCCGATGACGATGACCGGGACATGCCGACTGCTGAGGATCGGCAAGATGTCCTTGAGGTTGGGGGCAAGGCCGCTGTAGGAGATGACGATTGCCACATGGTCGGGATCCGAGGCGAGTGCCGTTCGCACCTGGGCCTCGACACCGTTGTGGCACGTCGCGCTTTTACCGGCAGAGAGCAGGCGGTCGCGGAACATTCCCGCTGGATAGAGGTTGTGCGAGCCCGTGTAGATGTCGACCTGTCGGGCGTTCGCGATGAGCTTGGCGGCGTGGTCGAGCTGCGTGGGGTCGAGCAGCTCCTGCGTTTCGGCCAGCGTGGTCTGGTAGAGCCCCTCCATGCGCTCCATAACCTGCGCAGGGCTGGACGTAGCATCGAAAGGGAAGTTGATGTCCACGTCGCGGCGGTTTCCCGCCTCGGTTGCCAAGCGGATGAGCTCGACCTTGAGATCCTTGAAGCCCTCGAGGCCGAGCTTTTTGCAAAAACGATGCACGCTCGCGACCGAAACGTTGGTGCGCGCGGCAAATTCCTTAATAGAAAGCCCGCGGATGTCCTGACCGATGGCAAGGGCTGCAATGCCGAGCTGTTGCTCGGTGGGGGTGAGCCCCTGCGCCTCGATGATCTTGCGTTTGATATCCATACGAACTCCCACACTCGCCAAACCTGCCAAAAAGGGACAGGTTTATTTTGGCAGGTTTTGCCCGCAAAGGGTAACGGGGCCGAGGATGCCGCTGGGGGCGACGGGCTCGGTGAGGGCGAAAATGTCGGGGATCGCATGGTCGAGCGTGTTGATGACGTCGATCGTGAGCTCATGCGCACCGGCGGAAAGTGCGCCGGCGGCAAAACGATAGGGCGGGCAGATGCGTGTGCCGAGCGGGCGTCCATCGAGCGTGAGCGTCGCGGTTTCGTAGACGTCTCCCAGGTCGATTGTGGCGTCGGCGCAATCGTTGGCCAGCTCAAACGACGCATGATATCGGTAGGTACCGCAGGTGCCGGTGAACAGATCGGCTGTAAGGTCGCACAGGTGCTTGAGCTTTTGTGATTCACCAAAGGCGCCATTGCTGCCGGCAGGAGAGAGGGCGACGGTCCATGGGCCTTCGATGCGCAGGCCGAGCGACGTGTCAGCGTCGATTGTGCCGTCTCCAGGCGCATTCTCGCTGCTCGTTTCCAAAACAACGATGCAGCTCTCGAAGGGTGCGAGCTCCAACGCACCGTCAAACGCAACGGGCCCGGCGCCGTTTAGCAGGTCGAGCCGCGTGCCGCAAAGGCGCTCGCCTGTCGCAAGTGCAACCGTGCAGTCGATGCGCTCGCGTGGGTGTTCGTTGACGAGCATAACGTAGGTCTCGCCCACCCGCTCGTAGCGAAGTGCGCGTAGCCAAGGCTGCGGTGTGTCAGGCACAACGGTCTGCAGTCCCGCGCTTGCAAGCGCGCGGGCGACATCGGCCAGCGGCGTTGCGACGAGCCTTCCCAGCTCGACCGCGCCATCGGTATCGTAGAATGTGCCGGGCACCTCGTCGACGGCAAGCACCATAACGCCTGCATCCGCCATGCGTCTCATTGCCTCCGCCGTCGCAGCGCCAATAAATGAAGCTCCTGGCATAACAAACGCCTGGTAACGACAATCGTTTACGGTAAGTAATCCGTCGGCAATCGAAACCTCGTAACGGTTCTCATCCTCAAAAGCCTCGGCGGGCACAAAATCAAAGTCGATCTGCGCGCGCGTGAGCTCTGCCGCCACGCGCTCGATAGGCATGGCGTTGCCGGCCCATTCGGCATCGGCATGGTACAGGATGGCAACGGGGCGCATGGCATAGCCTCCTGAAAGCAGCGTTGCCGTACGGTTCATATAGCTCATGAGCTGGCCAAAGTGCGGCCATTGCGGATTGTTGCCGTGTGCGTAAAAGTGCGGCGGGCAGTCCCAATCGGGGAAGGGCGCCATGCTAAACGCGTGCGGCGTAAACCAGTTAATACCGCGGACGAGCATGTGGTCGGCGATCCATTTCATCTCGCGCAAGCCCTCGTGCCAGCCGAAGGCGCCAAAGACCTCGGCCATGCAGCGCCCCTGCTTTTTGGGGTCGAGGCGTGCGGCCGAAGAGCCCAACTTGGCGAGCGCGTAGGTAAAGAACTCCATGTTCCACGCGCCGTGGAAGTAGCTGTAACGTCCGTGGTCGACGCTGGGGGCAAGCTGGTTGATGACAACGTCGATGCCCGCCATATCCTGCCCGGCGACCGCGCGGAAGTAGTGTCCGGCGCCCTGGCCCAGGCGCGTGTGGCAACTCTTGTCCTCAATCACATGTCCGATGTGCATGACGCCGCGCTTGCGGCACCAGTCACCAATCTGCTCGTCAAAGCACGCGCGGTAGAGTTGCGTGGCGATGTCCATGTAGGTGTGGCGGACCCGAGCGCCGGCGGGGTCGCGCGTCCAAAGGCCGCGGAGCTCGGCAAGCCAGCTCGCGCTCAACTCCTCGTGCAAGCGGCGGGCAAGTTCATCCGACCAGGGCAGTGCCATATCGCCGCGTCCAATAAAGCTGCTGGTGGAAGCGTCTTCGAGGGTCGCACCCTTCTCGTTCATAAAGCCCGGTTCATCGGTAAAGAAGCCCAGAATGGTCTTGCCGAACTCGTCGCCCAGATGTTCAAACGTGGGTTCGTAGACGGCGTTGATGAGCATACGGCACGAATCGGCGTCGACCATGTTGATGTACTCATCGCGAAAGCCGGTCTTTTGGCTGGTGACGTAGAGCTCGAGGGTGGTGATGCCGGCAGGAGCGTCAAAGCGCAGGCGGACGGGAGTGCCGTCCTCGGTCTGTTCAACGGCGAGCTCAAGGTCGAGCGGTGCACCGGTGGCGTCGAAAGTCGCCGTGCCCACAAAGCGCTCCGTGGGATCCATAAGATTGCCGAGCTTAATGGTCGTGGACGGCTGGGGACCGACGACCGTTACCGTGCGATGCTTAAGCACGGTCTTTTTGAGCGCGGGGTCTACATCCTCGCCTGCAAGCGCGCCGTTGGCGTAGCCCGTGGGAAAGTGGGCATCATCGAGCAGCCAGATCTTCAAGTCCAGGCGCTTGCACTCGCCAATGATAAAACGCAGGTCGGACCACCAGCCGTCGCGACAAAACTCGGGATGCGTGCGCGATTCGAGGCAGACCTCGTGGATGTCCGCCCCGGCAATCTGCTCTAAGTATTCGGTAATCGTCTCGCGCGCCTCGCCCTTGAGCCACAAGAACGGAAGCACATGGTTGTCGTATGCCGCCATATCCACTCTTCTAAAACAAACCTTTTAAATCGATTGAAGTCAGAGTACGTCGCGCGCACACTCCTGCTAATATCAAAACCACGGCAGAATATGACCAAATCAATGATGGTGGCGCTATGGATATCGCGCGTTTGGACAATCTTTTGCTCAAGCTGACCGACAGCGAGCGCGCTTACTGCGCAGGCACCCGCTATGACTGGAACGATGCGTTCGGCTCGGGTCATCAGCAGAATATCGGTGAAAAACATATCCATAAAATCGGTGACCCGACGCGAGCCCTGCACCAAGAAGGCATGCCTGAGGGCCTGTCAATCGTGCGCAACTCGCGCTTTAACCCCGTGCCGGAGCATGTGCACAATTATGTCGAAATCAGCTATGTCTATCGAGGGCATGCGCCGCAGGTCGTCAACGGCGCACGGCTCACGCTTGCCCAAAACGAGGTGCTCTTGCTCGACGCGGCCTGTCCGCATGCCGTAGGCGAGCTCGGCGAGCATGACATTATGCTGAGCATCGTCATCTCGCGGGTGATGTTGCACCGCAGCCTAGAGCAGAGCCTGTCGCCGTCAAGCGCCGTCTCGCAGTTCCTCATTAATGCCCTCAATGACGAAACCGACCATCGCGGTCATGTGCATTTCCGCACGGGCAACAGCCGCCGCGTGCGCCGATATATGCAGGAGATGCTGTGCGAGCTTCTGGAGCCGACGGCGGCGAGTCCCCAGATCGTGTCGAGGCTGTTTGAGTTGCTGCTGGTCGAACTTATGCAAAGCTATGAGACATCGCTGCTGCAGGCGGACATGCCCACGCTGCCTTCGGCGCAGGTCGCGGCCGCCGTGAGCTACATCGAGCGCCATGCCTGCGATTGTACGCTCGAGGACGTAGCCCGCCACCTGCATCTGAGTCCCAACTACGCAAGCGCGCTGCTCAAACGGCAGACGGGCCGCACGTTTATGCAGCTCGTGCAGGAGAGCCGCTTGGCACGCGCGGCAACATTGCTCGACGCCGGCGCCACTGCCGAAACCGCGGCACGAGAGGCCGGCTACGCCAACATGAGCTTCTTCTACAAAAAGTTTGCCGAGCGCTATGGCTGCACGCCGGCCGTCTACCGCCGGCGTTTGCCCAGATAAAACCTGCCAAAATAAACCTGTCCCTTTTTGGCAGGTATCAGGAAGTGTCAGGGGCGGGGCGATGACGGGGCGCAAGGGCGAAAAGAAGTGTCGGGTTTGGTGCGCCCGCTTCTGCCCGTCCCGCGCGTGGGCGATACTCAGCTTATCGATCCGCGATGCAAAGGAGATGCTCATGGCAAACATCAAGTTCCCCGAGGGATTCTATTGGGGCGGCGCCACCGCCGCCAACCAGTTTGAGGGCGCTTGGAACGTGGACGGCCGCGGTCCTTCCGTCGACGACCATTTCTTGGGCGGCAGCTACAAGGAGCCGCGTCAGATTACGACCGATATCGACCCCAACCGCTTCTACCCCAATCATGACGGTATCGATTTCTACCACCACTACGAGGAGGACATCGCGCTGTTCGCCGAGATGGGCTTCAATATGTTTCGCATGTCCATCTCCTGGAGCCGTATCTTTCCCAACGGCGACGACGCTGAGCCCAACGAGGCCGGCCTCGCCTTCTACGACCGTGTCTTCGACTGCCTGCGCGCCCACAATATCGAGCCGCTCGTGACCCTTTCGCACTACGAGATGCCCTATCACCTGGTCGAGAAATACAACGGCTGGGCGAGCCGCGAGCTCATCGGCTTCTTTGAGAAGTACTGCCAGACCGTCTTCGACCGCTATCAGGACAAGGTCAAGTTCTGGCTCACCTTCAACGAGATCAACTGCGGTACTCAGGACATGGGCAACCTCTTTGAGACCAGCATGATTCAGGGCTTTGAGGGTCCGGCGTCGGCGGTCCACACCACGCCGCAGGCTCGTATGCAGGCGTTGCATCACCAGTTTGTCGCCAGCGGCCGCGTCGTGCGCTATGCCCATGAGCATTACCCGCAGTTTAAGATGGGCAACATGGACTGCTTCATCCTTTCCTATGCCGCCACGTGCGATCCGGCCGACGTGTTCGCCACGCAGCAGGAGATGAATACCATGAACTGGTACTGCTCCGACGTGCAGGTGCGCGGCAAGTACCCGTTCTATGCCAAGCGCTTCTGGGCCGAGAACGATGTCGAGCTCGTGATGGAGGACGGCGACCTGCAGGATATCGCCGACGGCAAGGTTGACTTCTACACCTTTAGCTACTACATGTCCGGCACCGTGGGCACCCACAAGGACCACGAGATGACCGAGGGCAACATGACCTTTGGCGGCAAGAATCCCTATCTGGAGTCCACCGACTGGGGCTGGCAGATCGATCCGCTGGGCCTGCGCATCGCCCTCAACGAGATTTACGCCCGCTACGAGATTCCGCTGATGGTGGTCGAGAACGGCATGGGCGCCTACGACGAGGTCGAGGAGGACGGCTCCATCCATGACCCGTATCGCATCGCCTACCTGCAGAGCCACATCAAGGCCATGGGCGAGGCCATTGCCGATGGCGTTGACCTGATAGCCTACACCTGGTGGGGTCCCATCGACCTGGTTTCCGCCGGCACTGGCGAGATGCGCAAGCGCTACGGCTTCATCCACGTCGATAAGTACGACGACGGCACCGGTACCTATGAGCGCCGCCGCAAGGACAGCTTCTTCGCATACCAGAAGATCATCAAGTCCAACGGCACCGAGGGCTTGGAATAATTGAGCCCCGGCGTTCCGCTGAACGCCGGACCGGCCGCCGACTACGTGACCACCGACGTCGATGACGACGGCATCTGGAACGCTTTTGTTCACCTGGGGCTTATCGAGGCTTAATCGACAATATGAGTGCCCATGGGAAAAGGTTTTGGAAGGGCTTGGAAGGGCTTGGAAGGGCTTGTGATTCGGGTCCTCGCCTTAGCATTTTGGCCATTTGGCACTATAATCACCATAGGTATGCGCATAACGTTGCGCTTAATCAAGAGGAGAAAACGTATGGGTCTGTTTGATATGTTCAAGAAGAAGGCTGAGCCCGTGGCTGCCGCTGCTCCGGCCTCCATTTCTGCTTCTGCCGGCGCCGACGTGCTGTGTTCGCCCGTCAAGGGCAAGGTCATCAAGATGGCCGACGTGCCCGATCCCGTCTTTGCTGGCGAGGTTTTGGGCAAGGGCTGCGCCGTGTGGCCCGAGGACGACCTGGTCTACGCTCCCTGCGACGGCAAGGTGACCGTCACCATGGGTCACGCCGTGGGCCTGCAGTCCGATAGCGGCATCGAGGTTCTGGTGCACGTTGGCGTCGATACCGTCAACATGAATGGCGACGGCTTCGAGGGCTTCGTCAAGGCCGACGACGTCGTGAAGGCCGGCCAGCCCTTGCTCAAGATCGACCGCGCCAAGATCGCTGCCGCCGGTTACAAGGACTGCGTCGTCGTGGCCGTGTCCAACACCGCCGAGTTTGCCGATGTCGAGCTCGCCGTCGAGGCCGAGTCTGCCGTCGCCGCCGGTGACGCCATCGTTAAGGTCGTCCGCAAGTAGTCTGCGGCATCCAGAAGATGCACAAGGGTGGTCGGGTTATCCGGCCACCCTTTTTTAATAGGCCGAGTAGGCGCATTTTATTGCAGGGGGCTTGCTTTATGGGCCATTCACTCGTCAAATTGAGCCGCCCACGCTTTTGCGACGTAGGGGGTTGAACGGAGCCGCTAATATGGACCTACTGTTACGACGTGCGCTGCGCGGGAAACGCAGCGCCGCTTGTTTGGAGGAATGTCATGAAAAAGAAGCTGCTGCTTGCGCCCTTGATGGCTGCCCTGGTCGCGTGCGTGGTTTTGCTTTCCGGCTGCGGAGGGCCTTCGGTGGAGGAGCTCATCACCGACGACCTTACGAGTCAGTTTGACGAGATCAAGAACGGCGGCGATGATTTCCTCTCCGGCCTGGAAGAGGCTTCGGGCGACGAGTTTGAGCAGCTGGGCATCGATCCCGAGGAGTATGCCAAGAGCTATCTCGAGGGTTTTGATTACAAGATCGGTGATGTGACGGTCGATGAGGACAAGGGCACCGCGACCGCCGAGGTCACCATCACCTGCAAGTCCATGAACAAGATCGTCGAAGATTTCGCCACCCAGTATCAGGAGAAGATCTCCGCACTCGATACGATGCCTTCCGAGGACGAGCTGTACAAGATGGCCGGCCAGGTGATGGTCGACGTGACCAAGGCCGCTAAGACCAAGGACACCAAGGTCACCTTTAAGTATTCCGCCAACGAGGATAACGAGTGGTCTGCCGACGATTCCGCAACCACCGAGATGATGAATGCGATGATGAACTAGTTCGTTGCGGCGTTTTACCAAACGCCGCAACTGCTCGACGTTGCGTGGGCACCAGAGCGACAACTTGTCATTCAAAGAGGACGGCATGATCAGAAGGTCTATGCCGTCCTCTTTTCATGCCAATTTGTTCGCTCTGGTGCCCGCTCGCTACTCGCCCAGCACCAGCGCCGCGAGCTCTGCCTGGCTGTCCACCACGTAGTCGGCGCCGGCGGCTTCCAGCTCTGCGCGGCCGCGGAAGCCCCAGCTGACGCCTGCGCTCTTAAGACCGGCGTTGTGGCCGGTCAGGATATCGACATTGGAATCGCCTACGTAGAGCGTGGTCGCCGGGTCGGCGCCCAGCTCTTCCATCACATGCAGCGTGACGGGTGCTTCGGGCTTGGGCGGAAACGCATCGACACGGCCCTGTACCAGCGCAAAGCGCTCGGAACCAAAATACTTCTCGATAAGCGGGGCCGCCGAGACGTGGTCCTTGTTAGTGAGCACGGCAAGCTGCACACCCGCGGCACGCAAGCGGTCGAGCATCTCGGTCGTGCCGGCATAGGGGGCGGTGTGGTCCTCCTTGTGCTCGCCGTAATAAGCCCTAAACTCGGCAAGCGTCTGCTCAAACATACGGCCGTCGCCCGCGTACTCGGCGGGCATAAAGCGCTCAACCAGCTTGAGCATGCCGTTTCCCACCTTGTAGCGGTACTCGTCAACGGCAAATGTGGGCCAGCCGTGCGCCTCGCAGGTATGGTTGCCGGCGGCTGCCAGGTCCTCGAGCGTGTTGAGGATGGTGCCGTCCAGATCAAAGATCACATGGGAAAAAGCTGCTGCCATGAAAGCTCCCGTCATTGGGCTTCAAAACGCACCCCATAATACTGGGCTTACGCGTTGGGTGTGCTTGGAATCTGAACATCTCCAGGGATATCAGGTGACATCACGCCGACCGTGCGATTCCGCCCTAGCAAATCCTTGGCAGCTGCTCTCCCACGAGCATGTCGAGGATGCGGGTCGAGCCCCAGCCGGTGCGAACGCGCACGGCGGGACGGGCGTCCGATCCAAGCGGCAGCACGCGACCGATGATGGCGGCATTCTCGCCGTAGCGGGCGGCGCGCATGGCGCTCAGCGCGGCATCGGCTTGCTCGGCCGGCACCACGGCAACCATCTTGCCCTCGTTTGCCACCTGCAGCACATCGTAGCCGAGCATCTCACATGCGGCCTGCACGTCGGGGCGCACGGGCACGGCATCCTCGTCGATCTCCATGGCAACACCGCTGGCCTGGGCAAACTCGTTGAGTGTGGATGCCAGGCCGCCGCGCGTGGGGTCGCGGAAACAGCGCGTGCCGGGCGCTGCGGCCAAAACGTCGGCAATCAGGTGGTTGAGCGGCGCGGCATCGCTTTCGATCGTGCTCGAAAATGCCAGGCCCTCGCGTTGGCTCATGATGGCGATCCCGTGGTCGCCGAGTGTGCCTGACACCAGGATAACGTCGCCGGGGCGGCAGTTGGCGCCGCTGAGCGCCACGCCCGTGGGAACCTCGCCCACGCCGGCGGTATTGATGTAGACGCCGTCGGCCCCGCCGCGCTCGACCACCTTGGTGTCGCCCGTGATTATGGACACGCCCGCCTCGCGCGCCGTCTCGGCCATCGTCTGCACAATCTGGCGGAGCTTATCCATGGGATAGCCCTCTTCGAGGATAAAACCGCACGATAGGTAGCGCACGTTGGCGCCCGAGGTCGCGACATCGTTGACGGTTCCGCACACGGCGAGACGGCCGATGTTGCCACCGGGGAAGAACTGCGGCGAGACTACAAAGCTGTCGGTCGACATGGCGATGCGCCCGCTCGCGGGCAGCGCGGCGACGCCGGCGTCGTTGCCTTCGAGCAACTCGGGCGTCCCAAAGGCATCCAAAAAGACCTCATCGATGATGCGTTTCATCATCTGACCGCCGGAGCCATGGCCCAAAAGGACGTTGCTATCGGTGATGCTATGGGACATATCCAAAACTCCAATCGTGGGTGGAATTATATGGGTGAGGCGCAGCGTCGACCAGTCCGCCGCTCGTTAGAACGGCGGAACCTAATAGTCGCGGTAGCGGTAGTACGCCGCGCAGCTGCCTTCGGAGCTCACCATGCACGGGCCGATGGGGTGCTCGGGCGTGCAAGTGCGGCCAAAGAGCGGGCAGCCGCTCGGCGTAATGGCCCCGCGCAGCACGTCGCCGCAGCGGCACCCACGCGGCTCGACCGTCGCCTCAACGGGCACGTCAAAGCGAGCATGGGCATCAAAGCGCGAGAACTCAGGGCGGATGGAAAGGCCCGAGTTGGCAATTGGCCCCAGCCCGCGCCATGTGGTGTCGCATGGCTCAAACACTTGCTCGACCAGCTGTCGCGCCACGGGGTTGCCGTCTGCGTTGACGCCACGGCGGTAGGCGTTGTCGATCGCGGGCCTGCCCTCGACAGCCATCTGGACCAGCATGCAGATGCCTTGCAGGATATCGACCGGTTCAAATCCCGTGACCACGCCCGGGGTATCGAACTCGTCGACCAAAAAGCTAAAGGGCGCCAAGCCCGTGATGGTGGCGACGTGGCCCGGCAGGATAAAGCCGTCGATGGCGGTCTCGGGATCGTTGGCGATGGCGCGCAACGCCGGCGGCGTGGTCTTGTGGGCGCAATAGACCGAAAAGTTCAAAAGCCCGCGCGCCTCGGCCTCCAAGATGGCAGCGGCGATGGTGGGCGTCGTAGTCTCAAAGCCCACGCCCAAAAAAATGACCGGACGATCGGGGTTTTGCTCGGCAATGTCGAGCGCATCGAGCGGGGAGTAGACGATGCGGATATCGCGCCCTGCCGCCTTTTGCGCAGCGAGCGAGGTGGACGATCCGGGCACGCGTATCATGTCGCCAAAGGTGGTGATGATGGCGCCGTCTATGTTGGCGAGCGCGATCGCGTGGTCGATGTCACGGTTGGCGGTAACGCAGACGGGGCAGCCCGGGCCGCTCAGCAGCTTGAGCCCGGCCGGCATAATGGAGCGAAAGCCATAGCGGCCGATGCTCACGGTGTGTGTGCCGCAGACTTCCATAAGGTTGATGGTACGGTCGCCGACAAGACCGCGAATGCGTTCGATGAGCTCGCGAGCCAGCTTGGGGTCGCGAAATGCCGAAAAGTCGATACCGGAGCGAGCCGGCTGTCCGGCCGCCACTAGTATGCCTCGGCCGGGTTGCTGGCCAGTTGGTCTTCTTCGGTCAGTTCGGTCATGGCATTAACGAGCTCGAGTGTTTCTTGCGCTTCCTGCTCGTCGACGATCTGGATGCCAAAGCCGGCGTGTACGAGAATATAGTCGCCAACCTGCGCCGTTGGCACGAGTCGCAGCGACACGGGGCGCTCGATGCCCATCATATCGACGGTGGCCTTGAGGTCGTCGTCGCGTTTGACTACTTTGCCGGGAACGGCAAGGCACATATTGTTCCCCTTTTAGACGTTTTGCGCTGGATAGGCGCTCAATAATCCATCAGTTGATGGTAGCGCTCGCGGGGTTCGCGGGCAAACGCGTTACGCCTGTGAGACGGCTGGGCACAGCGGTGTGCGAGAGCGAGCTACTGCGATGCGATCTGCGCAAGACGAGCGCTTGCGACCGCCGCCTGACCGTAGGCGATGCAGCCGTCATTGACGGGCACGGTATGGGGGATAAGGACAGTAAGACCTGCGCTTTTGAGCTCGCGGGTGAGGAGCTGGAGCAGAAGTCGGTTCATGAACACACCGCCCGAGAGCGCAACGGTATCGAGGCCTTCACGGGTGCAGATCTCGCTGGCGATGCGTGCCGAGGAGCGCGCGACGGCGACATGGAAGTCGAGTGCGAGCCTGTCGGCGGGCACACTGGCTCTGGTTCCCTCCAAAAGCGCCGCAAAAAGTGAGCTGGGGCTCAGGACGAGAGACCTGCTCGAGGTAGTTTGGACAGTTGGTTCAGATTTGTACTTTTTAGAGTGGTAATGGGTGGTATAGATCGTCTGCGAGGGCCCCGAATGGGTTGATTTGGGGTATCCGGCGGGCGTATTAACCGCAAATGAGGTGCCTGGAGAGCCCTCTTCGGGGTAATCTGAGCCAAAACCGTTGGTTAGAGGGTCTGTTTTTAATACAAATCTGAACAAACTGTCCAGTCGCAATGGGTCAGATGCGGAACAGCCGTCTTTATCGCCGGGAACATGGGTAATTTTGCTGCCGAGCGCGCGCCAGGCGGCGGCTTCGAGTTCGATGGCGGGCTCGCCTTCGTAGGTTGCCTGCCCGCAAATGCCCAAAACTGCAGCGGCGGCGTCAAAGAGACGCCCCATACTGCTCGTGCGTGGGCTGTTGATGTTCCGCTCGATCATCGTTGCCGTCACGCTGCGTGTTTGCTCGTCTAGGCCGTCCAAGAGCCGCTCGGCCCCCGGATGTTCAAGCAGGCCGAGCTCACTGAGCAGGGCAAAGGCGTTGCGGCGGGCGTCGCGCACGGAGGCCGCCCCGCCGGGGAGCGTCCAGGTGCGCAAATGCGCGGCGCGCTCAAAGCCGCCAAGGCTGGCAACAAGAAACTCGCCGCCCCAAATGGTCCCATCGGTGCCGGCGCCGGTGCCGTCAAAGGCGATGCCAAGGACGCGCGCGTCGGTTGTAAGCTGGCCCGCGGCGATAGCCTCGGCCATTACGCTCGCGATGTGCGCATGATGGTGCTGCACCTCGACGAGCGGCAGATTGCATTTTCGCGCCTGCTCGCGCGCCCACTGGCTCGATAGATAGCTGGGGTGTAGATCGCAGGCCAAGGCGGCGGGCGCCAAGTCAAAGAGATCTTCCAAGCGCGTGCGCGCGGCGTTCCAGGCATCGAAGGTCCCGCCGTTTTCAACAACGCCGATATACTGCGATACAAAACAGGTTGCCTCACCGTTCGTCCCTTCACGCGTGAGCGCAATCGTGGCCTTTTGTTGTGGCCCGCAGGCGAGCACGCAGGACGGAGCGCCGTCGAGCGCCGGCAACGGCAGCGGCTGGGGTGCATATCCGCGAGCGCGGCGAACGGGCATGGCGACCCCACCGACCACGCGCACCACGGAATCATCGTAGCGCGAGAGAATCGCACGGTCGTTGCCAAGTAGCGCGTCAGCGATGCCGGCGGCAACAAGGTGCTCCCATGCAAGGGTATCATCGGTCTCGATGGGTTCTTCGCTCAGGTTTCCGCTGGTCATGACGAGTGCGTGCATACCGCGGGCGTCTGCCGCGGCAAGCAACAGATGCTGAAGCGGGGTGTAGGGGAGCATAACGCCGAGCTCGGGTAGATCGTGCGCGACGGACGGTGCGAGCGCGTTGGGGGAGCCGCCGCTCTCGCAAACGGCACGTCGGCGCAGCAGCACGATGGGGCGAATGCTGCCGGCCAGCAGGCCGCGCTCAACGTCGTTGACATGGCACAGGCGCTCAACATCTGCAAGGTTGCGCACCATAACGGCAAGCGGTTTGTTGCTGCGGCGCTTGCGACGGCGCAGCTCGGCTACCGTCTTCTCGTTGGAGGCGTCGCATACCAAGTGAAATCCGCCCAGACCCTTGATGGCGACGATACCGCCGTTGGCCAGCAGCTCAACACAGCGGTCGATAATGGCGTCGCTGGCTTCGCGCGTGGTGCCGACGGTCAGCGACGCGGCGGCTTCGCCGGCCTCGCGCCACGTAATGTGCGGCCCGCAATCAAAGCAGGCATCGGGCTGCGCGTGAAACCGCCGGTCAAGCGGGTCGCCATACTCTGCGGCACAGGTGGGGCACATGGGAAAGCAATCCATCGAGGTGGCCGCTCGGTCATAGGGCAGCGACCGGATGATGGTAAAGCGCGGTCCGCAGTTGGTGCAGTTGATAAAGGGATAGTGAAAGCGTCGGTCGGCGGGGTCGAACAGCTCGTGCAGGCAGTCGTCGCACGTGGCGATGTCGGGCGAGACGAGCGTCGTGTGGGCGGTTTGATCCTGCGATGCCACAATGCGAAAGCCCCGCTCGTTGGCGGCGTCCCAGTCGCCGGGCGCTAGGTCCATAACCTCGACATGCTCCACACGAGCCGCCGCAGGCGCATGCTCGGAAAGCGCGGCGACAAATTCGTCGAGCGCCTCGCTTAGGGCGTGCGCCTCGATATGCACGCCATCGCCCGCGTTAAGCACCCATCCGCAAATGCCATGCGCCATGGCCTCGCGATACACAAATGGCCGCATGCCAACGCCCTGCACAATGCCCGTTACATGGATATGCGCATGTCGCATGCGACCCTCCTTCATCGAGACCTGCCAAAAAGGGACAGGTTTATTTTGGTAGGTAAAACGTTAAACCTGCCAAAACAAACCTGTCCCTTTTTGGCAGGTGCGCTGCGGGAAATCCCGCTACAGCCCCAGGCTCTGCTCGGTGGCGGCACAGGTGAGCTCGCCGTGCTTAACGCCGCGCAGGCCCAGCAGGCGGTCAGCCAGCTCGTAGACACGTTCGCCGTGACCCTTGAGCGCCAGAATCTCCAAGCAGTTGTGGTGGTCCAGATGCACGTGCATGGTCGAGACAATCTCGTCGGTGTAGTCGTGCTGCACCTCGTCCAGACGGCGCGTCAGGTCGCCGGTATGGTGGTCATAGATCATGGTGAGCGACCCGATGACCTGCTCGTCGGGCGTTCGCATCTGCTCCTTGGCAATGGAGGCGCGTATCAGGTCGCGCACGGCCTCGGAGCGGTTGGCAACGTCGCCGCGGCGCGCGATTTGCTCGTCAAAGCGGCGCAACAGGTCGTCGGGAGCGGTGACCGAAAAACGGACCAGCTCGGAGGCGGAGCCGCTGCAACGGCAGCCCACGTCGCCGGTCGGCCCGTGCGGATGCTCGTGCTCGCAGGCGTGCTCGTGCTCGGCCACGCTACACCAGCTTTACGGAGCCAACGGAGTTATGGTCGGCCTCGATGGCCTCCTCGTAGCCCTCGAGTGCGTCGTGCGCCTCGTGGAGCGCCGCCATGGCGGCCTCGAGCTTGGCGCCAATGCGCTCCATGTCAAAGTTCTCGGTCGCATGCAGCAGCTGATGGCTCCACTCGTGGGCGAGCTCAATGGTGTCGTCGACCTGTTTGACGCTCATGGCAAGCTGGCTCATGTTCATTCCGACGTCATGCATGGGAAATCTCCTTTTGTACGGGTCTAATCATTGGTTCAGATTCTACTACGCCCGCTTTGCGCATCGCCGCATAAGAAAACGGGTGCGAGTCCGTCTGACCCGCACCCGTTCACTGGGGGCTGTTTGTGATTACCATACTATCCGTGGTCGCGGGCGCAACACCCGGCTCTCCGGCGAGCGGCACAAAACCGCTCATGGACGGCAACACATGACCGGCGTATTACAGGTGCTTCTCAAGCAGCGCCTGCAGCCTGGCCTTGGGCAGCGCACCGACGGAGCGGTCGATTTCCTCGCCGTTCTTAAAGACAATCAGCGTGGGGATGCTCATAACGCCAAACTTCATGGCCAGGTCCTGATTGTCGTCGACGTTGCATTTGGCGACGGTAATCTTGCCGGCCAGCTCGTCGGCCACTTCGTCAACGATAGGCGAGAGCGAACGACAGGGACCGCACCACGGTGCCCAAAAATCAACAAGCACGGGAAGGCTGCCGTTAACGACGGAATCGAAATTCTCGGGGGTAATCTGCTTAATGTCAGCCATAGTGACCTCCATAGTGCGACGCGGCTCGGCCGCGTAAAACTCAGTACGACCGTGCTTATACCCAACGGCCCGCAATGCAACCACTCGCGGGCGGCTCTTTTATATAATGGTGGGCATGCAAACGATTGGAGAGCGCATGCCCACGTCACAAAGCCAGAAAAAAGAAGCCATCGCCCAGGCGGCCGAGCAGGAGCTCGCATCGCTCGCGGGTCGCGGCGTGCGTATCGCGGGTAACGCATGCTCGCCGATTGTGCTGGTAAAAGGTGATTTAGACGATGCCGAGCGTGCGGGTGGCGAGCTGGCTGCCGGTCCAGACGGCGCCGCGTTGCGTAAGGCGCTCGGCGCCATCGGTTACGCGCCCGAGGATTTCTGCGTGCTGGCAAGTGTTGCCGGCGCGGGCGACGGAGCGGTTGCGATAGGCGAGGACCTGCCGTGCGAGCTGTTCCGCGAGGCGCTCGAGGCCTTGGACCCCGAGGCGGTCCTGCTGTTGGATGATCGCGCGGCCGATACCATGCGCGAGACCTACGCAGACATGCTCGTGGCGATCGACGACTTTGATACCGCCATGCTCAAGCCCGGCTTGGTCGCCCACGTGCAGGGTCGTCGTGTACTCGCGCTCGACGGCTTTGAGGCCGCGCTGACCGACAAGGCCGCCAAGCAGCGCATGTGGGCCTACATCAAGCAGCTGACCCCGGCCGCCGCGCCGCTGTAGCGGACTGGCGCCGGCAAGGCGGTCCTGATGGGTCGAGCGCGGCGCCGACTTGTCGCGCCCTTACATCACTGCGCGAAACTCAAACCGATCGCCGTGAATGCGAAACTGGCAGTTGCCGTTCATGCGCTCGACGGCAAGCTTAATGCTCCTGGTTCCAAAGCCGTGTCCGGTGTGCTCGGCCACGGGCATGCCGTCGACCATGCGCGGCGGGCGCCCAAACGTGTTGGAGACCAAAAGTAGCAGTTGTCCGTCCTCGCAACGCAGGTCCAGATCGACAAATCGCTTGCCCTGGGGAGCGGCGCTTGCGGCGACGATGGCGTTGTCCAGGGCGTTTGAGAGTACGCTAAACAGATCGACGTCGGCTACATGGACGCTCTCGGGCACGGCGGCGCGCAAATCGGCGCTGATGCCGTTTCGGTTGATATCGGAGCTAAATGACGAAAGCACGATATTGACCGTGTCGTTGGCGCAGTAGCGGCGCACAGCGGTGCGGTCGTTTGTCTCGCAGAGCTCGTCGATGCGCTCGAGCGCCTCGTCGATGCGGCCCTCCTCGATCAAAGCCGCAAGGCCGCGCAGGAAGTGCCGCATGTCGTGGCGGAGAACCGAAAGCTCACGTCCAGATTGGCGCCAGGCCTCGAGCTCCTTGATGGCTGCGCTGTCGCGGGTCGCGAGCATCCAGCGCTCGCGCTCGGCGATTTCCTTTGCCTCGTATTCGCGCAGATACACAGTAAGAAACATGAGGTAGAACGCGCAAAGCGCAAACGCCAAAAACTCAACCGTCACCACGGAGCCCGAGTGGAAGAGCGTGGTGTAGACGTTGGTGGCGTAGTCAAAGATGTAATAGACGAGCGGCAGGATGAGCAGAATCTCGAGCTCGGTGGGGGTTTTAACCGCCAGGCGCGGACCGATGTCGCTGGCCCAATGCAGCAGGATTGCAAAGACGACGGCCGTGGTGATAATGCGTGCCGCGTAGTACGCGATTTGCGAGTCGGTGGCGGCGAGCGCGGCGATGCCCATCCAGTTGCTGAACTGGCAGCTCAGATAAGCACTGGTGACGCCCAGCATAACGAGCAGGGGGTTCAGGCGATAGCGCGCGCACAGGTAGATGACGAGCGGCAGATGCACGACGAGCGGATATACCTGACGGGCGAAAAGCTCGCCGCCGACGGCATTGGCGAGGCCGAATGCGCATCCGGTTACGGCGCCGACCATCACCAGCTCAAGCGCATGACGCCGGTTGATCTCGATACCGCAGAGCGCCGCCGAGGCAAAAACGCCAAAAAGCAGGGTCGTTGCGTGGTGGATTGCCCAAAGTACCATCTTGGCCGCGGGGAGCATTAGCGCCTCCCGCTCTCGAACCGTGCCGCAAAGTAGGCATCCTGGAAACCCTGCTTGCAACTGCGCGCCAGCGGGATGCAAGCGCCCGAGCGCATGACGATATCCGTGCGGTTGAAGTGGTCGATATTGCGCAGGTTGACCTGGTAGCTACGGTGACATTTAAAGAAGTTCGCGTTTTTGGCCAGCTGGTCCTCGATGTTGCGGAACGGCTCGAGCGCTTCGATGTCGCGCCCGTCGCGCAGGTGGAATACCACGTGCTTGTTGCGGGCCTCGGCGTATTCGATATCGGACAGGCGCAGAGCATGGTATCCAAAGGACGTTTTGGTCACGAGCTCATCGGTCGCGTCAGGTCGCATGCTCGAAAGCTCGTCGAGCAGTTGCGCTAGGCGTTCGTACGCTACAGGCTTGAGTAGGTAGTCGAAGGCGCGGACCTCATAGGACTCCAGCGCGAACTCGGGCGATGAGGTGAGGAACACCAGACGCACGGCTGTATCGGATTGGCGCAACTCCCGCGCGGTGTCCATGCCGTTGACGAGCGGCATGATCACGTCGAGCAGAATGATGTCGGCGCGCGATGCGGCATGGCGGGCCAGCAGGCCCTCGCCGCGCGTGACGAGTGCAACGTCGACCGCCGTGCCCGTCTCGGTCGACCAGCGGTCGATCATCCGGTGCAGTCTATCTAGAAAAGCGACGTCGTCGTCGCAGGCGATGATCTTGAGCATTCGGGCCCCCTTAGTAGTTCGATTTTGCCACATTGGGTGCGCACTGCCCGCGGAGGAACACCCCGTTTGCGCCCCACGGTGCGCAACTCGCGCTGAGCGGCAGGGCGTCAGTTTTGACGGCCGCACAATACTTCATGGATACACATGTCAATCGATGCCGGCGGTCGGACGGGGAGTCAGGCCGCCCGCCGGCGCCAAGCGATAGCGAACATTGCGAAAGCATAGGGGTAAGGGGAGCCGTGATGAGGGAGAAGAAGATGGGGATGCGCAGACTTGCTGCTTGCGTGCTGGCTGCAGCGCTGGCGCTTGGGGGCGTGGCGACGACGCTCGCCACGCCTACGGTAGCCGAGGCGTATCCGTCCGCCGCGATCAAACCGAAACACCTGAAAAGCGAGCTTTCGTATGGCGAAAGTGATGTAATCCAACTTTCCGGCGGCAAAGACTATCGGTTTGCCGGCACGGTTGATATCGACCACTATGAGGTCGAGGGTGGCACCAAGGAGAACCCGACCCGCCTATATTTCACTGACAGCTCGTCTCTGGGCGGTCCGCTGACCGTCGAGCGTGACCTTACATATTCGCAACACCCGCTCTTTGTGCTCAAGGGCGGTTATGTCGAGTTTATCGGTGATTCGGGTGTCCCGACCGAGGTACGCTGCGATGGAAAAACGTTTTTGAGCGATAGCAATGATTACGAAGCGCGTGGAGGTGTCGATAAACCGAATACGGGCAAGAGCCTCAACCTTTCCGTGGAAAACCTCAAGCTTGTTTCAAGGACCGAGAACAAAGATACCGATCGGGCAATCACGCTCTATGGAACCATGGGTGCGGGGGAGACGGCCAGCTTCACGAACGTGAGTGTCAGCGGTTGGAAATGCTGCAAGAACAGCGCATTCAAGGTTGACAAGGGTAATGAAATTTACGAAGCCTCGCCGGCGCCTGTAACTATCAGAGGCAGCCAGGTCGCGGTGGATGCAACGTTTGTCAACTGTACGTTTAAGAATAATAGTGATGACTGCGTCGGCGCCTTGAGCGTGGTCGGGCGGTCGAAGACTCCAAAAGTTACGTTGAACGGCTGCACGTTCGAAAACAACAGTCAGGGAATGATTGCGTGCGACGAGATGAAGGTTGAGAGCGGTCATGTGCATGCGGGCAATATTGGCGTCAAAAATGCCATAGTCGCCCTGAATAACTGCAGTATCCGTTCAACAAATAACACGTCATGGAATGGACCCTGCTCTTATATGTTCAATGTGTGGGGTATTCAATATCAGATGCACATGACGAGTGCCATTGCGGTGGCAAAGGATGCGTCGTGCACCATAAACGGTACGGTTATCGACGATTCGTTCGTGTTCCCCTCTGATAGATTCAACGGTCGCGACATAAGCGGTCAGGACGAGAAGCGCTGCGCGGTTTACGCCCTTGGTTCTGTGACGCTCGCCGGCAACACGAAGGTCACTACGGCCAAGGCGAAGGGCGTCGATGCGTCCGATGTCGCGTCCGATGTCGGTAGCTACGGTAAGGTTCACGTCGATGAGTCTTTTACGGGCACAGCCGTCCTGTCTATCGACGATACCAAGTTCGATCCCGAGTCCAATAAGCAGTATTACTACTATGAGTATGTGGACCTTGTCACGAGCGATCTTTCGCAGGAGGATCTCGCGAGCAGGCTCAAGCTCGCCAACGAAAACCTTGCATACGACGTTACCGATGGCAAGGTCAAGGTTATCCATCGCAAGCACGAGCACGAGTGGATCTATTCCACCAACAAGGATGGGTACAGCATCGCGGCTACGTGCAACGGACAGTATGAGGCCTCGCACTGTGTCTACTCCGGGGATGGCGAGAAGATCTCGCTGATGTCGTCCAAGAGCGGCGACCTGAGCTTTACCTACAACGGCAAGCCGCGCGATGCCGTGCTTGCTACGACTAAGCCGTCTCAAAAGGACAACGCTGTAGCCCAGGGCAAGGTAACGATTGTGAGCGCACGCTTTTACCGTTTCGTGGATGAGAATGACACCGTGGGCATCGAGATGGAAGGGTCGCAGCCGTGCGATGCGGGTACCTATCGCGTGGTGGCGACGGTTGCCATCGAGGGACAGAGCGATGTTACGCTCGAGCGCGTGTTCAAGATTAACCCCGCCTCGCTTGCGGAGAAGGACTCCAGCCGCAAGGATCTTTGCAAGGTCGAAATCATTGGCTACGACAAGTTGAAGGATAACGTCAGGTTCAGCAACGGTGACGTGCTCAACGACGTTCCGTCTTATGAGTGGACGGGTGAGGAGATAACGCCTCGCATTAAGGTGACGTATAAGCTTGGCGACGAATGGATTGAGCTTAAAGAGGGCGTCGATTTCGAACGCCTCGCTTGGGGCGAATCGGTTTCGGAGAAAGATCCAGGTGCGTACCGGAGCCAGCTCTGGGGCCTGGGAAACTTCTCATCCTACGAGTCAATTTACTCCTGCAAGTTTTTCTACTGGAGCATCTACGGCACCCAGTTCGAGAATGTTCAGGCCAAGGGCTTTGACGGCACCTATGATGGCAAGGCTCACTCGCCGTCGGTGACGGTCGACAACGCCCCCGAGGGCATGAAGATCGAATATAGCGTCGATGGTGGCTCGCTGTACGAAGACCAAATCCCCTCCTATACCAATGTCACGCGCGATATCTATTACAACGTGTGTGCCGAGACAATTAAGTACCGTATTACCGCACCCGACTACGTGCCGGTGGAGGGCGAGCTCGAGATAAAAATCACCCCCGCCGAACAGGCTGCTCCCAAGGACGTTAAGACGACGGCCGCGACCGGACATGCCTTGGCGGATGGCAGCATCGACGGGATTGATAACACCTACGAGTGGAAAGCCGAGGCCGCCGGCGACTATCAGTGGATTGCCGAAGGCGAGACGTCGGTTAAGGGCCTCGCCGCTGGCAAATACAGCGTTCGTCTTAAGGCCGACCGTAACCATAACGCCTCTGAGGCCCTGACGGTTGAGGTCAAGGACGGCCCCAAGAAGGCCGACGGTAGCGGTTGGAAGCACGACGACGCCGAGCACTGGAACACCTGCACCTGCGGCAAGGAGGACGTTGACCGCGCCCAGCACGACTTTGAGTGGGTCGTCGACCAGGACGCCACGGCCGATAAGCCCGGTTCCAAGCACGAGCGCTGCAAGACGTGCGGCTACGAGTGCGAGTCTGTCGAGATTCCCGCCTTCGGCATCAAGGGCTACTCCGACGAGTACGACGGTGCGTATCACACGGTTGATGCGACGAGTCTGCCCGAGGGCGCGACGGCCCAGTACAGCACCGACGGCAAGAAATGGTCCCTCGAGGCCCCCAAGATTAAGGACGTCGGCACGCTGACCGTTGCTTACCAGGTGACGATTGACGGTGCGACCGCCGAGGGCGAGGTCACGCTCGAGGTCAAGCCGCGCGCGATTACGGTCACCGCCCAGGCCGCTTCTAAGACCTACGGCGAGGCCGACCCCGTGTTTACGTGGGCGATCACATCCGGCGAACTCGTTGAGGGCGAGAGCCTTCAGGGTATTGAGATTGAGCGCGATGATGACGACAGCGTGCACGACGGTGGCTATGCTCTGCACCTGACGCAGCCTGAGGGCGCCAACTCCAACTACAAGATCACGTTCAAGGACGGCACCTTTACGATCGGTAAGCGCGAGCTTGCCGTAACGTGGGACACCACTACTGGGTTCACCTACGACGGCGAGGAGCACTGCCCCCAGGCGAAGCTCCACAATGTCATCGAAGGTGACGATATCTCCGCGTACGTCGACGGCGCCAAGGTCAAGGCCGGCACCTACACGGCGAAAATCACCGAGCTGACGGGCGACGACGCGGGTAACTACAAGCTTCCCGCCGAAGGCCTGACGTGCGAGTTCTCCATCAAGAAGGCGCCCCAGGGTGCGCCGAAAGTCCAGGCCACGGCCGAGACCGTGAGCGGCAAGCGTGACGGCAAGATCACGGGCGTCGACGCGACGATGGAGTGGCGTGCCAAGGGTGCTGACGAGTATCAGGCGGTGGACGAGGGCGTGACCGAGCTTACGGGTCTTGCCGCCGGCACGTATGAGGTGCGCTACCAGGCCAAGGCCAACTACGACGCTTCTTCCGCCACCGAGGTTACCGTGGCGGCCGGTCCCAAGCTGGTCGTGACGCTGCCGAGCAATCAGGTGGGCTACGCGCTCACCTCGACGGCAACCGAGCTCGATTGGCACGGGACTGCAACACTCACCATGGGCATCGACAGCGCGTACTTTGCGGGCAAGGACTACGCCGTCAAGGTCAACGGCACGTCCGTTAAGCTTTCCGCCAAGGGCACCTATGAGCTCAAGGACGTCGAGGGCGATGTGAATGTGACAGTCGAGGGCGTGCTTAAGCACGAGCCCGACGGCTCCGGCTGGGCACGCGATGCCAAGAACCACTGGCATAACTGCCGCTGCGACGACATCATCGACAAGGCCGCGCATACCTTTAAGTGGGTTGTCGACAAACCGGCGACTACCGAGGCCAAGGGCAAGAAACACCAGGAGTGCACCGTCTGCGGCGATCAGGGCGCAACCGAGGAAATTGCGATTCTGGTACCCGAGATCATCGACGGTAAGGGTCAGACGATGGTGGTTGACGCCGCCAAGGACCTGAGCTTCCGTTCGAGCGCACCGCTCGCGTTCTTCCAGAAGGTACTGGTCGACGATAAGGAGGTCGCGCCCGAGAACTACGTGCTCACCGAGGGCTCTACGATCGTGACGCTTAAGGCGAGCTTCCTGAATACGCTCGGCGTGGGCGAACACAAGCTGAGCGTGGTTTCGACCACGGGCACGGCCGAGACGACCTTTACCGTTGCCGAGGCTGCCAAGCCCGCTCCTGGCCAGACCACCACGACTACGACTTCCAAGCCTAAGAAGAGGGCTAGCAAGGAGGCGTTGCCTGAGTCCGGCGACAGCACTTATGTCATTGCGGGTGCCGTGCTCGCTGCCGGTGTGGCAGTCCTGCTGCTGGCGTGGGCCATCATGAAGCGCCGCGCTTAACCGCGCACCAGCTCCCAGCGGGTCCGGATCGAGCGATCCAGACCCGCTTTTATGCCCACCGCCTCTCGGACTAAGATAAAACGGGCCGCTCGAACCGTGTGGCGGATCCATTTTCGACTGTCCTCAGCTTGCCAGTTCGAAAATGGACCCGCCCCAAGATTGAATCCTTATTCCAACTTTACACCTGGCTTTACAGCTGTCTTGTCAGCTGTAAAGCCAGGTGTCATACTAAAGCCCCAAGATTCGCCAAAAGAGAGGGGCCTTGATGGCACAGAGCGCGAACATGGATGCATCGGAGCTTGCACGCGATATCGCGGCCGGCCTGGCATCGGCAACGACGGCAACGGAGCGCGCGGCACTGGTGCCCGCAGAGCTCGTCGAGGCCATTCATCAGCTAAAAACCCAACGTGACGCAGTGATCCTGGCGCACTATTATGTGGCGCCCGAGGTTCAGGCTGTGGCCGATTTCGTCGGCGACAGCTTCTACCTGGCAAAGCTTGCCAAGAGCCTGCCGCAGCAGACTATCGTGCTGTGCGGCGTGGAGTTTATGGGCGAGAGCGCCAAGCTGCTCAACCCCACCAAGACCGTGCTGCTGCCCGATCCGGGCGCGGACTGTCCCATGGCGCACATGGTCAAGCACGAGACGGTCGACGCAGCGCGCGCCGAATATGGCGACGACCTGGCCGTGGTGTGTTACGTCAACTCGACGGTCGAGATCAAGAGCTGGAGTGACGTGTGCGTTACCAGCTCTAACGCCGTCAAGATCGTCTCCGAGCTGCCGCAGCAGCACATCTTGTTCATTCCCGACCAGAACCTGGGCCGCTTTGTGGCCGAGCAGGTGCCCCAAAAGCACGTCATCCTCAACAACGGCTACTGCCCGCGCCATCACATCATCACCGTCGAGCAGATCGTCGACGCGCAGGAGGCGCACCCCGACGCGCTCGTGCTGGCGCACCCCGAGTGCAAGGCCGACGTCCTGGCCGAGGCCGACTACATCGGCTCCACTGCCGGCATCATCAAGTATGCCGAGGAGTCGGACGCGAGCGAGTTTATCATCGTGACGGTCCGCGGCGTGCTCTACGAGCTCGAGCGGCGTTGCCAGGGCACCGGCAAGAAGTTCTACTTCCCCGCGGTGCAGCCCACCTGCGTCAACATGGATCTCATCACGCTCGAAAAGCTCGTGCGCTGCCTGGAGACGGGCGAGGGCGAGGTGCAGATTGGCGTGTCGGATGAGGCCGCCGACCAGGCCAAGCTCACGCTCGACCGCATGCTCGAATACGCGGCGCGCTAGAACGATGTGACATGAGGGACCATCCCTTATGCCACATTGCAAGGGAGAGGATTCCTGTGGAAACCAAACAATGCCCCGACATGGAGTGCGACGTCGTCATTGCCGGTTGCGGCGTGGCGGGCCTATACGCGGCCCTCAATCTGCCGACGAGCACGCGCGTGATCATGCTCTCCAAGGGCACTGTCGACGAGTGCGATTCGATGCTCGCGCAGGGCGGTATCTGCGTGCTTCCCGAAGGCTCTGACTACGACGCCTTCTTTGAGGACACCATGCACGCCGGCCACTACGATAACCGCCGCGAGAGCGTCGACATCATGATCCGCTCGAGCCGCTCGGTCATCAACGACCTGCTGGCCATGGGCGTGGACTTTGAGCGCAAGGCCGACGGCAGCCTCGACTTTACCCGCGAGGGTGCGCACAGTCGCCCGCGCATCGCCTTCCATGCCGACATTACGGGCAAGGAGATCACGACCAAGCTCCTCCAGGCCGTTCGCAAGCTGGATAACGTGCAGATTTTGGAGCACGTGGCCATGACCGACATTCTGGCGGGCGAGCGTGATGGCGCCACGGCGTGCCTCGGCGTCGTCGCCGTTCCCGTGGACGAGGACAACTCGGTTCGCCCCGCCGACGAGCTGGCAAATGCCGCCGAGGGCGTGCATGCCGGCGAGCCGTTTAAGATCCATGCCCGCCACACGCTGTGGGCTACAGGCGGTATCGGCGGCGTGTACGACCACTCGACCAACTACCCGCAGCTCACCGGCGATGCCTGCTACATTGCCCAGGAGCATGGCATTAAGATGGAGCACCTGGACTACGTGCAGATTCACCCCACGGGACTGTTCTCGCCGCAGCCGGGCCGCACCTTCCTGATCAGCGAGAGCTGCCGCGGCGAGGGCGCGATTTTGCTCAACGCCGCCGGCGAGCGTTTTACCGATGAGCTTCAGCCGCGCGATGTGGTCGCTGCCGCTATTCGCGAGCAGATGAAGCAGGATGGTACCGAGCACGAGTGGCTGAGCTTTGCCCCCGTTGAGCGCGACGTGGTGACCGGACACTTTGCCAACATTCGCGCACGCTGCCTGGAGGACGGCCGCGACATCTTGGACGAGCCCATTCCCGTCACACCCACGCAGCACTACTTTATGGGCGGCGTGTGGGTCGACAAGGACGGCCGCACCTCGATGCCCGAGCTCTACGCCGCCGGCGAGACGGCCTGCAACGGCGTTCACGGCAAGAACCGCCTTGCATCAAACAGCCTGCTCGAGGCGCTGGTCTGGGGTCGTCGCGCCGCGTGGCACATGCGTACCGGCGAGTCGCTCGCCGTGGAGCAGGCGGGCGAGCCCGCGCTCGATGGCCGTCATCGCGCCCTGAGCGCCGACACCCTGGCAATCGATGATTTGGCCCGTGCCGCCGGCACGCAGGCCGTGGAGGAGTAGACCATGAACCCCATTACCATGAAGCTCGTCGTCGATGATCTGATTCTGCAGGCTCTGCGCGAGGACATTACGTTTGAGGACGTGAGCACGGCGAGCGTGTGCCCCACGGCGCGTCCCGCCACGGTGGAGCTCATCGCCAAGGCCGATGGCATCATCGCGGGCCTGGATGTGTTCGCTCGCACCTTTGAGCTGCTGGATTCGCAGAGCTCGGTGCTGTTTGACGTTGCCGATGGCGACGAGGTGCACGCCGGCGACCATGTGGGCCAGGTACGCGGCGATGCGCGCGTGCTGCTTTCGGGCGAGCGCGTGGCGCTCAACTACCTGCAGCGCATGAGCGGTATCGCTACCTATACGCACCAGATGGCTGCGGCGCTCGAGGGCACCAAGACCGTGCTCGTCGACACGCGCAAGACCACGCCGGGTATGCGCGTCTTCGAGAAGGCCGCGGTCGAGATCGGCGGCGGCAGCAACCACCGCTACAACCTGTCGACGGCCGTCATGCTCAAGGACAACCACATCGATGCCGCCGGCGGCGTGACGCGTGCGATCGAGATGGCGCGCGCCCATGCATCGTTTACCGCGACGGTCGAGATCGAGTGCGAGAACCTGGACATGGTGCGCGAGGCCGTGGAGGCCGGCGCCGACATCATCATGCTCGACAACATGACCCACGATGACATGGCTGCCGCGATTGAGCTTATTGCCGGTCGCGCCAAGACCGAGTGTTCGGGCAACGTGGATGCCAGCAATATCCGTGCGCTTGCCGACCTGGGCGTTGACTTTATTAGCTCGGGGGCGTTGACGCACTCTGCGCCGATTCTCGACCTCTCGCTTAAGCACCTGCGTCTGCTGGACGGTAAATAATGGACGCCCGCGAGCGTCGCCGTGCCATCATGGGCGTGCTCGAACGAGCCAAAGACCCCGTCTCCGGCAGTACGCTTGCTCGCGAGGTGGGTGTGAGCCGCCAGGTTGTCGTGCAAGACATCGCCCTGCTGCGCGCCGATGGGCACGATATCGTGGCGACCAATCGCGGCTACGTGCTGCAGGAGGCCCCCAGCAGCCCCGCCGTGCCCACGCGCCTGGTCAAGGTTCGCCATAGCGTGGAGCAGGCAGGCGATGAGCTCACGAGTATCGTCGACGCCGGAGGCGCCGTGCTCAACGTGATCGTCAACCACCGCGTGTACGGTAAAATCACGGCCGACCTGGACATCCGCAATCGTCGCGATGTTGAGCGCTACCTGCACGATATCGAGAGCGGCAAGAGCTTTCCACTACTAACGGTGACGAGCGGCTATCACTTCCATCGCATCGCGGCAGAGGATGAGCAAACCCTCGACGAGATCGAGGCTATGCTCAAGGAGAGGGGCTATCTGGCAGACCTGATGCCCTACGAAGACGATCTATCGTAGCCGACGCTGCAAACGCCCCTAAGCGGCAATCTGACGTTCAATCGTCGGTCGCGTACAAAAGTACGCTTCCCTTCTCTTTCACGTCACCTTGCTCGCTTAGGGGCGTTTTCGCTGACTTATGCTCAACCTGCGACGGTGCCAAATTAGCTATCCGCACAAAAAAGAGGCCTCTGCGGCGATGCGGAGGCCTCCTTTTTTGTGCACGGTGTACTCGTGAGTGTGCAAGTGGGGGAGTTGTTACTCCTCGACGATCTCGGTGATCGCGCCGGCGGGGCAAGCGTCCTGGCAAGCGCCACAGGCGACGCAGGAGTCCTCGTCAGCAACGGTAGCGACGTCCTGGAGCTCCAGAACGCCAGCGGGGCAGGAGTCGACGCAAACGCCACAAGCGATGCACTCGTCGGCATCAATTACGGGATGAGCCATGGTAGTTTCCTCTCTGTTGACCGACGCTACAGGCGATGCGCGCCGGTTTGATTCGGGCAAAAACATACCACGTGAGCGACCGTTTGCAATACCCTCTGGCCGGCATCTTCATACCATTCGCCGAGTATGCCACGGCTTACTAAGAAACGCACAGGTGAGGCTGGTGAGCTGTGCAGATGTTAGCTAAAGGTGACTCGAATTATTGAGCAATTGAGTGGGCTTTCGGAAAGCGCATCCCGTTATCTGGTCGAAAAACGGGTCACAGTTTCCGGTTGGGCCCGCTAGCGGAAACTGCGACCCGGTATCAGCTCTCAAAACGGGATATGGTTTCCGGTTGAGCCTTCAGACGGAAACTACGACCCGGAATCCACACTCAAACCGGGACGAGCTTTCCGTAAAGCAGCCCCAGGCACCCCCGGCCCAAACCTCAGCCATCTCTACATAGATCTCGATAGATTTGCCGAGAACTCAATCAGCGCATCTACCTGCGCATTCGAGAACCTAAACTCTAAGTGATAAGAAATCTTATATGAATTGACTTAGATTTTGTATATTCCGGTCCATAAGGGGATACACTACATCCTGAAAGACAAACCGAAAGACCGCTTGGCAGACCGCCGAGTCGGTGCAAACGCACAAGAGAGAGGGAATTTCTAATGGGCAAGATTCTTGGTATCGACCTTGGTACTACTAACTCCGCAATGGCCGTTCTCGAGGGCGGTTCTCCGACCATCATCGTGAACGCCGAGGGCGACCGCACCACCCCGTCTGTCGTGGGCTTCCGTGCCGACGGCGACCGCGTCGTGGGCAAGGCCGCTAAGAACCAGGCGGTCACCAACCCCAAGAACACCGTGTTCTCCATCAAGCGCTTCATGGGCCGCAAGTACTCCGAGTGCACCTCCGAGCTCAAGACAGTGCCGTATGAGGTCAAGGAGGGCCAGGGTGGCCGTGCCGTCGTCGACATCGAGGGCAAGGAATACACCGCCGAGCAGGTGAGCGCCATGACGCTCGCAAAGATGAAGGCCGACGCCGAGAAGTATCTGGGCGAGACCGTCACCGACGCCGTCATCACCGTCCCGGCCTACTTCAACGACGCCCAGCGCCAGGCCACCAAGGACGCCGGTAAGATCGCCGGCCTCAACGTTAAGCGTATCGTCAACGAGCCGACCGCTGCCGCTTTGGCCTATGGCCTGGACAAGCAGGGCTCCGACCAGCGCATCCTGGTCTTCGACCTGGGCGGCGGTACCTTCGACGTCTCCATCCTCGACCTCGCCGACGGCGTGTTTGAGGTTCTGTCCACCTCGGGCGACAACCACCTGGGCGGCGACGACTGGGATCAGCGCGTCATCGACTGGATGGCCGATAAGTTCCAGCAGGAGAACGGTGTCGACTTGCGTCAGGACCCCATGGCCCTGCAGCGTCTGAAGGAGGCCGCCGAGAACGCCAAGAAGGAGCTCTCCGCCGCCCAGCAGTCCACTATCAACCTGCCGTTCATCACTATGAACCAGTCCGGCCCGCTGCACCTCAACTACACGCTGACCCGCGCCGAGTTCGAGAAGATCACCCGCGACCTGCTCGAGCGCTGCAAGCAGCCTGTCACCAACGCCCTGCGCGACGCTAACCTTAAGCTCTCCGATCTGACCGAGGTCATCCTCGTCGGCGGCTCCACCCGTATGCCCGCCGTCCAGGAGCTCGTCAAGACCATGACCGGCAAGCAGCCCAACATGTCCGTGAACCCCGACGAGGTCGTTGCCGACGGCGCTGCCGTCCAGGGCGGCGTGCTCACCGGCGACGTCGAGGGCATCCTGCTGCTCGACGTTACCCCGCTGTCGCTGGGCGTCGAGACCATGGGCGGCATCATGACCAAGATGATCGACCGCAACACCACGATTCCGACCTCCAAGACCGAGGTCTACTCCACCGCTGCCGACAACCAGACCAGCGTCGAGATCAACGTGCTCCAGGGCGAGCGCGAACTTGCCCGCGACAACAAGTCGCTCGGTAAGTTCCAGCTGACCGGTATCCCGGCTGCCCGCCGCGGCGTGCCGCAGATCGAGGTCACCTTCGACATCGACGCCAACGGCATCGTCAAGGTCTCCGCTAAGGACAAGGGCACCGGCAAGGAGCAGCAGATCACCATCTCCGGCTCCACCGCTCTGTCCGACGAAGAAGTCGATCGTATGGTCAAGGACGCCGAGGCTCATGCCGAGGAGGACAAGAAGCAGAAGGAAGAGGTCGAGGTCCGCAACCAGACCGACAGCCTGTGCTACTCCACCGAGCAGACCCTCAACGAGCTGGGCGACAAGGTTTCCGCCGACGTGAAGTCCAAGGCCGAGGCCGCTATCGCCGATGCCAAGAAGGCGCTCGAGGGCTCTGACGTCGAGGCCATCAAGGCCGCCGGCGAGTCCCTGCAGTCCGTGGCCTACGAGCTGGCTCAGGTTGTCTACGCCGACGCCCAGCAGCAGACCGACGGTGCCGCCGGCGCCCAGCCTGCCGACGATGACGTCGTCGACGCTGACTACGAGGTTGTGGACGACGAGGACAAGTAATCATGTCCGCCCGTAAAGCTCGCACGGAGGCGGCTGCCGTTGGAGCCGCCCCCGTTGACTCTGAGGAGAAGGACGTGAAGATTCCCGTAGAGGCCGTCGACGATACCGAGGCCAACGAGGCCGAGGCCGCCGAGGCTGTCGAGAACCAGGTAGAGGATTCCAACAAGGAGGCGACGATGACCGAGGACGAGATGGTGGAAGCCGCTATCCGCGCCGGTGAGGAAGCCGCCGACAACGACTTTAAGCTCAAGTTCGAGCAGGCCCAGAAGGAGCTTGCCGACGTGCGCAATGAGCTCGATGCTGCGACAGAGGCTCAGAAGGCTGCCGAGGACAAGGCGAAGGACGCCACCGAGCGCACCGCCCGTCTGCAGGCCGACTGGGAGAACTTCCGTCGCCGCACCGCCAGCGAGCGTATCGCCGAGCGTGAGCGCGCGACCGAGAAGCTTGTCACTGCGCTGCTGCCGGTGGTCGACGATATCGAGCGCGCGATCGACCATGCCCGCAGCCAAGAGCTTGCCGACGACTTTAAGCAGTTCGTCGACGGCGTCGACGCGGTGCATGCCAAGCTACTCGATGTGTTTGCGCACGAGGGCGTTGAGCCCATCGACCCCAAGGGCGAGGCGTTCGATCCGCTCGAGCACCAGGCTGTGGGTCGCGTCGAGGACTCGTCGCAGTACGACGAGACCGTCAACGACGTGTACCAGAAGGGCTACCGCATGGCGGACCGCATCCTGCGTTCCGCGATGGTGACGGTGACCTACGGTGGCGAAAAGCGCCCCGCACCGGAGCCCGAAGCGGCGCCCGAGGATGCTGCGGCCGATACGGCCGAGAGCGCCGAGGAGTAATTGAGAAGGGCCCCGGGGCAACACCCGGGGCCCTTTCTGGCCTAGTGCCATATGAAAGCATGAACCGCCGCCCGCTGGGCGACGGATAAAACAGGAGAGGAGCTACGATGGCTGCAGGCAAAACCTTCTATGACATCCTGGGCGTATCCAAGAGCGCCTCCGACAAAGAGATCAAGAGCGCGTTTCGCAAGCTCGCGCAAAAATATCACCCTGACGCCGGCGGCGACGAGGCCAAGTTCAAGGAGATCAGCGAGGCCTACGAGACGCTTTCGGACGAGAAGAAGCGCAAAGAGTACGACCAGATGCTCATGTTTGGCGGCATGCCGGGCGCAGGCGGCGCGTATGGCGGCGGCTACGGTGCCGGCGCGGGTGCCAGCGGCTGGGGCGACATCTTCGACAGCATCTTTAGCGGCAACGGCGCCTGGGGCAGCGATTGGGGCTCGGGCTTTGCCGGGGCTGCGGGCGCTGCCGGTGCCGGCGCGGGTCGCAGCCGCGCTCGCAAGGGCGGCGACCTGTCGCTGACCGTCGATGTGACGGCCGAGGACGCGTTTCGCGGCGTGACGCACAAGGTCACCTATCGCATTCCCTCGACAGGCGAGCAGCAGACCATTACGGTCTCGGTGCCCGCGGGCGCGGTCGACGGCGGCAAGCTACGCTACAAGCGTCGCGGCGAGTATGGCGTCGCCGGTGGCGAGCGCGGCGACCTGGTCGTGACCACGCATGTGGAGGAGCACCCGCTGTTTAAGCGCAAAGGCGCCGACGTGACCATGGAGGTACCGGTCTCGGTCTACGAGGCGGCGCTCGGCTGCACGGTGGACGTGCCCACGCCCGGCGGTGCGACGGTCCGTTTGAAAGTGCCTGCGGGTACCCAGACGGGCAAGAAGTTCCGCTTTAAGGAGATGGGGGCGCCCGACGTTAAGCACCGTGGCCGTACGGGCGCGCTGCTCGTCGAGATCAAGGTACAGGTTCCCACGAACCTATCCGATGACGAGCGCGATGCCATGACCAAGCTGCGCGAGGCCGACACGCGCGACTACCGCGAGAAGGTCAACCGTTACAAGGCGACGTTCTAGGGCGGTCGCGGTGCACGCCCACGCCTGCGGGCTTATGATGGACGATAACGAGACGGAAAGGGGTCAGGTAGCATGGCCGAGGACAATAGGAACAAACCGCTGTACATGATCAGCGTGGCGGCCGAGCTGACCGGCATGCATCCGCAGACTCTGCGCGTCTACGAGTCCAAGGGCCTGGTGAACCCCCAGCGCTCGGGCGGCAACACGCGCCTGTATTCGCGTGCCGATATCGAGCGCCTGGAGCTCATCAACCAGCTGACCGACGAGGGCATCAACCTTGCCGGCGTGGTGCGCATCCTCGATATGAAGGAGCGTGCCGAGGAGCGCGAGCGCGAGAACGAAAAGCTCCGCGCCCGCATGCGCCAGCTCGAGGACGAGCTGCACGAGTACAAGATGCAGAAGAAGATCACCTCCCTGGCCCCGCGCGATGGCTCGGTTAATCCCGAACAGGTCATGCGCAAGCTGCTGGGCGCCGGCGGGGATCTCTAGGTTCCGCCGTTCTAACGAACGGCGGACCGGTCGACGCTGCGCGCCGCCCAGGGCGACAATTTGTCATTCAAAAGGCAAGGCATGACCAGAAGGTCTATGCCTTGCCTTTTTCATGCCAACTTGTTCGCTCTGGACGTCGCTCGCTGTCCGTCCTCTACCTGCGGCGTTGCCATGGTCCGGATGCGGCACTTGGGGACGTTCCTCACTTTGGAAATGCGGCCCGCTCGCTGTCCATCCTCTACCTGCGGCGTTGCCTTGTTCCGGATGCGGTAGTCGTTGGTAGTCATTGGGACCCGCTCGCTGTCGTTGCCAAAGCAGCGGCGTTGTTATGGGTAGTCATTGGGGACGTTCTTAAATGACTAGTCGAAAGGGACGCTCTTGCACCAAATCTGCTGACCCACATCGGGCTCGTCCTGTACTTTACCGAGATAAAGTGAACGTGCAGATTCGTAACCCATTCGCAACCGTTCTATGGCACGATATTGAACGAATGCATGCTATGCGCCCAAATCTTTTGGGCAGAGTGGGAGACAGTATGGTCAAGCTGTACGAGGACGGCATCTACCTGCGCGGCGGCAGCGAGGTTGTGCCTGCGGCCGAGGCTGCCGAGCGCGGTATTACGCAGACGCCCGAGGATGCCAAGCGCGGCACCATCGCGTATTCGATCCTCCAGGCACACAATACGTCCGGCGACCCCGAGGCGCTCAAGATTCGCTTCGATGCCATGGCGAGCCACGACATCACCTTTGTCGGCATCATCCAGACGGCGCGCGCCTCGGGCATGGAGCAGTTCCCGCTGCCCTACGTGCTTACCAACTGCCATAACTCGCTGTGCGCCGTGGGCGGCACCATCAACGAGGACGACCACGTCTTTGGCCTTTCCGCGGCCAAAAAGTACGGCGGCATCTTCGTTCCGCCGCACATCGCCGTCATCCACTCCTTTATGCGCGAGAACTTCGCCGGTTGCGGCAAGATGATCCTGGGCTCCGACTCGCACACCCGCTATGGCGCCCTGGGCACCATGGCCGTGGGCGAGGGCGGCGGCGAGCTGGCAAAGCAGTTGCTGCGCGACACCTACGACGTTGCCTATCCCGGCGTCGTCGCTATCTACCTCACGGGCGCCCCGCGTCCCGGCGTCGGCCCGCACGACGTGGCGCTCGCCATCATCCGTGCCGTCTTTGCCAAGGGCTATGTCAAGAACAAGGTCATGGAGTTTGTGGGCCCCGGCATCGCGAGCATGACGACCGATTACCGCAACGGCGTCGACGTCATGACCACCGAGACCACCTGCCTGTCGAGCATCTGGGCCACCGACGAGGACACGCACGCGTTTTTGGCCATGCACGGTCGCGGCGACGACTACCGCGAGCTCAAGCCCGCCGATGTCGCCTACTACGACGGTTGCGTCGAGGTCGATCTGTCGAGCATCAAGCCCATGATCGCGCTGCCATTCCATCCTTCCAACGGCTTTGAGATCGAGGAGCTCAACGAGAACCTCGAGGACATCCTGCATGAGGTGGAGCTCGAGGCCGCCAAGATCGGCGAGGGCAAGACGCACTTTAGCCTGCTCGACAAGATCGTCGACGGCAAGCTGCATGTGCAACAGGGCGTTATCGCCGGCTGCTCGGGCGGCAACTACGACTCCGTGGTCCAGGCTGCCCGCGTGCTCAAGGGTGCCAATACCGGCTGCGGCGAGTTCTCGCTGTCGGTCTATCCCACGAGCCAGCCCGTGGCGCTCGAACTTACGCGCCGTGGCTATATCTACGACCTTATGGAGGCCGGCGCGATCGTGCGCACGGCGTTCTGCGGTCCGTGCTTTGGCGCCGGCGACACGCCTGCCAACAACGGCCTGTCCATCCGCCACACCACGCGCAACTTCCCCAACCGCGAGGGTTCCAAGCCGGGCAATGGTCAGCTGAGCGCCGTGGCCCTAATGGACGCTCGCTCCATTGCGGCGACGGCCGCCAACGGCGGCGTCCTGACGCCGGCGACCGACCTGCCCGAGGAGACTTGGGACGAGGCCTGCGAGTACACCTTTGACGACGCGCCGTATAAAAAGCGCGTGTACTGGGGCTTTGGCAAGGCCGAGCCTGCCGACGAGCTGGTCGAAGGACCCAACATCAAGCCATGGCCCGCGATGGAGCCTCTCGGCGACGATATCCTGCTCAAGGTGTGCTCCAAGATCATGGACCCGGTCACCACGACCGACGAGCTCATTCCCTCGGGCGAGACGAGCTCCTTCCGCTCCAATCCGCTGGGCCTGGCAGAGTTTACGCTCAGCCGCCGCGATCCGGCCTACGTGGGCCGCTCCAAGGAGGTCGACGCGGTGGAGAAGCGCCGCGTTGCCGGCGAGGCCGCGGGCGACTTGGCCGCGCTCGATGCCGAGCTTGCCGGCGTGTTTGAGGCGCTGGCCGGCGCCGGCGTCGTGGCCGATGCCAAGGCGACCGAGTACGGCTCCATGCTCTATGCCAAGAAGCCCGGTGACGGTTCTGCCCGCGAGCAGGCCGCGAGCTGCCAGCGCGTGATTGGCGGTCTGGCCAACATCGTCCACGAGTACGCCACCAAGCGTTATCGCTCCAATGTGATGAACTGGGGCATGGTGCCCTTCCAGATGGAGGCCGAGCCCAACTTTGAGGTGGGCGACTACGTCTTCGTGCCGGGTATCCGCGCTGCGCTCGACGGCGACCTAAAGGACATCGCCGCCTACGTGGTGCGCGCCGATGGTGCGGTCGAGCAGATTGAGCTCTACATTGCCGATATGACGGCTGAGGAGCGTGCCATCGTCAAGGCCGGCTGCCTGATCAACTACAACAAGTTCAAGGCCGCTGCCGAGTAACGTTGCTGTACGCCCCGGACACACCTTTCCCTCGTGCTCACGCGCTTCGCGAGGGTCGCCCGAGGGAAAGGTGTGTCCGGGGCTACCGCGACGTTCTCGTTGGGTCTTGAGGGACGCTAATAAATAGACTTGCTTGATGCCGCCTCTGTTAATGGGGCGGCTTCTTTTTTGTCGAGAACCGCCACAAAGGGGACAGGCACCTTTGTGGCGGTTCTCGGTTTTTCTCGACCTGTAACATCTTGGCCGCTAAAAGTGGGCCTGGTGTTACAGATTTAGATTTTCGATTCGGGTGTCTTCTGTTCGTCTCGATTTGTAACAGATAGAGCTCTATTTGCCGAGTAGATGTTACAGATTGAGACAAACGGGTGCCGCTGGTCATTTCATCTTGATTTATAACATCTGGAGCCATAAACAGCCGCTAGATGTTACAGATTGAGATAGTAAGGGGACGAGACCGCAGCGGGTGAGCGTGCCTGCCCCCTATCTCTTAATCACTCAGAAAATCTTATATATAGAGACTTAGATTTGTGTATAAGATCGTACAAAGCTGGCAACAATACTTCTCGGACAACGTGAAGCCGCCCCGTAGGGCGGCCGCCCCAAGAGAGGTGATTCCATGAGAATCGATAAGCTAGCAATGACGTCGCGCGAGGCGTTGCAGACCGCCATGAGCACGGCTGCCGACGCACAGGCCGGCGCGGTGGAGCCGATTCACCTGCTGTCCGCCCTGCTCGGTGCCGGCGAGCGCAATATCTCCGTGATTATCGAGCGCATCGGCGCCGACCCAGCCCAGCTTGCACACTCCACGCAAGATGCCATCGACCGCGCACCCAAGGTTTCGGGCGAGGGCCAGCAGATGGGCCTGTCCAACGAGCTCGTTCGCGTCATCGAGAAGGCCGAGAAGAAGGCCACCAAGATGGGCGACAGCTTTGTAGTGACCGAGCATCTGCTGATGGCGCTTGCCGAGGACAAAGGTGAGGCGGGCCGCGTGCTGCGCGACGCCGGCGTTACCAAGGAGCGTATCGAGCAGGTCTACGAGGAGCTGCGCGGCGATGACCGCGTGACGTCCGCCGAGGACAAGACACAGTTTGAGGCACTGGAGCAGTACGGCCGCAACATCTGCGACCTGGCCCGTGCCGGCAAGCTCGATCCGGTTATCGGCCGTACCGACGAGATCCGTCGTACTATCCAGGTCCTGTCCCGTCGCACCAAGAACAACCCTGTGCTCATCGGCGAGCCGGGTGTCGGTAAAACGGCCATCGTCGAGGGCATCGCCCAGCGTATCGTGGCCGGCGACGTGCCGAGCACGCTGCGCGACCGCGACCTCATCGAGCTCGACATGAGCGCGCTGGTCGCCGGTGCCAAGTACCGCGGCGAGTTCGAGGACCGCTTGAAAGCCGTGCTCAAGGAAGTGCAGAAGTCCGAAGGCAAGGTCATCCTGTTCATCGATGAGCTCCACACCATTGTGGGCGCGGGTGCCACCGAGGGCTCCATGGACGCCGGCAACATCCTCAAGCCTGCGCTCGCCCGTGGCGACCTGCACGCGATCGGCGCGACCACGCTTGACGAGTACCGCAAGTACATCGAGAAGGACGCGGCGCTCGCGCGCCGTTTCCAGACTGTGATGGTCTCCGAGCCTACCGTCGAGGACACCATCTCGATTCTGCGTGGCCTCAAGGAGAAGTACGAGATCTTCCACGGCGTGCACATTACCGATAGCGCGCTCGTGGCCGCCGCCGACCTCTCCGATCGTTACATCGCCGACCGCTTCCTGCCCGACAAGGCCATCGACCTGGTCGATGAGGCGGCAAGCCGCCTGCGCATGGAGCTCGACAGCATGCCGGTCGAGATCGACGCCACCACGCGTCAGCTCACCCAGCTGCAGATCGAGGAGCAGGCGCTCATGAAGGAGACCGACGACGCCTCCAAGGAGCGTCTGGAGACCCTGCGCCAGGAAATCGCCGAGGTCCAGGAAAAGCTCAACGTGCAAAAGGCCGGCTGGCTCAACCAAAAGAACGCCATCGACCATGTGCAGGAGCTCAAGGGCCAGCTCGATGAGGCCAAGAGCGAAGAGGAACGTGCGACGCGCAACGGAGACTTGGGCCGTGCGTCCGAGCTGCGTTACTCCGTGATTCCGGGTCTGCAGCAGCAGATTCAGGATTCCGAGGCCGCGCTCGAGGCACAAAAGCAGCAGGACGGTGAAGGCCTCAACGAGCAGGTGACCTCCGACGAGATCGCCGAGGTCGTGAGCGCCTGGACCGGTGTGCCCGTCTCCAAGATGATGCAGGGTGAGCTCGACAAGCTGAAGGGCTTGGAAGGCGAGCTGCATAAGCGCGTCATCGGCCAGGATGAGGCCGTCTCCGCCGTCGCCGCGGCCGTGCGCCGCAGCCGTGCGGGCCTCTCCGATCCGGACAAGCCCATCGGCAGCTTCTTCTTCCTGGGCCCCACCGGTGTGGGCAAGACCGAACTCGCCAAGGCGCTGGCCGAGTGCCTGTTCGATGACGAGCGCGCGCTCGTGCGTATCGACATGTCCGAGTACATGGAGAAGTTCAGCGTTCAGCGTCTGATCGGTGCGCCCCCGGGATACGTGGGCTACGACGAGGGCGGGCAGCTCACCGAGGCCGTGCGCCGTCGCCCGTACTCCGTGATCTTGCTCGACGAGATGGAGAAGGCCCATCCGGATGTCTTCAACGTGCTGTTGCAGGTACTTGACGACGGCCGTCTGACCGACGGTCAGGGTCGTCAGGTGTCCTTCAAGAACACGATCATCATCATGACGTCCAACGTGGGCTCCAAGGCTATCGCCGATCTTTCGGGCAAGGACGAGGAGGAGATGCGCCATCAGATCGACGCGGCCATGGCTCAGACTTTCCGCCCTGAGTTCCTCAACCGTATCGACGATATCGTGGTGTTCCATCCGCTCGGCATGGCGCAGATCGAAAAGATCGTCGATATTCAGCTCGCCGACGTCCGCGCACGTCTGGCCAAGGAGCGCATGACGCTTGCCATCACCCCGGCGGCCAAGCAGATGCTCGCCGTGGGCGGTCTGGACCCGGTCTTTGGTGCCCGTCCGCTCAAGCGTCTGGTGCAGCGCGAGGTCGTGGACGCTATCGCCGCCGCTATCATCGACGGTACGGTGCGCGAGGGTGATCAGGTGACGGTTGACGTCGACAAGGACGGTGCCTTTACCGTCGTGTGCGATAACACGCCGTCTGCCACCTACGAGGTGCCTGACGCCGAGTAGATTGTTGGGCCATGCCTTAAAATCTACTTTTTGAGCCAAACGCCAAGGGCGGTGGATCCAATTGGGTCCGCCGCCCTTTTTCGTGCGACAATCGATGATGTTGAACATGAGTACATGGCAAGGAGCTACGCAGATGAAAGACGAGAACGAGACGAACGCACCGGCGCCTGAGTCAGCGCCCGCCGCGCCGGTCGCACCGAAGGCTGCTCCCAAACCCGCACCCAAGCCGCGCGACCCCTACATCCGTGCCGAGAACGAGGACGACGACGGCTACGATCCCTACAGCGATCGCCGCCCCGAGCGCGAGCCGATGTTCGAAGCCGATCCGTGGCGCTAACTCCTGCAGGGTAGCTAATTTGGGACGGGGCTTTTTTAGCTGCCCCGGCTGGTAATGGGCCGGTTTAGTCGTTTAACGGGCGGGGCAGAAAAAAAAGCCCCGTCCCAAATTAGCTACCCTCGCTGCGGCCGGCTAGTCTTGGGCCTTGATGCTTGGCATCAGAATCTGAGCGAGGTAGTCGGTCTCGAGTTTGGTGGCGGCGTCTGCCTTGCCGTCTTTGCCGACCAGTACGTTCTTGATCTGGCTATAGGTATAGCGGTTGCCGGTTGTAAGCTCGACAAGATCGATGGCCGTGTCCATGGGGTAGGTCGACACGGGGTCTTGCGTGCGCCCGTTGATGGTCTGGGGCACCACATACGGATAGACGGGGCCGCTGGCGTAGACCGTGTAGCCGTTGCCAAGGCTTGCCGCACCCAAAACCGTATCGCCCTTATCGGGTGTAAAGCTCTCGCCGTCGCGCACTGCGACAAGCGTCACGATCGGTGTATTGCTGTCGCTGGCAAGATAGATGCACAGCGTATTGCCGTTTTGCCAAGTCGCGACTTTGCCGTACCACTCAACGGGAATATCGAGCTGATACAGGTTCGTTGCCTTATGCCGAGCATCGGCGTCGCGGGCCGCCTGCGCCTCGCGGGAACTCATGGCATTGACGGCGGCGTCACGGCGCGCGGTTGCCGCCTGCTGGAGCACCTTTGCGACCGCGGCAGAGCTCGCGCCACCCTCCTCGGCGTACTTGGCCGCGGCATCGATCTGGTCGTCGGTCACCGTGTCTGCCGAAGGTACCTTAAGCTTAAAGGATGCCTGAGCGCTCAGGTCCTGCCCGTCGCTCTTTACGCTAACCTGCGCCTTGGTGGCCGGCACGGTGTAAATGGTACCGTCAGCTGCGATGGGGGACCCAGCGATGGAGAGCGTATAGTCGCCAGGCAGCAGCTTAATACCGCGACCGTGCTCATCAACATAGAGCGTCTCGCTCACGGAGGAGCCGTCAGAGTCTTGCCCGCTCACCTGCATGGGAATCTTGGAGCCGGTGGAGCAGTCGAGCCCTGCGGCATGTACGCCAATCTGCACCGACATCATGGTGTGGGCGTTGACGGCAGCGACGGCGGCCTGTTCTTGTTGGTATCCGTTCCAAGCGGCATAGCCCGCGCCGCCGGCAACGAGCGCGGCGGCAACGACGCCGGCAACCATCAAATTGCGTCGCTTGGGCGACATCTTGTGATGGCGAGCCTCGGCTTCGCGTGCCGAGGGAACGGACGGCAGGGGCATATCGCCCATGGCGATGGTCTCGTCGACGGCCGGCGCAGAACCCAGGCCAGGAAGCTCGCGGGTGAGCGAGTCATCGGCAGGCAAGCTGCCAAGCAGGGCGGTCTCTTCTCCCGAGGCGGATTCCGACTGGACGTCGTCCTTGCTATCGTCCTCTTCGGCTTCGGCCTCGTCAGAAGCGTCTTTGGCGTCGCTGCCTTCGCCCTCAGTGCCTTCGCACACCTCGTCCTGCGCGTCGACGGCCAAATCGCTCAACGAGAGCTCGTCTAGAGCAATCCGGTCAAGGCTCTCCAGGGCCTCGGCACATGCTTCCGCATCCTGGGCCGCATCCTCGCGGCCACGTGTCTCATCGCTCATATATCCCCCAATGCAATATCGGCTCAACACTGTACCCAAAAATGGAGTCATATAAAGCGCATGCGAAATATAAGATCCGATTTAACCCGAGCGTATCGTTCAGCCGCATCCTCGCGGCAGCAAAAGGCCCCCGGAACGCGAACGAATCACATTCCGGGGGCTCTGCAGTGCGTTGAGTTGCGCGGAGCCGGCTATGCCGCTTCGTGCTCAAGCGATGTTTGCGTCAGGCGCGTTACTCGGCGTGCGCGTAATCAACCTTGGCGCGACGGGCAGTGGCCTTCTCCCAATCGCTGGTGCCCTCAAAGACATCCTGCTTGTAGGGGTTGCGGCCGAGCTTCTTGGCACGGTAGGCGACGTAGATGATCGCGGCGATGTTGGCGACCAGCGCGACGATCGAGACCGCGGTGGCGGCGCCGGGGTCGAGCGTGGAGTGCGTCACAAAGATGGACTCCTCCTGGAAGTAGGGGAACACCTGGGCAAACATGCACCAAATGGCCAGCGTAAAGGCGCGGTTCTGGATCCAGCCGCCCTTGTTCCAGATAAAGGCGGCGACGGTGGGCGCCAGCAGCAGCGCAAAGCCGCAGAACCAGGAGTGGGTGGGCAGGCAGTTGTAGGTGTAGCAGAAGTTCCAGATATCGTAGGCGATGATGTAGACCCAGGTCATGTCGGGCCACAGCATGTCGGTCTTGTCCTCGGAGGCGTAGACGCTCCACCAACCGGTCATACAGAAGATGTTGATGATACCCGCGATGCCGTTGAACACGTTGTTCCAGCCGGCCAGCTGCGTAGCACCTTCGGAGGTGACCCAGGTGGACTCGCCCAGGACAAAGAAGTGATAGGCGCTCTCAAAGTCGGACACGACGGCGATCAAGATGTTGATGGCGACGATCACAAACGGCCATGCGCGGAACCAATGCGCCTTGCCGATCTTGCCCCACTGGTACTTAATGGCAATGAAGCCCCAGCAGCCGGCCAGCGCCGCGTATACCTTGGCGTAATGGAACCAGCTGTTCTGGTATACATGGGTGGGGTTGGTGAGCGCCCACTCGGCACCCTGCGAAACGCCGACGGCGATGGCGATGCAGTAGATGGTCATGGCCAGCGGAGCCACGCCAAAGATGATGGCCGCGCCGAGCTTGGTACGGCGGCCGACCTCGTTGAGTACGATCAAGCCGATAAAGACCATCGCCCAGCCGGCCCAGTGGATAAGGGTATCGCTACCCCAAACATCGAACAGCATGCTGCTCTCCTTTCATACGCCCGCGGCCCCTCTTCCGTCGCGGGCAGTTTGGCCAAATGTCATCAGTTCCTGGGCTTGCGCTCGGAATACTTGGCGGTGTAGCCCTCGATGTGGAGTGTCGAGGCGATAATCTCCTTAACCGTCTCGTCGGGCACATCGGGGTGCGTGCGGATGTACATCAACAGTCCCATGATGAGGGTGTAAAACGTCTCGTAGACATGGTCGATGCGCAGGTCATGATGGGCGACAAAGTCCACCACGGTGGTGTCGCAGATGTATTGCGCCACGCGCTGGACCACGTTGTGCAGAAAGCCGCCGTAGAGCGCGCCGCTGCTCGAGGTGAGCGTGCTCGGCAGCTCGTGGCCGCTCACAACCAGGCGCTTAAAGAGCGGGGCGACGGTGTCGAGTGCGCCCTCGATATCACCGACGATGCGGCTGGCATTCCACTGCTCGAGCTCGGAGATAAAACCGTCGATTGCCTCGTCCATGACGGCGGTGACGGCAGCGTCCATGTCGACGAAGTAGTGGTAGAACAGCGAGCGCGTGCAGCCGGCTCGCTTGGTCACGGCCGAGACGGATAGATGGGACACGCCCAGCTCGGAGCTCACGGCGCGCACGGCGGCGAGAATCTCGCGACGGCGCTCGTCACCTGTCAGGCGCTTTGCCGCGCTGTCGGGCGTGGGGACGGCGTCGGCCACAGGGGTGCTCGCTGCGTTATCGCTCATGCGCTTGCTGCCTTTCATCCGTTTGGGCCCGACCGTTCGCCTAATAGTCTTGAATAGTGTTGACGGTTCGTCAATACTATTTTTGACATAATGTCAACAATGGCGGGTGAACGGCATGGGGGCATGCCCGGCCTGCAAAAAAGAGGGGCGCTGCGGCCTCGTCGGGCTGCGGCAAGAGAAGGGACAACCATGATTCTCAACGGACCGGGAATTAGCTACACCGAGCCCGACATCGGTTCGGAGTTCGTGCCGCCGCTGCCGGAGCATCCGCGCGAGGCCATTGTCAAGCTGTGCGAGCATTGCACCAACCGTCTGCTGCATCGCAACGAGCTGCTGGGCTACGAGTACTGGTCGTTTGCCGAGGCCGCAACCGACGAGCAGGCCGAAGTGCTCTGCAAGATGAAGATGCGCCGTCCCTATACGCTGCCCGAGATGGCCAAGCTCACCGGCATGCCCGAGGCCCAGATCGAGAAGATGCTCGACGACATGAGCTACACGGGTCTGCTCGAGTACAACTGGGAAAATCCCGAGCGCGCCAAGCAGTGGGTGCTGCCCATGCTGGTACCGGGTTCCGCCGAGTTCCTCAACATGCGCGTGAACCAGCTCGAGGAGCATCCGGTCTATGCCAAGTTCTTTGAGCAGGCGTCCAAGGGGCCGCTGTCCAAAGCCACGCCGATGGTGCCGCCCGGAGGCGCCGGCATCGGCATGCACGTCATTCCGGTCGAGAAGGCTATCGATGCTTCGAGCACCTCGGTGCCGATCGAGCATATCGAGCATTGGCTCGACAAATACGAGGGCAAATATGCCGCCAGCACCTGCAGCTGCCGCGCGAGCCGTCGTGTGATGGGCGAGGGCTGCGCCGACGACCCCGCCGACTGGTGCATTGCCGTGGGCGATATGGCCGACTATGTGGTTGAGACCGACCGCGGCCATTATGTGACGCGTGAGGAGGTCTATGACATCTTGCGCCAGGCCGAGGACAACGGCTTTGTGCACCAGATCACCAATATCGACGGCGAGAACAAGATCTTCGCCATCTGCAACTGCAACGTCAACGTGTGCTACGCCCTGCGCACCTCGCAGCTGTTCAACACGCCCAACCTGTCGCGCTCGGCCTATGTCGCCAAGGTCGAGAAGGACAAGTGCGTGGCCTGCGGTCGCTGCGTTGAGGTGTGCCCGGCCGGTGCCGTCAAGCTCGGCCAGAAGCTCTGCAGCAAAAAGGCCGGCGGACAGGTGCCCGAGTATCCGCGCCAGGAGCTGCCCGATGCCACCAAGTGGGACCACACCAAGTGGTCGCCCAACTACCGCAACGACAACCGCATCGAGACACACGATTCCGGCACCGCGCCCTGCAAGACGGCCTGCCCCGCGCACATTGCCGTTCAGGGCTATCTGAAGCTCGCGGCGCAGGGCCGCTATGACGAGGCGCTAGCGCTCATCAAGCGCGAGAACCCGCTGCCCGCTATCTGCGGCCGTGTGTGCAATCGCCGCTGCGAGGATGCCTGCACTCGCGGTCGCGTGGACGAGGCCGTGGCCATCGACGAGGTCAAGAAGTTTATCGCCCAGCGCGATCTGGATGCCGCGACCCGCTATGTCCCACCTGTGGTGACCCCGACGCGTGCCGGCGGCTTCGACCAGAAGATCGCCATCATCGGTGCCGGTCCGGCCGGCCTGTCCTGCGCTTTCTACCTGGCCGAGAAGGGCTACAAGCCCGTCGTGTTCGAGAAGAATGAGCGCCCGGGTGGCATGCTCACCTATGGCATTCCCAGCTTTAAGCTGCAGAAGGATGTTATCGAGGCCGAGGTCGAGGTCATTCGCCTGATGGGCGCCGAGTTCCGCTATGGCGTGGAGGTCGGTCGCGATGTGACGCTCGACGAGCTGCGCGAGCAGGGCTTTAAGGCCTTTTATGTTGCCATTGGCTGCCAGGGCGGCCGCCTCGCCGGTATTCCGGGCGAGGATGCCGAGGACGTGACCGTGGCCGTCGACTTTTTGCGCAAGGTCAACAGTGGCAAGATCGACGCGCTGTCCGGCCGCACCATCGTGGTGGGCGGCGGCAACGTGGCTATCGACGTCGCGCGCAACGCCTGCCGTCTGGGTTCCGAGCACGTTGAGATATTCTGCCTGGAGAGCGAGGCCCAGATGCCCGCCAGCGAGGAGGAGCGTCGCGAGGCCGTTGAGGACGGCGCCCACATCAGCTGCGGCTGGGGCCCCAAGGAGGTCCATCTGGACGAGGCCGGTCGTGTGTGCGGTATCACCTTCAAGCGCTGCACGCGTGTCTTTGACGACGAGGGCCGTTTTGCGCCCGAGTACGACGAGAACGACCTGCGTCGTGTCGACGCCGACCGCGTGGTCATGTCGATCGGTCAGTCCATCGTGTGGGGCGACCTGCTGGCTGGCTCCAAGGTGGAGCTTGGCCGTGGCCAGGGTGCCCTTGCCGATCCTCAGACCTACCAGACCGCCGAGCCCGACATCTTTGTGGGCGGCGACGTCTACACCGGTCCGAGCTTTGCCATCAACGCCATCGCTGCCGGTCACGAGGCCGCCGTGTCCATCCACCGCTTTGTGCAACCGGGCTCCACGCTCACCATCGGCCGCAACCAGCGCCGCTACATCGCGCTCGATCGCGACGATGTCGTGATCGAGAGCTACGATAACGCGAGCCGCGAGGTGGCACATGTCGACCGCGAGCGCGAGAAGGCCGCGCCCTTTAGCGAGTACGTCGAGACCTTTACCGAGGAGCAGGTACGCGCCGAGACCGCCCGCTGCCTGGGTTGCGGTGCCTCGATCGTCGACCCCAACAAGTGTATCGGCTGCGGTCTGTGCACCACCAAGTGCGCGTTCGACGCCATCCATCTGGATCGCGACCGCCCCGAGTGCTCCACGATGGTTAAATACGAGCAAAAGCTCCCCAGCTTGGGCAAGTACGCGCTCAAGCGTGCCATCAAGATCAAATTCGGGAAGAAGTAATGAGGTTCCGCCGTTCTAACGAACGGCGGCACTGCCGACGCTGCGCGGCGCCCAGATACCCCATCTTGCCCCTCAACTGCGGCGCCGCGGGCAAAAGCCCAGCGGACGCCTTGTTTCGGGGCAACCTGGGGCACCTGGATCGCCGCTCGCTGACGTTTGGCTGACATCGCATCAACCGTTGCTGAAAGGTTTCTACCTTGCATGAATTGGGAATCGTCTATCACATTATTCGCGATGTCGAGAACGTGGCGCGCGCCAATGGCGTGAGTCGCGTTTCGAGCGTCACGCTGCTGCTGGGCGAGGTCTCGGGCGTCGTTCCCGACTTGCTGCTCGACGCTTGGCGCTGGGCGGCAGATAAAAAGCCTATCACCGAGGGCGCGGAGCTTATCGTGGAGCCTGTCGAGGCCGTGACGCATTGCGAGGCGTGCGGCCGCGACTATGCGACGGTCGAGCACGGCAAGATCTGCCCCCATTGCGGTAGCGGCGAGACATACCTGCTGCAGGGCCAGGAGGTCATGATCAAGCAGATTGAGACCCCCGACGAGGACCCGGCAGACACTGTTCCCGATGACCCCTCCGACGCCGTCGACGCCGCCAACCCTCTCCACATCGCCTAGCCCCTAGTCGTTGGGGACGTTCTTGTTTGACTAGTCGTTTAAGAACGTCCCCAATGACTACTTACGTTAGTGCATAAGTCACGCTAATAGTCAAGTTATGTCTGTTTAAACAAAATAACTGCAGTACAAGCGCATTCGCGCTTGCCTAAAATCGATATTAATGACCAGCCTGCTTGTATCTGTAAAATGAATGGCTTGATAAGTGACGCCTTGGCGCGTAATCCGTCAAAAAGCAGTAACGTAATCAACTTGTAACAAACCTAGACGTTTAAACAAATTATCCAATCATTCGCATTTTTCTCTATAATTTTACAGGACGAACAGGTATACTCCTTTCATGTCGTGTAGGAAATACGTAGACAAAGAGGAGGTTATGTGATGGTAAGTATTGTTCTTGCTAGCCACGGGGACTTGGCAGCCGGAATCAAGCAGACGGGCTCGATGGTCTTTGGCGATCAGCCGTCTGTGGCCGTGGTCTCGCTCGAGCCGAGCATGGGCCCCGACGACTTCCGTGCCAAGGTCGAGGAAGCAATCGCTTCCTTCGAGGACCAGGAGCAGGTGCTCTTCCTCGTTGATCTGTGGGGCGGCACGCCGTTCAACCAGATCAGCGGTCTCATCGAGGGCCACGATTCCTGGGCTATCGTCACCGGTGTCAACCTGCCTATGCTCATCGAGGCATATTCGCAGCGCTTTGACGCAAAGAACACTGCACATGCGATCGCAAAACATCTCGTGACTGAGGCTAAGGCTGGCGTGCGCGTCAAGCCCGAGTCTCTGGAGCCCGAGGAGAAGAAGCCGGCCACGGCCGCCGCTGCTCCTGCAGGCGCCATCCCTCCGGGAACGGTCATCGGCGATGGGCACATCAAGATCGCCCACGTCCGTATCGACACCCGTCTGCTGCATGGTCAGGTGGCCACCACGTGGACCAAGCAGATCAACCCCAACCGCATCATCGTGGTTTCCGACGGCGTTGCTCACGACGAGCTCCGCAAGACCATGATCGAGCAGGCTGCCCCTCCGGGAGTCCATGCCAACGTCGTGCCCATCAAGAAGATGGCCGAGGTTGTCAAGGACACGCGCTTTGGTGACACCAAGGCCATGCTGCTCTTTGAGAACCCGCAGGATCTGCTCAAGGCTATCGAGGCCGGCGTCGACATCAAGGAAGTCAACATCGGTTCCATGGCTCACTCCAAGGGCAAAGTCGTCGTCACCAACGCCGTCGCTATGGGAGATGACGACGTTAAGACTCTCGAGGCCCTCAAGGCCAAGGGCGTCAAGTTCGAGGTCCGCAAGGTTCCTTCGGATTCCTCCGAGGATCTCGACGCCATGTTGAAGAAAGCTAAGGCCGAACTGGCCGCTCAAGCATAGTAAAGGAGGGTCCGATACATGTCTGCAATCACTATTCTGCTTGTTGCGATTGTCGCGTTGCTTGCCGGTATGGAAGGCATTCTGGATGAGTTCCAGTTCCATCAGCCGCTCGTGGCATGCACGCTTATCGGTCTCGTAACCGGTCACCTTCAGGAGGGCATCCTCCTGGGCGGTTCGCTCCAGATGATGGCCCTTGGCTGGGCTAACGTCGGCGCTGCCGTCGCGCCTGACGCCGCTCTGGCCTCGGTCGCTTCTTCGATTATCATGGTGCTCGCCCTCAACGGTGGCGCCACCGATTCGGCCAAGGCCGTTACCGCCGCCATCGCCGTCGCCGTCCCGCTGTCGGTCGCTGGTCTGTTCCTGACCATGATCTGCCGTACCCTGGCTACCGCTATCGCTCACGCCATGGACGGTTGCGCCGAGAAGGGCGACTTCTCCGGCATCGAGCGCTGGCAGTACGCCGCCATCCTCATGCAGGGCCTTCGTATCGCCATCCCGGCAGTACTTCTGTGCATCATCCCGGCCGAGGCGGTTACCAACGCGCTTAACGCTATGCCCGACTGGCTGTCCGGCGGCATGGCTGTCGGCGGCGGCATGGTCGCTTCCGTCGGTTACGCCATGGTCATCAACATGATGGCCACCAAGGAGACCTGGCCGTTCTTCATCCTCGGCTTTGTCCTTGCTGCCATCCCTCAGCTCACGCTGATCGCTCTTGGTCTCATTGGCATCTCCCTTGCCCTCATCTACCTTGGCCTCAAGGATCTGGCCAAGCAGGGTGGCGGCATGGGCGGTGGCTCCGGTGACCCGCTCGGCGACATTCTGAACGATTACGAGTAGGAGGGGAGTGATACATATGGCAGAGAACAAGATTCAGCTCACCAAGGCTGACCGCAAGAAGGTTTGCTTCCGTCATCAGTTCCTTCAGGGCTCGTGGAACTACGAGCGTATGCAGAATGGCGGCTGGTGCTTCGCAATGATCCCTGCGATCAAGAAGCTCTACACCAGCAAGGACGACCAGATTTCCGCGCTTAAGCGCCACCTGGAGTTCTATAACACCCATCCCTATGTTTCCGCCCCCGTCATTGGCGTTACCCTCGCTCTCGAGGAGGAGCGCGCCAACGGTGCACCGATCGATGACGTCGCCATTCAGGGCGTCAAGGTCGGTATGATGGGCCCGCTCGCCGGCGTCGGCGACCCCGCCTTCTGGTTCACCCTTCGCCCGATCCTGGGCGCTCTGGGCGCTTCCCTGGCCCTGTCCGGCAGCATCGCCGGTCCGCTGCTGTTCTTCTTCGCGTGGAACATCATCCGTTACGCCTTCCTGTGGTACACGCAGGAGTTTGGCTATAAGGTCGGCTCCTCCATCGCCAAGGACCTCTCCGGCGGTCTGATGGGCAAGGTCACCGAGGGTGCTTCCATCCTGGGTATGTTCATCATCGGCGCCCTGGTCGAGCGCTGGGTGTCCATCTCCTTCACCCCGGTCGTCTCCAAGGTCACGCAGTCTGCCGGCGCCTTCATTGACTGGGCTAACCTGCCTTCCGGTGCCGAGGGCATCAAGGAAGCGCTGACGATGTACAACTCCGTCGGTGCTACCGCCCTTGATCAGGTGAAGGTCACCACGCTTCAGGCTAACCTCGATCAGCTCATCCCCGGCCTTGCTGCCGTGTGCCTGACGCTGTTCGTCTGCAAGCTGCTCAAGAAGAAGGTCAGCCCGATCGTCATCATCCTGGCTCTCTTCGCCGTCGGCATCATCGGTCGCGTCTGCGGCTTCATGTAAGCACGCTTCGGCTTAAGACCGAGAGTTGCTAGGCAAGGGCTTTTGAGCCATTGAAACGGACCGCACCCGGTGGGTACACTGGATGCGGTCCGGTTTTGTTTTTATTGGAGGGCGAGGCGCGTATGGCGCAATCTCAGAACAGCACGGTCGATCTTGCAACGCCGGCGACCTGCCTGATGGGGCTTACTAGCCACGGTAACGTGATGGTGGGCAATAAGGCGTTTGAGTACTATAACGAGCGCAATCCCGAGGATTTTATTCAAATTCCGTGGGACGAGGTCGACTATATTGCCGCCGAGGTTTTGCGTGGCACCAAGAAGATCACGCGTTTTGCTATCTTTACCAAGGATAACGGCCACTTTACGTTTTCGACGCGCGACGACAAAGAGACGCTTCGTGCAGTTCGCAAGTACGTCGACGAGGATAAGCTTGTGCGTTCGCCCGACTTTATCGATGTGACGGCCAAGGGCGCCAAGAGCATCCCCTCCGTCATCAAAGGCCTTTTCCACAAAGGCAACTAGCTCCTCATAAGTTGCGGTGGAAAAGTTCCTAAATGCGGCTTTAGACGCATCAGGCAGGAACTATTCCATCGCAACTTTGAAGTCTGTTCATGGGGCGTATGGCGATGCAGTAAATCTGCTACACTAGTACAACATGCCTCCGTAGCTCAGGGGATAGAGCACCGCTCTCCTAAAGCGGGTGTCGACGGTTCGAATCCGCCCGGGGGCACCAGAGTAATATCGAGCCCGGTACCGCTGCGGTACCGGGCTCTTCTGGTTTAAAGGCATGCTGTAGTTTTCGCTGCTTCGGATAAAGAAAGCGCCCGCTTGCTGGGGGAGCAAGCGGGCGCCTGTGAGCGAATATGTTTGCGGCATCAGCCGCTGTGGGCAATGTCTCGATGACTAGTTGGTCGTGCCGGAATCGTCGCCTGAATCGGTGCCAGAGCCAGAAATCGAAACCGTCAGCGTGATCGTGCTGTCGGTGGACTGCTTGCCAGTGGGGGAGACGCCCGTCACGGTGGCGTTTTCGTTACCACTCACGGGGTTGCCGTTCTGATCGCAGAATGCGATGTTGTAGAATCCGGCGTTGTTGAGCGCGGTGACGGCGGAGGAGATACTCTTGCCGTACAGGTTGCCCGGAACGTTTGCCTTGCCGGACTTCTTGGCGATGACGACGGTAATCGTGGCGCCGGGCTTTTGCTTACCGCTGGGGTTCCAGCTAATGACGGTGCCCTCGGTGACGGAATCGTTCTCCTGGTAGGTCACATCGACGCCGAAGCCGGCCATATCGAGGGCGTTGCGTGCCTGAGCCTCGGTCATGTCGGTCAGATCGGGAACGGAGGTGGTGTCGGGTCCACTCGAGACTTTGTACGAAATGGTCGTGCCCTTCTCGACTTCCTTGCCCGCATCGGTGCCCTGTTCAAAGACTTCGCCCTTTTCGGCCTCGTTGGCTTCCTCGGTGGCATTGCCCTTAAGGCCGACGCTTGCCAGCGCCGCCTCTGCCTGGTCCTTGGTCAGACCAACGAGCTGCGGGACATCAACCTTCTCGGAGGGCTTGGGACCCTTGGAGATTACCAGATTCACCTTGGTGCCCTTGGGCTTCTTGGTGTGACCGTTAGGAGTCTGCTCGACAACCTTTCCCTCGTCGACGTCGTCGTTGTAGCTCTGGTCAATGGTTCCGACGTCAAGGCCGGCATCCTTAATCAGTTCGACGGCGGTCTCCTGGTCCTTACCCAACACATCGGGAACCGGGACCTGCTCGCCGCCAAAGAGTCCGGTGGCAAAGGCCACGATGACGCCGATTACGGCTACCGCAGCAACTACGGCGGCGATGATCTTGTTCTTGTTGGATTTGGGCTGCTCGGTGGCGTAAGAGCCGGTTGAACCCGAGACGGAGCTGCGAGCGTTATTTTGTCCGCTCACGCCCGAGACGGGGCGTACCATGGCGCGCGTCTGGTCGGATAGCTCTCGGGTCTTGGTGGCACCCAGGTCGCCAACGGCGCCGATAACGCGCGTAGGCTCCGGCACGTTGACGGCGCGACCAGACAGGTAGCTGTTGAGCACCTGACGCAGCTCGTCGGCCGTCTGGAAACGGTTAGCCGGATCTTTTTCCATGCACTTGAGGATAATGCGCTCAAGATCGGCATCGACACCGGAGTTGATCTGGCTCGGCGGCACGGGCAGCTCGTTGACCTGCTTGAGTGCGACCGAGATGGCATCGTCGCCGTCGAAAGGCACGCGGCCGGTGGCGCACTCGTACATCACGACGCCCAGCGAGTAAATGTCCGAGGTGGGGCCTAGATCCTGCCCGCGGGTCTGCTCGGGGCTTACGTAGTGGGCGGTGCCCAAAACGTTGTTGTCCTGCGTAAGGTGGCTGTTCTTGGCGCGCGCGATGCCAAAGTCCATGACCTTGATGTTGCCGTCGGGCAGCACCATGATGTTCTGCGGCTTAATATCGCGGTGGATGATCTCGTGCTTGTGGGCGACCGAAAGTGCGGAGCTGATCTGCGAGCCGATCTGAGCGACCTTTTTGGGATCAAGGGCGCCGTGGCTCTTGATGCCGCTCTTAAGGTCGGTGCCGCGCAGGTATTCCATGACGATGTAATAGGTGTCGCCGTCCTTGCCCCAATCGTAGACGCCGACGATATAGGGGGAGGAGAGGCCGGCGGCTGCCTGGGCCTCCTGCTTAAAGCGTGCAGCAAAGGTGGCGTCGCCGGCATATTGCGGCAGCATGATTTTGATAGCTACCGTGCGGTCGAGGACCTGGTCCTGTGCACGGTAGACGGTCGCCATGCCGCCTGTCCCTACCTTATCCTTGAGGAGGTATCTTCCCCCGAGGACCCTCTGTTCCATTCCTGCTCCTAACATGACTATTCGCTCAACGATGTGTGTAGTACCAAATTTGAGGCCGCTGGGGCCGTGTGGCGCATTGCCGCTAGTGTTATCGGCCGCGGCACGCCCCATGCTTGCGCATCAATCACGGGCATCACGCTCCCTGGGCGGCAAGCGCCGCGGTCAGGACGATGCCGGCGATCTTTGCCGCCTCGACGTCGTGCTTGTCGTAATCCTCCAAGGCTACCGAGATGGCGACCGTGGGTGAATCGTAAGGCGCAAAACCGACGAACATCGAGTTGACCTTGGTGCCGACGATCTCGGCAGAGCCGGTCTTGCCGGCAACCTTGACGCCCGGAATCTGGGCATCGGTGCCGGTGCCGGATTGAACGACGTCGAGCATGGCCTGTTTGACCTGTTCGGCCGTGGTGGCGCTGACGGCCTGGCCCAGTGAGCGGGACTGCGTGGTCTTGACCACGGTTCCGTCTGGGGCGAGCACCTGGGCAACGAAGAACGGGTCCATGACGACGCCGCTGTTGGCGATGGCCGCCGCGATAACGGCGTTCTGCATGACGGTGGTCTGCGGACCCGGCGTGTGGTCCATGCCGACGGGCTGGCCGGCGCCGGCCCAGGCGAGCTCCCATTCCGTCATCACCGACGGGTCGGGCATGATGGAGGGCGTGGTGGAGAAGTCTTGGCCGAGCGACTGGCCAAACCCAAAGGCGTTCGCCTGGTTGACGAGCGTCTCGGCGCCGAGGTCGCGGGCCAGCTGGCCGTAGGCGACGTTGGACGACACGGCAAACGCGCGGCGGAGCGAGATGGTGCCGTAGCCGATGTCGTCGGCATTGGTGACGGCAGCGCCGCCGATCTCCATCTCGGCCGGAGCGCTATAGGTGGTGTCGAGCGTCGCTGCACCGGACTCGAGCGCCGCCGAAAGCGTGACGACCTTAAACGTGGAGCCCGGAGTATAGAGGGCGTCCATGGCGCGGTCGTACATAGAACCGTCCTCACCGCCACCCGATTGCAGCAGGGCGTCGATGTTGGTGTTGTCGTAGGTGGGCGAGCTGGCACATGCGAGCACCGCGCCAGTGCGCGGGTCCATGACCACAACGGCGCCCTTAAAGCCCTTGAGAGCCTGTTCGGCAGCCGTCTGGATGCGGGAGTCGATGGTGAGTTTGGCGGTGTTGCCCGGCTGGTTTTGGCCCGCGAGCGACGCGATGGCGTTGTTCCAGCTGGAGTAATCCTTGGAACCGGTGAGCGTGTCGTTCATCACGCTCTCGATACCGGCGGTGCCGTACTGCTGGCTCACATAGCCAACCACATGGGCGGCCAGGTTGCCGTTAGGGTAGGAGCGTACGTAGGTGCCGTCCTCCTGTTGCAGCGATTCGGCCAGCGTCACGCCGTCGGACGTGATGATGGAGCCGCGCTGGATGTACTTGGAACGGGCGATGGTGTGATTGTTGGTCGGCATATCCTGGTAATCCTTGGCCTTGATGACCTGGACATAGGTGAGGTTGCCGATGAGGATGGCGAACAGGGCCGTAAAGGCAAATACCGCGCGGGTTAGGCGGTTAGCGAGCGCCACGCGGCCGAGCACGCCAGATTCGGGCGTATCGAGCAGGCGACGACGCATGCGCGAGCCGGTGGAGTGGCTGCCACGGCCGTAGGAAGACGAAGAAGCGAAGCGCGTGCCGGCATGCGCCGCGGCAGAAGCGACCTGGTCGTCAGTGATGGCGGCCATGGTGCCGGTGCCGGTGAGCTCGGCCTCGCGACCGGTGGCCTCATCGCCGGCGCGCAGCAAAAGCGCGACAATGATAAAGCTCGCCAGCAGCGAGGAGCCGCCCTGGCTCATAAAGGGCAGGGTGACGCCGGTCAGCGGAATCAGGCGGGTAACGCCGCCAACGATCAAGAAGGCCTGGAAGCTAATGGCGGCCGTGAGGCCCGTGGCGCTAAATGCGGCAAGGTCAGACTTAGCGCGGGCGGCCGTGGTCAGGCCTCGCACGGCAAAGAGCATAAACAGGACGAGTACGGCGCCGCCGCCCAAAAGGCCCATTTCCTCGCCGATGGCCGAGAAAATGAAGTCGGACTCGACGACGGGGATGTTATTGGCCATGCCATTACCGATGCCAACGCCGATAAGACCGCCGTCAGCCAACGAGAAAAGGGATTGCACAATCTGGTAGCCCTGGCCCTGGGCATCCTTAAAGGGGTCGGCCCAGATCTGGAAACGTACCTGGACATGCGACAGGAACTTGTAGGCGCCCACGGCACCCACTGCCAAAAGCGCAAGGCCGATGACGACATACGAGAAACGTCCCGTGGCGACGTAGAGCATCAGCAAGAAGATGGTGTAGAACAGCACGGCGGAGCCCAAGTCGCGCTCGAAGACAACGACCAGAAGGCATACACCCCACACAGCGAACAGCGGTAGCAGCAGGCGCAGGCGCGGGACCTTGAGGCCCAAGATCTTGCGATTGGAGATGGAGAGTAGCTCGCGGTTCTCGGCTAGGTATCCGGCCAAGAACAATACGATAAAAATCTTGGCGAACTCGCCGGGCTGGATGGTGAAGCCGGCGATGCGAATCCACAGCTTGGAGCCCGAGATGGTGGTGCCGATAAAGATGGGCAGCATCAGCAAGATGATGCCGATGATGCCAAAGGTGTACTTGTAGCGCATGACCACATCGAGATTCTTGATCATCGCGAGCGTGCCCACCATCAGTGCCACCGAGACAAACAGAATGACGAGCTGCGAGATGGCGAGGGCGGGTGCCAGACGCGTTACGAACGTGATGCCGATACCCGAAAGCACAAAGACGATGGGCAGGATGGCCGGATCGGCACCGGGCGCCAGGATGCGCACGGCGATATGCGCCGCGGCGAAGGCGGCAAAAAGACCGATCGGCACGGCGAGCGTTTCAAACGAGATGGAAGCGCCTGCGGTGAGCACGTACATCGCATACAGCAGGATGACGGGGAACGCCGAGGCGATGAGCAAGAGCATTTCGGTGTTGCGGCGACTCATAAGCGGCACTCCCTTTCTAATTCTTATCGGAGGCTTCGGCCTCGGCGGACTGTTCGGCGGTTTTTTCGGAATTCGATTTGGAAGTCGATTCCTGGTCGGTGTTGTCGCGAATCGTTTGCGCGTCGATCACCTGGCGGGTCTGTTCCTCATCGATCTGATGACGGTACTTGGAGATAGTGTCCTGCGCGTCGTCGACACTCGTTTGCGGAATGCCTGCTTTCAGACGATTCTGCGTGTCTTCGGGTAGGTCGGATAGCTTGATGGCGGTCGTGCTCTCGAGCCAGTGCAGCTTAAGGCCGAGCGGCTTGCCGGGAATGCCCCGGTAGACCGCGACGGTGTCCTTGTAGGTGCCCAGGTAATACGAGCCGGTGACGCCCGCGTAGGCCCAGATGGTTGCCGCCAGCACAAAAGCGATGCCCAGGATGGCGGCAATGGTGACGTTGCGGCGGCGAACACGCTTTGCCTCGCGCATGACGCCGTCGTCGACCAGGTCCACAACGACTACCGTCACGTTGTCGTGGCCGCCGGCAGCGAGCGCGGCGTCCACCAGGTTGTCGACGCAAATCTGCGCCGTAGACGATTGCGTGGCGATGTTTTCGATTTCGCTATCGGGAATCATGCTCGAAAGGCCGTCCGAGCACAGGATCAGGCGGTCGCCCTCTTCGATGTGCAGGGTAAAGTGGTCGGCATACATGGCGGGGTCCGAACCCAGCGCACGCGTGATAACCGAGCGGTTGGGATGGACGCGCGCCTCGTCGGCCGTAATTTCGCCAGCGTCCACGAGCTCCTCCACATAGGAGTGGTCGCGGGTCACGCGGATGAGCGTGCCCTCGTGGAGCAGGTAGGCGCGCGAGTCGCCCACGTGGGCGATGGCGAGCATGTCGTTTTCGATATAGGCGCAGGTTGCCGTGCAGCCCATACCGGGCTTGCCCAGGCCGTTGAGTGCGGCCTCGATGACGGCGGCGTTGGCAGCTTCGACGGCTGCGGCTAGGCGCGCGGCGTCGGCAGCCTGTGGCGCCGTCTTGGCGATGGTCTCGACCGCGATGGAGGAGGCTACCTCGCCGGCGGCGTGACCACCCATGCCGTCGCACACGCAAAAGAGCGGCGACTGTACCAGGTAGGAGTCCTCGTTGTGCGGACGCACGCAGCCAACATCGGAGCGGGCGCCCCACATGAGTTGCGTGGTGGTGCCGGCATCGTAGGTCGAATCGGTCTCGATGCGCTCGTCGGCCAGCGGCTCAAAACTCATGGTCGAACCAGGGTCCTTGAGCTTGGCCTCCACGGCGGCGACATCAATCTCAGCCGTGTCGCCGGGCGAGACGGCGTTGGCCTCGTTGCTCGGATCGTCGACTTTAGACGTGGCGGGCACTTCGGTTGTGTTGTCGGCAGGCTCTTCGTCTTGCGGGGCGACGGCTGCGGGCTCGGGTGCCGCGAAGTGCGCGGGCGCGGGCGTGCTGTGGGGCTGAGAGGCGTCCTCCGTCGCTGTGACGGGCATCTCTTCGGCCGTAGGCTGCACGGCCTCGGGCGCCGATGCGGCCGCGGGGGAGGATGCCGCCGCGGGTGCCGGTGTAGATGCGGGCTCGGGCGCTGCGGTGGGTGCTGGAACTACGGGAAACACCGGTGCCGTGGGCTCGGGGGCCAAAAACACCGCGGCGCTCTCATCGATTGCCGCGGCGACAGACTCGGCAAAGTGGGCCGGCGCAGGTGTAGTTTCCGGTGCCGAAGGTTGATCGGCAACGGCGTGCGCGCCGATGGGGGCATCGGTGGAATTATCTTCATCCTGGCCATCGATGGGCATTGGATGGTCTTGCGTTACATGCGAAAGAGGCAGGGAGAACACGGTGTCCTCGGGCTCAACGGGCGCAGGGCCCGCCGGGGCGGCATGAGCCGGCACGGCCGCGGGGGCAGCCAGCGCCTCGGACATGGTTGTGGACTTGTTCTCCTCGTCGATCATCGACGGTTCACCTTCATGACCACGTCGCCAATCTGGACTTCGTCGCCCTCGCGCAGCGTTGCGGGCTCCACCAGCTGGCGGCCGTTAACAAGGGTGCCGTTGAGCGAGTTGAGGTCCTCGATAATAAGTGCCGGGCCCTGCAGCGAAAAACGCGCATGCGAGGCAGAGACAAACGGCTCGTTGATGCAGATGTCAGATGACGGCGAACGACCGACGATGACGGGGCCAAGCATATCCACGTGAATACCGCGGATGCCGCGCGGGCCCTTGTCCACATCGATCGTCCAGATGGCAGAGTCTCGGCGCTGGCCGCGCACGAGCCCCACGCCGGTCTTCATGACGGCGAACAAGAAGATATAAAGCAGGACGACCAGTACGATGCGGCCTGCAAAAAGGACGATATCGATGTTCATAAGCGATTAACCCCTAAATTCAAAGGTGCTCAGGCCAAACGTTAGCAGATCGCCGTTGCGCAGCGGGCAGCGCGTGATGCGGCGGTTGTTGACGAGCGTGCCGTTGGTGGAGTTGAGGTCCTCGATCGACCAGTCAGAGCCGGTAAAGGTGAGTTGGGCATGACGGCGCGACACGTTGGGATCGCGCAGGGCGATGTCGGATACCGAGCGCTCACGACCGATGGTCACCTGCGCGGAGGTGATGTTGTGGCTCTCGCCGCTCACGACGTCGACGAGTTGGGCGAGCGGACGCTGCGGGGCGCGGGGGCTTGCCATGTTGGAGGCGATGCTGGTCGCAGCGCCAAGGCCCACGGCGGCGCCAGTGGCAGCCGCTCCGCCCATACCGGCAAGTGCGTCGCGCGAGACGGTTTGCGGCACAGGGATGGGGGCTGCGGGATCGGGGACATTGGGTGCAAAGGGGTCGGCCACAGCGAGCGGGTCGGGAGTGGCAGCGCGGGGTGTCGGCTGCTGCTGGGGCATGGCGGCCGGGTGTTGCTGCGGCGATGCAAACTGCTGCTGACCGGCGCGGGGGGCGCTTGCGGCACGGCTTGTGGCCGAGCTGTTCTGTCCCAGGCCATTTTGATAGGCGCGCTCTTCCTCGTACAGACGGCCGAGTGTGGGAGCGTCGACGTTCTCGGCAAAGACCGAGAACTTGCCGGCGCGCAGCTGAGGGTCGATCATAAAGCGAACAAGGGGCTCGCCGACAAAGACGTAGCGGCGTTTTTCGGCCTGCGCCTTCACAAACTCGCGCACCTCGCGCGAAAGCTCGGGATAGAACGGGGCAAGCATGGGATCGTCATCGGTGGCGATCAGGATGGTATAGAGCGCCGGCGCGGTGTTGACGCCGTTGATCACCAGAGTTTGATCCTCCATGTCGCGAGCAGCCTGCTTGGCAAGCTTCTTAAAGGAGAACGGGGCACGGGTGGCACCGAAGATGCCGGCCACGTGGTCCTCGAAGATGTTCAGGAAGTTCACGAAAGATCACTCTCCGTATAGGTTCTTTGGTATCCGAGCAAATACAGGCATATCCCAACGATTATAGAGGATAGGATTCCCGCAACCGCCGCCTTGGCGACGACCGTGCCCGCAAGGCTGGCAATTTCCATATGGTGTGCAAGACAAAACGATACGGCCGAGCCGATACCGGCGACGGCAATTGCGACGATGGCGGCGAGGTTTGACCCCTGCTCGGCGCGCTTGGCATGGGCATTGAGCAGCAGCGACGTTGCCGCGGCTGCTGCTGCAATCAGTGCGAAGGCGGCCCAGAGGAACGCGTCGCCCAGCGCTGCGGCGACATTGCCAAGCCCCAGCACGCCTCCCGTAGGGAGGGCAGCTGCGGCCAGGCGGGCAAAAAGCGCGCCTATACCCGTGGCGGCAGCGGCGCTTGCCGGGCCGAGCCAAAACGCCGCGAAGCCCGCGGCGGCCCCGGCGGCAAGGATGGCGTCGCCGGTTAGACAACCTAGCGCAAGCGTGCAGGTGAGTGCCGCGCTCGCGGCCGCTTCGGTGCGTCCCCAGGCAATCCACCATCCGGACATGGCGGCGGCAAAAATGACCGCGACCGGCAGCATCGACAGGATGCCCTGCGCCTGCATGGTGGCGTTGGCCATGAGCACCAAAAAGCCTACGGCCGAGATAGCCGAGCCGATCTGCGGTGCCAAGCCTGCCGCCGCGCCAATAGCGATGGCCGCGGCGACCAGCCCGGGAAGCGCCGCGACGCCCGCTGTCTGCATAAACAAAAAGCTGAAGGTTGCACACGTTAGCGCCGAGATGCCGCGCATGGTGTAATCGCGCGCGCAGCTCCAGCGCGTGCCCGCCCAACCGAGCGCGGGGTCGACTTCGATGGCGTTATCCTCGTAAGGCAGCGACTCCATATCGTCTGCCGCGTGCTCGTCGTCCGATAGCTCGCTTACCATCTGCTCCAAGCTGCGACGGCCTTCGCGCACGCTCCCCAAGCCGGCAAGGAGTTGGTCGCAGAATGCCTCGATGCTATCGGGGCGGTCTTGCGGCATAGGGGAGAGGGCGCTCATGAGCGCTGCCTCGGCTCCCGGGGGAAAGTGCGGGATCAGCTCGCTGGGGTAGGTGGCGCCGCCGATGATGCGGTCGAGCGAGTCGGCAGGCGTTGCCGCCATAAAGGGGGCGCTGCCGCACAGGCCCTCGTAGATCACGCAGGCAAGGGCAAAGACATCGGCGCGCTCGTCGACCGTGCCGGTCTCGATATCGAGTTGTTCGGGCGGCATGTAGCCGATGGTGCCGCCGCGCGATCCGCCAAAGCCGCCGGCAGATGACAGCCGCGCCATGCCAAAGTCGGTGAGCTTTACATTGCCCGAGTGGTCAATGAGCACATTGGCGGGCTTTATGTCCAGATGAAGCACGCCGTTTGCATGGGCAAAGGTGAGCGCCTGACCCAACGCGTCGGCAATGGTCGCTGCCTCGTCAAAGGTGAGCGAGTGGCCGTCCACGCGATGCAAAAACTCGGCCAGCGACATGCCGTCGACATACTCCATGACCAGGTAGGCATAGGCGGTGTCATGCGTAAAGTCGATAACCTGCACGATATTGGGATGTTGAAGCATGGCGGCGGTATGCGCCTCGCGCAGTACATCCATGATGTCGCTGGCGGGCATGCCGGAGCCGTTGATAAGAGGGATGCGCTTAATGGCCACGCGACGACGCAGGTGCGTGTCGCGGCAAATCTCGATGGAGCCAAAACCGCCGGTCGCAAGCGTCTCGAGCGGCTGGTACCGCTTGAGCAGCTCGCGAGAGCTGGTGCCCTCCAAAGGGACGTCCGGCGAGAACCGGGCGGTATGTTGCGAGAAAAGCGGCATGGCCAACCCTCGTGCGTTTAAAGTTCGTTTGCGAGCGGCGGGCGCGGGGCCGAGCCATTCGCGGTGGCATAGATGCTGCTAGTGTAGCACGCTCTGGTGCATGGGGAGGATAGCGGGATGCGAGGCTGCCTGTCTGACTTGGCCTTAGCGCTTCTTCTTGCCCTTCTTCTGCTTGCACTGCTTGCCCTTGTTGTCCTGGGGCTTGTCTGCCTTGTCTCCCTGCTTGGCCTCGGCTGCAGCCTTCTCGGCCTTCATTTTCTTCTTCTTGGTTTCGATGCGGAGCTTTTTGTTGATGCGCGCCTTAAGGAAGGAGCCAAACTGCTCGGCGTCGCCGCGAACAAAGGTGTCCTTGGGGATCGTCACGCCCTGGTCTGCGAACATGGCAACAAAGATGCGCTCGCCGTCGAGTACATGGTCGAGCTTCTCAAACGGGAAGAACTGCGACTTGCCGCTCTTGCCCCAAACCATCAAGCCGTCCTCGTTGGCGGCGACGCGGCGATAGCGGCCACCCATGGACTTGTCGGCCTCGACGGCGTCGATAAAGTCGCGGGCGAGCGTGTGGTGCAGGTTTTTGCTCCACCAGGCCAAAAAGGCGCCGAACACGATCAGGACGACGCCAAACTTGATCCAGTTGCCGCCGGCCACCAACATGCCGATGCCGAGCAGCGCGGCAATTGCCGCGGCGACATACAGCGAGCCGCGACGCCTGGGCGAGGCGACCAAGCGGGCGAAGTCGGTGACGAGGTCGTTTTCGTACTGATACTCGTTGAGGTACAGGATGCCGTCGTCGGCTGCTGCCTGTTTCTCGAGCGCGACCTCGACCTGGTCGGCTGCTTCGGAGGGAACGAGGTTGCTCTCTGCGTCTGCCATGCTCTTTGGACTCCTATCGCGGCGGGCTCGCCGTACGGGTTATTATGAGTGCAGTATGCCGTGCGACCGCATGGCCGTCGCGGCAACAAAACTCAGTATACCCGGGGGAGCACCCATGGAATCGTTGTACCGAAAGTATCGCCCGCTCACCTTCGACTCCGTGGTGGGCCAGCAGCATATCGTCTCGACGCTCGAGCACGCCATCACCGAGGGACGCCTGTCCCACGCGTACCTGTTCTGCGGACCGCGCGGCACGGGCAAGACCACCATGGCGCGCATTCTGGCCAAGGCGCTGCTATGCCGCAATGCCGAGGCGGCGCGCGCCGAGGGCGCAAGCGGCTGCATGCCCGATGGCACTTGCGAAGAGTGCGAGCTCATCGCCGAGGGCAACCACCCCGATGTCTACGAGCTCGATGCCGCAAGCCGTACGGGCGTGGACAATGTGCGCGAGGAGATCATCAACTCCGTTAACTTTGCCCCGGTGCGTGGCAAGTACAAGATCTATATCATCGACGAGGTCCATATGCTCACGACGGCGGCGTTTAACGCGCTGCTCAAGACGCTCGAGGAGCCGCCGGCGCACGTGATCTTTGTGTTGTGCACCACCGATCCGCAAAAGATTCTGGAGACCATCCTCTCGCGCTGCCAGCGCTTCGATTTCCACCGCATCGGCAACGTGGATATCGAGCATCGTCTGTCCTACGTGTGCGAGCAGGAGGGCTTCGATTACGACGACGAGGCGCTGGCCATCGTGGCGCGCCATGCCAAGGGCGGCATGCGCGACGCGCTTTCCACGCTGGAGCAGCTGAGCGTTTTTGGCAACGGCGCCGTGCATGCGGACGATGCCCGCTCGCTTTTGGGCGAGGTTTCGGACCAGATCCTGGGCGAGTTTGCCCGTGCCATCGCCGAGCGTGATATTGCTGAACTCTATGGGCTCATTCGCGCACAGGTCGAGGAGGGCAATGACCTGCTTGAGCTGACGCGCGACCTGGTGGCGCACGTGCGCGACGTGTATGTGGCCTGCGTTGCCGGTACCCGTGCCGAGCTGTTTGAGGGCGGGGCCGAGCAGGCCGAGGCGCTTGCTGCCGAGGCCGCTGCCTTTGGCGGGCATCCGGCCGACCGTCTGGCCCGCGTGCTGACAGTGCTCGACGATGCCGCGTTGGAGATGAGGGGTGCGAGCGACGTGCGCCTGGTGCTCGAGATCGCCTGCACGCGCCTGGCACGTCCCGAGGCCGATCTGACCATTGAGGCCCTGGCCGAGCGCGTGGCACGCTTGGAGGCCATGGTCGCCAACGCCGCGGTGCCGGCGAGCGTGGCTGCTGCTAGTGCTGCGCCTGCGGCTGTCGCAGCTGCACCTGTGGCGACACAACAACCGACGCTGATCTCGGGTGCCCGAGCTGCCGCTCCGACGGCATCTGCCGCTCCCGCCGCTGCGTCTGCGCACCAGGGCGGCATGCCCTGGGACCGCGGCGCTGCCGCTCCGGCGGCCCAGCCTGCGTCCGTGTCAGCTTCCAAGCCTGCGGCGCCTGCGCCTCGGCCTGCGCCAGCTCCGACGCCTCAGCCCGTTGCGGCCCCCGCGCCTATCACCGCTCCGGCGCCTAAGCCCCAGCCCAACACTGCCGCTCAGGTTGCTGCCGCCGGCGCCGCCGAGACCCCTGCGGTCGAGGATGCCGGCGAGCTCCAGCGCAAATGGGTCGAGGTCGTCGAGCGCGTCAAGGCCCAACAACCTTCTTATGCGGCACTCCTGTTGAACGCTCGCGCTACGGCAGACGACGGCTCCAAGCTCACCGTCTCGTTCCCTACGGCATTTGCTATCAAGATGCTCGGGCGTGCTGATACACAGGCGGTGTTTTTGCCGACAGTCAGTGCGGTCTTCGGTCGTCGCACCGTCGACTATGTCCTGGATGGGGGTGTCAGGCCGGCTCCTCAACATGAGGAGCATTCTCCATCTGCACGGGCTGCGGCATCTGCGGACCCGCAACCCGTGTCCTCGGCGGCCCCTGCATCCTTGAGCGCCAGCGCGACGCAGCAGCAAGCGGCACCGGTAGCGGCACCGATCCCGTCGGTGACTGAACCCGCCGTGCCCAAACCGGCTGCTCCGATTCCCGCGTCCAAGCCCGCTGCCGCGCCTGCACCAAAGTCATCCGACCTGGCCAAGGCCCCTTGGCTGCGCTCCGACAACCCTGCCGGTGCTCCTGCCACGGGCAAGCTCCCGACCGAGCCCGCGCCCCGAGTGTCCGAGCGCGCGTCTGCTCCCAAGATTCAGCCGTCTGTACAGGCTGCGCCATGGGAATCCGAGCAGGTACCCTACGACGACGCCATGGTCGGCGGCTTCGCCGGCGATGCGAGCGGGGAAGATCTTCCTCCGTTCGACATGCCTGCCGCGGCGCCTGCGCCCAGCCCTGCCGCCTCGGCCGCAGCTCCCGCAGCTGCGACGTCCGCTCCTGCAAGTGACGACGCCCTCGCTGCCCCTTGGGAGTCCAACCCCGGTGCCGGCAGTCCTTTCGGTCACCAGGGCGCAGCCCCGGGCATCCCGCAGACCGAGGACGAGGCCAAAGCCCTCATACGTAGTGTCTTTGGCCAGTCCACCATCTTCAAGCCGGTGGAGTAACTATGCGGGCGGGTATATACGCCGAGTTGTGAGACCTTGCATAATTCGACCTTGCATAGTCTTGGGCGGCGCGTCACGCTAGAGGACATGTACATCGACTGAGTTAGCGCGACCGCCCCGCTCGTTTGCCCCGCGCCGTGGTACGATTTTTGAGTTTGAAAGTCCCGCCGTGCCCGGCTGCCCTTGCAGCTTGTCGCGCGACCACACGTAAAGGAGCCATCATGGCCGGTATGAACATGCAGCAGATGATGAAGCAGGCCCGCAAGATGCAGGAGCAGCTTGCCGCCGCGCAGGAGAACCTCAAGTCCCAGACCGTCGACGCTTCTGCCGGCGGCGGCATGGTCAAGGTGACCGTTAACGGCGAGATGGAGCTCGTCAACCTCACCATCGACCCCGATGCGCTCGATCCCGAGGACGTCGATATGCTGCAGGACATGATTATGGCTGCCGTCAACGAGGCCGTCCGCGGCGTCAACGAGCTCGCCAACAAGCAGATGGGCGCCATCGCCGGCGGCCTCAACATCCCGGGCATGCCGTTCTAAGACGCGCACATATATGAGTGCCAACCATAGTCTGCAAAAACTGCTCGATGAGCTGGGCCGTCTGCCGGGCATTGGCCCCAAATCGGCCCAGCGCATCGCCTACTACCTGCTCGAGGCCGACGCCGAGGAGGCGCGCCGCCTGGCCGAGGCCATTCTAGAGGTTAAGCAGGAAGTGCATTTTTGCAGCCGCTGCTTTAATTACGCCACCGCTGACGAGTGCTCCATCTGCCAAGACTCGATGCGCGACACCACCCGCATCTGCGTGGTGGGTGAGCCGCGCGATGTCCAGGCGATTGAGCGCACGGGCAGCTACCACGGCCTCTACCACGTGCTGGGCGGCGTGATCAGCCCCATGGACAAGATCGGCCCCGAGCAGCTGCACATCCGCGAGTTGCTGGCGCGCTTGGGCCACGAGGACATCCACGAGGTCATTATCGCCACCAACCCCAACATTGAGGGCGAGACCACGGCGAGCTACCTTGCCCGCACCATCAAGCCTCTGGGCGTCGAGGTGTCGCGTCTGGCGAGCGGCCTGCCCGTGGGAGGCGACCTGGAGTATGCTGACGAGCTTACGCTCGGCCGTGCTATCGAGGCCCGTCGTGCGATCTAGGCGGCGTCAGCTCCGCGGCATGTCCCGTCGGCCTGCCGCACGGGGCGCTCATAATTGGGCACGCGTTCATGCATTTGTTGTACAACAAACCTGCTTTTCATCCGCTTATCGCGTGGATGGGTCCACTCGCACCTCGTATTTGCCCATTCGTTGCACAACCTTTTGGGTTCGCTGATACACTCAAATGTGGATATGAAAGAATGCGCCGCTTTTAAGCGGCGTGTTTTTGTTGGAGGAGAACGCATGCGGCCCGCTAGCACTCAGACAAAGCATGGCGCCGCGGTGCGCATTCGACGCCGGCTGGGCCTGGCGCCTCGGGCGTACGTGCTGCTGTCTTGCTCGCTCGTGCTGGTCATAGCCGGTGTTTCGGCTTATGGCATGACGGTGCCGTCCATGGTACAGGCGCATGCTGAGCGCGAGCTGCATATTGGGCGCAAGGCCAAAAGCGACTTGGGAACGACAACCGGATATGCGTGGGCGAGCGTGGTCTCGCATGTTGTGTTCGGTGGCGACGATGCGGACAGTCCAGAAACATCGGACAACGAGGTTACGCTGGCAAACGGCAAGACCATCGTGCTCACCAACACCAAGGTCATTACGAAGCTTTCCAACAACAGTGTGGCTTCTGTCGTCAATAAGGCCGAGCAGCAGAAGGGGCAGGACGCCCAACAGGCAGGCCAGCCCGGCGGTTCGGGTTCGTCTGGCTCCAGCTCCGATTCGTCGGGCGGCGGTTCCGGTTCGGGCTCCGCCTCTGGCGGTGGATCTTCGAGTGATGGCTCGACGGACGGCGGTGCCGGCGGCGACACGGGCTCGGGTGGTCTCTCGGCTGCCGAGGAGGAGAGTATTCACAGCTGGCTCGTGACCAAATACAACATGCTCGATGGCTATGTCGCCCGCGCCAACAGCGTGGTTTCGACCTATAACGCTACGGGCGATACCGGACCGTGCGATAGCCTGACCAACGATATGTTTGTCATCCGTGCCGAGTTTGGCCGGCAAACGTTTTCTCCCAAGTCAAAGTGGTATCAGCAATACGCCAACCTATGGGGTTGCTACACCAATCTGTGCCAATGGGTGGGGCATTATGGCGATGACGACGTCGCGCTCAACAACTTCAATACCAAAGTGGCGGCGATCGCCCTATGACGAATAGCCTTGCTTCTGTGGCAACCCAGTCGCTCAGCCGTGACCCTATGGTGGGCCTGCGCCTGGCGCGCGTTGGAGGGTTTGAGCCCGCCATTGCGCTGGGCCCGGACGAGCTTCCCGCCTACCTGCGCCGTTTTACGATGCTGTTTGCCGATGACGCCACCATGCGCCGCGGCGGTATCGGCCGTGTGACGCGTGCCGTCAACGCGCAGGGCGAGGCCGTGGCACTCAAGCAGCTCATCTTGCCAACGCGCGACGAATTTGATGACGATGTCGCCCACGAGGCGCTGGTCACCAAGTTCAAGGCGGCGTTTCGCGAGGAATACGAATGCCATCGCGCCCTTTCGGGCCTTAGAGGCTTTCCCCGCCTGTATGGATGGGGCGAGGTTGACGGCGTGCCCGCGATTGTCATGGAGTGGGTCGAGGGCGAGACGCTCGCCCGCCTGCGCTCGCGCCTTGCCGTGGACGATGCCGGGCGTCTGTCGCCGCTCCTGGCGGCGCGCCTGGGTCGCGACCTGTTCGATCTGCTCTGCCGCATGAGCTTGGTAGGCGAGGGGTTCGTCCATCGCGATATCTCGCCCGCTAATATTATGGTGCGCACGGCGCGCCTGCCGCTCGACCGACAGCTTGCCGAAGGCACCTTCGACCTGTGCTTGATCGACTTTGGCTCTTCGCTGGCGCTCGAGCCCGCCTCTGCGGTGGCCGGCACCGGCGGCAAGGCGTCGTTTACCGAGCGCTATGCCACGCTGCGCCGCGCGACGGTGGCCTACGCCCCGCCCGAGATGCTCACCGACGATATTCCCGACCTGCGCATGCTTCGCATGTCGCCGGCAATCGATGTCTATGCAGCGGCGAGTACGGTCTACGAGCTCATCGCCGGTGTCGCGCCGTACGAAGTAGCGCCGGGTGCGTCGGGTACTTCGGGCTCGCGCAAAAAGACGTGCGATATCGCCAGCCCTTATCGCCTCAAGATGGATACGCTGCCCGATTATCCCGTTGGCGCCCACGCGCCCGGCTGCGACTTGACGCAACTGCTGCGACGCGAGCCCGATGTGGCACTTGCCGCGGCCGAACAGGCTCAGCAGCTGGGACTCGATCCAAATTCCGAGGATCTGCGCGATGCGCTGGCGTTTGTCGATGCCCAGTTGTTCGACGTGGTCATGGCCTGCCTGTCCTGCCATCAGGAAGATCGTCCCGAGCCGGCTGCGGTGGAGGCGGCGCTCTCGGCATTTTGCGACCACTATGCGCAAAATGTCGCCCGCTCGCTTCGCGCCGAGCCGCTCTTGCCGTGCCCGATGGAGGTATCGGGGCACACGGCCCGGCGTGCGGCGATGGTTGGTGCGACGGCGGTATGCGGCGTGCTTTGGGCTGTGGTCGTGGTATCAGCTGCGCTGTTGGCGTCGGGCGCCCATGTGACGCTCGTCGTGGGACCGCTTATGTGGTCCGGGAAGCTGCCGGCCATTATCGCCGCACTGGCGTTGGCACCGCCGGGCATGGTGGGCATCGCTGCCGGCGCCATGGCACACGATCGTCGCACGGGGTTCCTGCATGGCGTACTGGCGCTTTCTGCCTGCGAGGTTCCGGTGCTGATCGCGGTTGCATGCACCGTGTTTTCCCAGCGCGCCGTAGCGAGCGGCTTCGTTGCCGCCTTAATTGCAACCTATGCGCTCACGTGGTTTTTGCTGGCGATGGGGTTTGCCTTCGAGCTTCCCGTCGTGTCAGCGCGACGTGCGAAAATTTCCATGGCGACGCCGCTTGCCGGCGGAGCCGCGGCTGCTCGCGCCTTTGGCGGGCCGGCCGAAGCATCCGACACTATCTCTGCGACCAAGGAGGGCTAAGCCATGGCTTCTCAAGCTGAGCTCACCCCGTGCGGGGCAATGTTTGACATCTTTAAGCGCGCAGCGCACCTGAGCCATATCGAACTGTGCGGCCTGGTGCTCTCGAGCCGCCCGCTCGTCGACGGCCGTAGTCCGCAGAGCCGTGCTGCCGATCGCTCTTGGGTTTCGCGCTTTATCGTGCGCGCGCCGGTTGGCACGCTGCAGGAACGTTATTTTGCCGATTACGGTACCTCGGCCGCGCGCATTATGTCGCAGCTGGCCCTGCGCCGCCGCAATCCCATGGACGCCGCGGCCGTGACCAACATGGTGTGCGGCCCCGCTGGCGAGCCCATGGTGCGGGCACTCGAGGAATGCCATCAGGACACGAATCTCTATCGCAATGCGCTCGAGCGCCTGTCGCAGGCGGCTGAGCTCATGCCCGCCGAGCGCGCCGAGGCCATCCTGGTGCTGTTTGTCGCCGTGGGCTGCTCGGCAGATGTCCGCTCGTCGGTGACCTATGCCCTCGACTACGCTCATGCGACCTGTGGCGGAGCCACGTCGACGCCGCGCTCGCTGAGCACCTCGACGGTCACGGGCGAGCGCGAGGCGGCGCCTGCGCACCCGTTGGGACTGCTGCGCGTGCAAAACGGCTACGTGGTGAGCACCCCGCGCTGGATTCAGCCGAGTGAGGAGGGCGTCGAGATCGGTGCGCTGGCGACGGGGGAGGGCGATATCACCGATGTGGGCGATGACGTTTCGGCTCGCCATGCCCACGTGTGGTGCGATGACCAAAATGTCTGGTACGTCGAGGACCTGTCGTCCACCAACGGAACTGTGGTGGTAAACGGCGCGACGAACGTCTGCACCCAGGTCGAGCCCGGCCGCTCCGCTCAGCTCAACCCCGGTGACGAGCTCAGGCTCGGAGAATCCACAACCTACGCCATCCTCCTCGGCGCCCTCTGACTCATCTCCTAAATAAGTTGCGGTGAAATAGGGACTGTTTAAGACTGCGGCCGGCAAAAACAGTCCCTATTTCACCGCAACTGCCATTTGGTCCCTCGGTGACGGAAGGATAATTTTTGCCCTTGATGGTCGCTCGGGGTAAACCTTTACCGCCCGCCTATATTTGTCGAAATTACACTTGACGGCGGGGTACAATAAACCCGCATGCGGATTTCCGTTGCGGGCGCTTCCCATCACCGGGGCGTGCCCGGGAGCATCCGGCATGCGGCCTTTGCGGCGCTCGATCATGTGCAAGACGGGTAGCTGGGCCTGTGGGGCGCGTGCAGCCCTCCTCGCCTCGGCATGCCTTCTCTCCACGCCATGTACCTGCTGCTGAGTCCGCCTGTCAGATGACTGGAAGCAACAGCGAAAATCCCATCACGCCAACATCCCGGTAATCGCCGGGGCCTGTATACCTATATGAGAGGAGAGGGGTATATGGCGCGTAAGTTTAAGTCTATGGACGGCAACGAGGCGGCCGCATATGTTTCGTATGCGTACACCGAGGTAGCGGGAATTTATCCCATTACGCCGTCCAGCCCGATGGCCGACCATGTCGACCAGTGGGCGGCCCAGGGTCGCAAGAACATCTTTGGCACCCCGGTCAAGGTCGTCGAGATGGAGTCCGAGGCGGGTGCAGCCGGTACCGTTCACGGTTCGCTGGGCGCCGGTGCTCTGACCACCACCTACACGGCTTCTCAGGGCCTGCTCCTGATGATCCCGAACATGTACAAGATCGCGGGCGAGCAGCTCCCGGGCGTCTTCCACGTCTCCGCGCGTTGCGTCGCTTCCCACGCCCTGAACATCTTTGGCGATCACTCCGACGTCATGGCCTGCCGCCAGACCGGTTTCGCCATGCTCGCCGAGGGCAACGTCCAGGAGGTCATGGACCTCTCGCCGGTGGCTCACCTTGCCGCCATCGAGGGTAAGACCCCGTTCCTCAACTTCTTCGACGGCTTCCGCACCAGCCACGAGATCCAGAAGGTCGCCATGTGGGACTACAAGGATCTTGCCGAGATGTGCGACATGGACGCCGTCCAGGCTTTCCGCGACCACGCGCTCAACCCTGAGCACCCGCACACCCGCGGCAGCCATGAGAACGGCGACATCTTCTTCCAGAACCGCGAGGCCTGCAACAAGGTCTACGACGAGCTCCCTGCCGTCGTCGAGGGCTACATGAAGAAGATCAACGAGAAGCTCGGCACCGATTACGGCCTGTTCAACTACTACGGCGCTCCCGATGCCGATCGCGTCGTCGTGTGCATGGGCTCCTTCTGCGACGTGCTCGAGGAAGTCATCGACTACCTCAACGCTCACGGTGAGAAGGTCGGCCTGGTCAAGGTTCGCCTGTTCCGTCCGTTCTCCATCAAGCACTTCGTGGACGTTCTCCCCGAGACCGTCCAGAAGATCGCCGTCATGGACCGCACCAAGGAGCCGGGTTCCATCGGCGAGCCGCTCTACCAGGATGTCGTCTCCGCTCTCTACGAGGCCGGCAAGACGGGTATCAAGGTCGTCGGCGGCCGTTACGGCCTGGGCAGCAAGGACACGCCTCCCGCGTCCGCGTTTGCCGTCTTCGAGGAGCTCAAGAAGGACGAGCCCAAGCGCGAGTTCACCATCGGCATTGTCGATGACGTGACCAACCTGAGCCTGCCCGAGGCCGAGGATGCGCCCAACACCGCAGCTCCCGGCACCATCGAGTGCAAGTTCTGGGGTCTGGGTGGCGACGGTACCGTCGGCGCCAACAAGAACTCGATTAAGATCATCGGCGACCACACCGACAAGTACGTTCAGGCCTACTTCCAGTACGACTCCAAGAAGACCGGCGGCGTTACCGTCTCGCACCTGCGCTTTGGTGATTCCCCGATCCGCTCGCCGTACTACGTGACCAAGGCCGACTTTGTCGCTTGCCACAACCCCAGCTACATCGTCAAGGGCTTCAAGATGGTCCGCGACGTCAAGCCTGGCGGCACCTTCCTGGTCAACTGCCAGTGGAGCGACGAGGAGTTCGCCGAGCACATGCCCGCCGTGGCCAAGCGCTACATCGCGAACAACAACGTCAACGTCTACCTGATCGACGCTATCGACCTGGCCGCCAAGGTCGGCATGGGCAAGCGCACCAACACGGTGCTCCAGTCCGCCTTCTTCGCGCTGGCCAAGGTCCTGCCCGCCGAGGACGCCCTGCAGTACATGAAGGACGCGGCTACCAAGTCCTACATGAAGAAGGGCCAGGCCATCGTCGACGCCAACCACAAGGCCATCGATGCCGGCGCTACCGCCTTCCGTAAGTTCGAGGTTCCGGCCGACTGGGCTACCGCCGAGGACGCCGCTCCTGTCGAGCTTTCCGAGGAGACCAAGTCCGCTATCGCCCAGCAGGTCAAGAACCTGCTCGAGCCCATCGATCGCATGGATGGCGACAGCCTGCCCGTTTCTGCCTTTGTCGATTGTGCCGACGGTCAGTTTGAGCTGGGCGCCTCCGCATACGAGAAGCGCGGCGTCGCCGTGGTCGTTCCTCACTGGGACGAGACCAAGTGCATCCAGTGCAACCAGTGCGCCTATGTGTGCCCGCATGCTACCATCCGTCCGTTCGCGATGACCGAGGACGAGGCTGCCGCCGCGCCCGAGGCTACCCGTACGCTCGACGCCATGGGTCCCAAGGCCAAGGGCATGAAGTTCACCATGGCTGTGTCCCCGCTCGACTGCATGGGCTGCACCAACTGCGTCAAGGTCTGCCCCAAGGGCGCCCTCGAGATGGCTCCCGCCGAGCAGGAGATGGATCAGCAGCCCGTTTGGGACTACATGGTCAAGAACGTCTCCGAGAAGAAGGAGCTCATCGCGGCCAACGTCAAGGGCAGCCAGTTTAAGCAGCCCTACCTGGAGTTCTCCGGCTCCTGCGCCGGCTGCGCCGAGACCGCTTATGCACGTCTGGTGACCCAGGTCGCCGGCGACCGCATGTTCATCTCCAACGCCACCGGCTGCTCCTCCATTTGGGGCAACCCCGCTGCCACCGCTCCTTACTGCAAGGACAAGGACGGTCACGGCCCGGCGTGGAACAACTCCCTGTTCGAGGACAATGCTGAGCACGGTCTGGGCATGGCCATCGGTTACGAGGCCGTCCAGAATAAGCTGATCGCCGCCACCCAGGAGCTCATCGCTGCCGATGGTCCGTCCGACGAGCTCAAGGCCGCCGGTCAGGCTTGGATCGACTCCGTCAACGACGCCGAGGCCTCCAAGACTGCTGCTGCCGCCTACGTTGCCGAGCTCGAGAAGTGCGGCTGCGACGCTTCCAAGGCGATCCTCGCCGACAAGGCTTACCTCACCAAGAAGTCCTTCTGGATCTTCGGTGGCGACGGTTGGGCCTACGACATCGGCTTCGGTGGTCTGGACCACGTCCTGGCTTCTGGCCACAACGTCAACGTCTTCGTCTTCGACACCGAGGTCTACTCCAACACCGGCGGACAGGCCTCCAAGGCTTCGAACCTGGGCCAGGTTGCTCAGTTCGCCGCTGCCGGCAAGGTGACCAAGAAGAAGTCTCTGGCCGAGATCGCTATGAGCTATGGTTACGTCTACGTGGCGCAGGTCGCCATGGGCGCCAACCCGGCTCAGACTCTCAAGGCCATCCACGAGGCCGAGGCCTACGACGGCCCGTCCCTCATCATCGGCTACAGCCCCTGCGAGATGCACTCCATCAAGAAGGGCGGCATGCAGAACTGCCAGGCCGAGATGAAGAAGGCTGTCGAGTGCGGTTACTGGAACCTCTTCCGCTTCAACCCCGAGGCTGCTGCCGGCAAGAAGTTCTCGCTCGATTCCAAGGAGCCCGCGGGCGGCTATCAGGAGTTCCTGATGAACGAGGCCCGTTACGCTTCGCTGACGCGCTCCTTCCCCGAGCGCGCCGAGGAGCTCTTCAAGGAGAACGAGCAGGCCGCTATGGACCGCTACGCTCACCTGCTGAAGCTTAAGACGGTGTACAACGAGGCCTAGGTCTCCCACCGCAGGATCTGAGGGCTAACCTTCGCGGACGTCCTCGGACATGAAAGAACCCCCGCTGCGCACTACGTGCGGCGGGGGTTCTTTCGTCCTGCGGAATGTCCGCGAAGGTTAGCCCTCAGATCCTGCTACGACTACGTCCTCGGATTGTGGGGCTGAATGAAGGACGTGGCTGAGGGGGCCTTTTGCCCCTTTCGCTGTTTCGCGGCTTTGCCGCGAAAGTCGCGCTACTTTGGGGATGGATGGAGGATTTGGCTGTTGCCGCTTCTTATCCCTTTGCTTTTTCGCGGCTTTGCCGCGAAACGCGCAGCACCTTGGGAAATGCATTGATGCGTGGGCGGGGCTGGATTGCGGATTCAAATGGCTAGAGAGATATGGGTGCGAACGAGAAATCGTTATTGGGGTCATCCTTTTCCATAAACTCATCGAGACAAAACGTCATGTAGATTGGAACGTACAGAACCTTGCCCTCTTTGCTGAGATTCTCGTGGCTCAGTACAACGGCCTCGGGAATTTTGTACTCGCCTGCACTCATCAGACGATCGAGGGCCGCATGCGCTCGAACTTTCTTGCCCGATTTGACCTCGATTGGGACAACATGCCCGTGGGCGCCTTCGATCACAAAGTCAACTTCACCGACCTCACACGTTTGGTAGTACCATGCATCCGCCCCGAGGGCAACGAGTTCCTGCGCGACCACGTTCTCATAGAGACCACCAAGGTTGGGAGTTTTCATATCAAGATAGACAGCGCGTGCAGTGCTACCGGGGTATCGCGATGCGAGCATGCCTGTATCAGACTCGTATAGTTTGAAGGCTGTCGTTTTCTCCGTCCTCTTGAGAGGACTCCGTGGCTCCGTCACCCTGGCGACCATCAATCCAACACCTGCGTTAACAAGCCACAGGAAATCCTGCTCATATTTTTTAAGGCGAGCTCCCTCACCCAGAGACGAAACAACAAAGCGATGGGACTCCGCCTCAAGCTGAACGGGAATTTGCTCAAAAATCGACCGAACGTTAAACGCTCGAGTCGATGCATATTTTGAGATATCGCTTTTGTACTGATCGACCAGCTGAGTTTGAAGCTCACGTGTGCTCACGAGCGAATAACCCGAATCAATATAGTTCTGAACGACCTCCGGCATGCCGCCGCAAATGATATATGCTCTATAGTTTTTGAGCATCGCCTCATGAATATAGTTTTCGACAGGATGCTTCTCGACAAGGCAGCTGCGAATACCGGCAAGCACATTCTCGCTGACGCTGTTTGCCCAACAAAACTCTTCAAAATCCATTGGGCGCATAACAATGTGCTCGACATACCCCACCGGAAAAGAAGAGATCCCCTTAAACTCAGTCCCAAGCATAGACCCCGAGAAGACATAGCTAAAGCGCCCATCCTCGACCAACGCCTTCATCAGTGTAACGATCTGCGGATACTCCTGAATCTCATCGACAAAGACAAGCGTGTCCCCCTCAACAAGCGGCGCATTCGCAAGAAGGGCTACGCGGTTGATAAAGTCAACGGAGTTCTTTGCGCCAATAAGCACATTCTTTGCCTCGACATTGAGTAGTAAATTGACCTCAAAATACGAAGCGTAGTTGCTTTTTCCGAACGCGCGAATCGCATAGCTCTTGCCGATCTGACGCGCACCAGTAACAAGTAATGCCTTATTGGAGGTATTCTTCCAGCTCAAAAGCTTATCAGTGACCTTACGGCGTAGCATAAAACCCCCAAATGACAAAAATTGGCAGATAGAATTGCCTAAAATAATACAAAAATTTGCGGATAATAGCGTGCGTAAATATACAAAAATTGGAAGATAGCAAAGGTCCGATAAGGTCTCAAAGCCACTGAAACAGCGCTCTACTTTGCGAAGGGGCTGGAGACGCTGCTGTGTGCGTCTCCAGCCCTCTGATTCTTACTTTTGGTTCCGCGATGGGACTTTGTTGGCCTTCCTGGTCGGTTTACCTTGTCTCGCCGCTCTCTGTGCGTAGGCGGTAGCCGTGGACGAGGTCGCTAATAGCCGGCCAGGGAATCTGGCGGTCGACCCAAAATTGGAGCTGGACCAGATAGCGCTCGGTGGCGCGGGTGAGGGCCGCGAACTGTTCGTGAGTCTCTACCTGGGCGTAGAGGTCGCGGCTGTGGGCGAGGATTGCCGTCGTGTCGTCCATTTTGCCGGTGACGTCGAAGGCGCCCGAGAACCAGTCGCACAGGCGCGCGGCACTGTTGTTGATTGTTGCGAGGTCGGCGGTGCCGTCGTTGGCGTTTTCGTTGGCCTGGGCACGCAAGAGGGAGAGGGCATCGGCGGCGTTCATACAGTAGCCGACGGTGAAGTTCCAGACGGCGAATTCGCGGCCTGTGTCGAGCTTGCGGCGGCGCATGTAGTCAATATCGCGGGGTTCCTCGAGCATCATTTGGTCGGCGAGGGCCTCAAGTGCAGTGGTGTACTCGGCAAGGTCGAGTGCGAGCAGGGTGTTGATATCCATCATCTTTAGGCCTCCGTTTCGATCTCGACGATTTCGTTTTTAATGTACATGCCCTGGTTGTCCCAGACATTGCGGCAGGCGGCGGCAAAGCGCTCGCGGTCGGCTTCGCAGATGCGGGCGAACATGTTGCAGGTGCCAAAGGGCTCGCACACGTCAAAGAAGATGCAAATTGACGACCAGCCGCCATACCAGCTCACGGCGCCCGCTGGCTCGTGAAAGACGGGGTTCTCGATGTGCTCGTAATTGGCGATGGGGCCCGATACGGGATAGGTTACCTCGGCATCGCAGATCTTGGCCGAAAAGATACGTGACTCGACCGGACAGGACGATTCGAACAGCTTGCACGCCTCGGGAGCCTTGTCCCAGAGCATGTCGGCGAGAAACGTCTCGCCATTCAGCGTGATCTTGAGCATTTTTGTCATAGTAAGGACCTCCTCAATCCGTCGCTCAAGGGGTTCGCTGGCGGATAAGGAGAAGACAGCAGCGGGGTCGCCGAACCCAAACTTCACGACAGATCTCTGTCGCCCCAGCCCGCGCTGTTCTTCGCTAAAGTACCATGCCGTAATTGCGCGCGCAATATCAGTTTTTGAATTTCTGGAAGCGGCAATCGACGAGACGGCTCGCCGGCTGCCGGCCGACGCGCGGTAAAGGTGCTCGTCTATTCCCTAAGTTGGATGAAAAACGCTATGTTATTGCAGGGCTGCATACTCGTCTTAAAAATGTATAGAATCTCGTATAGTGTGAGTAAGATATTGCGCTGTCTGTTTTGTGTTTAGCAAAGATATAGTTTGCATAATCTGGTCTAATCCCTGCTCTATCAAAATAAAGTCGCACGTAAATAGCTTAGATATGCTTGAGCTGGGCATTTTTACGCTGAACGGGTAAAAACGACCGTTCACCGTTCAACTGTTTTCAAAATGAATAAAATGAGCGATAAAGAGAATATAAACCTTAATAAACTCGCGTATTGCACGGACGTGGGTTATTAATGGGATGTAGGCCTTTTACAGAAAGGATTCCAGCAATGTCTAAGCCTCTTGGCAAGCCCGATCGTATTGTCGTCGCCCTTGGCGGCAACGCCCTCGGCAACAACCCCGTCGAGCAGATCGAGGCCGTGAGCAACACTGCCCACGCACTCCTTGGTCTCATCGAGCAGGGTAACGAGATCATCATCACCCACGGCAACGGCCCGCAGGTCGGCATGATCCAGAATGCCTTCGCCGCCGCCCACGACGCCATCGGCACCCCCGAGATGCCGCTGCCCGAGTGCGGCGCCATGTCCCAGGGCTACATTGGTTATCACCTGCAGCAGGGCATCGGCCGCGAGATGCACAAGCGCTATAAGCGTTGGCACGCCGCCACCGTCGTCACCCAGATCGAGTGCGATCCCGACGATCCCGCGTTCAAGAACCCGACCAAGCCGATCGGCCCCTTCTACACCGAGGAGCAGGCCAAGGAGTTCATGGCCGAGGATCCCTCCAAGGTCTTCGTCGAGGATTCCGGCCGCGGCTGGCGCCGCGTCGTCGCCTCCCCCGATCCCAAGAAGATCGTCGAGGCCGACTCCATCCTCAACCTGCTCGACAACGAGTTCATCGTCATCGCCTGCGGTGGCGGCGGCATTCCCGTCGTCCGCGACTACGAGAACAAGGGTTGCTACAAGGGCGTTCCCGCCGTCATCGACAAGGACCTGGGCGGCGAGCTGCTGGCCGAGGACTGCGACGCCGACGTTCTGTTCCTGCTGACCGCCGTTGAGCATGTCGCCATCAACTTTGGCAAGCCCAACCAGGAGGAGCTCGAGGACCTCACCGCCGACGAGGCCGAGCGCCTGGCCGACGAGGGCCAGTTCGGTAAGGGTTCCATGGAGCCCAAGGTCCGTGCTGCCATCAAGTTCGCCCGTTCCCGCAAGGGCCGCACCTGCATTATCGGCGCCCTGGACAAGGCCGCCGAGACCATGGCCGGCCTCTCCGGTACCCGCATCCACGAGTAGTCTCTACTCTGTTGCCTCTCTTGTGGGCGCCAGGCAAAGCGCCCACAAACTAGCCTCTCTTCATGAGCCCCGCAGTCCGCTCCGACTGCGGGGCTTTTGCTATTGAGGTGACTGTTCATGAGAAGCGCTGAAGACCGCGAAAACCCGGCACTTGGGGACGTTCCTTTTCTGCCGGCATCTTGGGACAGTCCTTTTCGGCAGCGCGAGCGGTCGTCTGCAAAGACGTCCCCAGTGGCTAGTCATTTAATGGCTGGTCATTTAAGTCTGTCCCCAATGACTAGTATTGGCCATTTAAGTCTGTCCCCAATGACTAGTAGTAGGCCCACATGGCTTCGATTTCGTTGAGGACTTCTACGATGCCCCAACGGCGGGCGCTACGGCTGGGCGAATTGGGATCGTAGACACCGATTTGGTCGGCGTCGTCAATGCCGTAGAGCACGATGTAATGACCCACGTTGGTAAACGTGCCGGGACGCACGACGGCGATTACGGGAGCACCCGAGCGCAAGACCTGGGCCATCGAGTCTCGGTCGTTGTAGAGCTGCGTCCCGTTAAGCCCCAGCTGCGCGGCGCCGCTCGTCATAAACGACCACTCGGTGGCACCGGTGGGGGCATAGTTGCCCGCCTCGGAAAGGGCGCACATATCGACCGGTGTCATATCGGTGCGCCCCGTTTTAAAGATGTAGATCATGGTGAGGCAGGTGGGTCCGCAGCCGTTTTGGCGGATAGTTCCGCCGGCGTAGGGCAGCTCCGACCATGCGGGGTCGATCTGGTAGATATGCGGCATGGTGCCGGCGCTCCACTGCGAACGTTGGGTCGAAAAAGCAAACGAGTAGCCGGGTGCGACTGGGGCTTTGAGGAGCTTTTCCTCGGCGGTGGGCTCTAGGCCGGCAGAGCCATGCGAGGCACACGACCCCAGATACACAAATGCCAGACATGCCATGATGGAGCACAGGGCAAGACAGAGACGATGAATCTGCGGATTGGCGGCCCGGCCGCGTCCCAGCGGCCGTGGCTGCTTTGCGCCGCGTCCGCCGCGGGGCTTCGAAAAGAAACGGCTGATGTGATTGTCAGACTTTCGCCGATCGATTTTCTGCCGCCGAGGCACTTCGGCCCGGCGTTGACGGGTGCCCGAGCATGGGCGACCCGCCTGACGCGTGCTGGTATTCTGCGGCATAGACGACGAGGGGCGATCCTGCGGACGCTGCGGCCCGTCGTTGTCAGAAACACTCCTGGATGCTGGCGTGGTACGCCCGGCAAGGCGAACGTTTCGCTGTCGTTCGCCGCCGTTGTATTCGTATGCCATTTGCACCGCCTCGTCTCATGTATAACCCGTCCATCCTACAAAAAAGACGTGCAGCAAATGAGGACATACACCAAAACCTCGGTAAGCGGCATGGACGGGAGCGAGCCTGGCGTCATAAAGCGACGCCCTCCGCGAGCGATTGGGTCGCGTCATCAAAACGGACGCCCGCACCGAGTGGCGCCCCTCGCCGTTCGTCCCAAAAACGGCGCCGCTCGTTTTGCAGTTCTGCCTTCGGTCGAGCTACGAGTGGCGTTGCTGTGCCAAGGCCGTATCTTAAAGCCATGAAATAAAAAGTGCGCGGCAAAACAGGCCGTGCAAGGGGTGACGCCAAGGGGCGTCAGAAAGGAAAGGAGGGGAACAATGGCGGACAAGAACGCAGAAGTTGCAGTCGAGGATACCGGCGGCATGAAGAAAACGCTTTCGCTCTGGAACTTCTTCACCATCGGTTTCGGTGCCATCATCGGTACCGGTTGGGTTCTGCAGGTCGGCGACTGGATGGTCGTGGGCGGCGGTCCCGTTCCCGCTATGATTGCATTCCTCTTGGGTGCAATCTTCCTCGTGCCCGTCGGAGCTGTTTTCGGTGAGCTTACGGCTGCTATCCCCATCTCGGGCGGCATCGTCGAGTATGTCGATCGTAGCTTTGGCCGTACACTGAGCTACATCACCGGTTGGCTCCTGGCCCTGGGCAACGGCATCCTGTGCCCGTGGGAGGCCATTGCCATTTCGACTCTCGTGTCCGAGATGTTCGGTAGCCTGCCCGGTCTTGAGTGGCTGCGCGCCATCAAGCTCTACACCATCCTGGGCGCCGACGTTTACCTGTTCCCGACGCTGATCGCGCTCGGCTTTGCAGTCTACGTCATCTTCCTCAATTTCCGCGGTGCCAGCTCGGCCGCCAAGCTCCAAGCCTTCCTGACCAAGGCCCTGCTCTGCGGCATGCTACTCGCCATGGGCGTCTCGCTGTTCACCGGCTCGCCGAACAACGCCATGCCTGTGTTCTCCCAGGTCGCCGGTGCTGGCGGCGGTAAGGCCGCCACCGAGGGCACCAGCCTGTTCGCCGGTATCGTGTCGGTCCTGGTTCTGACCCCGTTCTTCTACGCCGGTTTCGACACCATTCCTCAGCAGGCTGAGGAAGCAGCCGAGGGCCTTAACTGGAACAAGTTCGGCAAGATCATCTCCCTGGCCCTGCTGGCCGCCGGCGGCTTCTACATGGTCTGCATTTACTCGTTCGGCACTATCCTTGACTGGCATGAGTTTGTTAAGAGCCCCGTTCCCGCGCTTGCCTGTCTTAAGGGCATCAACATGCTCCTGTACCTGGCCATGCTCGTCATCGCCACGCTTGGACCCATGGGCCCGATGAACTCCTTCTACGGCGCCACGAGCCGCATTATGCTCGCCATGGGCCGCAAGGGCCAGCTGCCCGAGAAGTTTGCCGAGGTCGATCCCAATTCCGGCGCTCCCAAGCTCGCCTGCGTCGTTCTGGCCATCATCACCGTCGTCGGTCCGTTCCTGGGCAAGAACATGCTCATCCCTCTGACCAATGTGTCGGCTCTCGCCTTCATCTTCTCTTGCGGCATGGTCGCTCTTGCCTGCCTGCGCATGCGCTTCACCGAGCCCGACCTACCTCGTCCCTACGAGGTGCCCGGCGGCAAGTTTGGCATCTGCCTCGCCGTCGCTGCCTGCGCCATCATCATCGGCCTGCTCGTGATTCCGTTCTCTCCCGCCTCCCTCAACATGGTGGAGTGGAGCATCGTGATCGGCTGGTTGGCTATTGGCCTGGCTCTCATGGCTTTCACCAATTCCCGTAAAAAGTAACGCCGAGCCGGGGCGGATTGGGTGCGCGGTGCCCTCTCTCCCGCGTACCGAACCCGGCATCACTTGGGTAGCTTTGTGAGGCCTTAACCCAACACGGCCTCACCCACTATATGGATCCATAAGGAGGAACCATGTCCACTAAGTATGCAATCGTTGGCGGCAAGCTCATCGACGGTACCGGTGCCGAGCCGGTCGAGAACTCCCTCGTTCTCGTCGACGACAACGGCAAGATCGAGTACGCCGGTGTTATGCAGGACCTTCCCGAGGGCGTTGAGGTTATCGACGCCGCCGGCAAGACTGTCCTTCCCGGCCTGATCGACACCCACCTGCACTTCTCGGGCAACCTGACCGACGATGACACCGATTGGGTCATGCAGCCGCTCCTCGAGAAGCAGGCCGTCGCCGTCAAGCAGGCCTACGACTGCCTCACCCACGGCCTCACTACCGTCTGCGAGATCGGCCGCTTTGGTATCCAGATTCGCGACTGCATCGACAAGGGCGTCTTTAAGGGTCCGCGCGTTCTGGCCACCGGCCTCGGCTTCTGCCGTGTTGCCGGTCACGGTGACTCCCACCACTGCACCCAGGAGCTCAACAAGGAATCCCATCCCTGGGGCGACCAGGTCGACGGTCCTTGGGATCTGCGCAAGGCCGTCCGTCGTCGCCTGCGCGAGAACCCCGATGCCATCAAGATCTGGGCTACCGGTGGCGGCATCTGGCGCTGGGACTCCGGTCGCGACCAGCACTATTGCTCCGAGGAGATCCAGGCCGTGGTCGAAGAGGCCAAGATGGTCGGTATCCCCGTGTGGAGCCACTGCTACAACAACCACGCCGCCGCCTACGATTCCGTTCGCTTTGGCTGCGAGCAGCTGATTCACGGCTTCGATATCGATGAGCGCACCATGGACCTCATGGCCGAACAGGGCACCTTCTTCACCCCGACGATCGCCTTCCTGCCCACCTGGTACGCCACCTATCCTCCCGTCTACGTCCCCGAGCTGCACGACAAGTACGAGGGTACCCTGGTCGAGAAGGAGCTACAGCGCAACTATGACTGCCTGCGCGAGGCCAAGAAGCGCGGCGTCGTCATGACGATCGGCTCTGACTCCTTCTCCTTCGTCACCCCGTACGGCACCTGCTCCATCGAGGAGATGTACGAGTTCGTCGACAAGATCGGCTTCACCCCGGTCGAGACCATCACCTGCGCCACCCTCAACGGTGCCAAGATGTGCCACATCGAGGACGAGACCGGTTCCATCGAGGCCGGCAAGTGCGCCGACCTGCTGGTCGTCAACGGTGACGTCGCCGCCGACATCCACGTGCTCAACACCGACAACATGGACGTCATCATGAAGGACGGCTGGATTGTCGAGGCCGGCACCTTCGGCGAGCCAAACAAGTACAGCGCCTAAGCTACCGTTAGTCGATGGCTGGATGTAAAACACAGTTTTTGATTGCATAATGCAATGGAGAGGGTCGCTTGCGGCCCTCTTTATTGCTATCGGTACTACGGACAAGAGGGGATGACGGTGGATCTCAATAGGCTGATTCTGGGCAAGAGTTACAACTCTACCAAGGTCTTTCGTACGGCCCAGCATGTGGTCCAGGCCATCCTACTCGGTGTTGTCGTTCCGGCGCTTATCTTGCTGCTTATCTGGGATTTAACCGATAATCCCAATCCCGTTCCAGGCGTTGTCGTTATTGCCGGCCTGGTCATGCTGTGCTTCTTCTTCTCGTATGTCTTTGTGGTCCCCGATGACCTCACATCGAGCGCAACCGACCGCACGCTCGCCATCGCATCAAAAATATTTGCCTACACGTCGCGCGGCCTTACGCCCGAAGCGGCCCTGGGTGCCTCTAAAATCATCCTGTCCGAGACCATCGCTTCTGCCATCTGCTTTACTGACGGCAGGCAGGTGCTGGCAAGCTGGGGCGAGGACTCGGCAAAGTGCCCTGCCGGAACCCCGGTAGTGCTCAAGACCACGCTCAACGTGATTGAGACGGGCGAGCAGAGCGTGTTTTCGCGTGATGCCTCCAATGAGACGGGCGGCTATTTTCCCCGTCTGCGTGCCGGTATTGTCGCGCCGCTTAGCGTGCGTGGTCATTGCGTGGGCACACTCGAGCTGTATTACCCCCGCCTGAGCAGCATCGATATGCGCCAGACGGCGCTTGCCTCGGGTTTCGCCGATCTCATTTCCACGCAGCTCGCCAGCTTTGAGCTCGAGCGCCAGGATGAGCTCACGGCCCGCGTTGAGCTCCGCGCTCTGCAGTCGCAGGTCGATCCGCATTTTCTATTCAATACCATTAGCACGATCGTTTCGCTCGTTCGAACCGAGCCCGACAAGGCGCGATCGCTGCTGATCGACTTTTCCAACTACTATCGTCAGACGCTTTCTGACTCCGATACGCTCACCACGCTCGAGCACGAGGTGGAGCAGGGCACCCGTTATATCAATCTTATGCAGGCCCGGTATGGCGACGGCCGTCTGCGCGTTTCGGTCGACATCGACTTTGAGGTGCGCGACAGCCTGGTGCCGCCGTTTATCTTGCAGCCGCTGCTCGAAAACTGCATCAAGCATGCGCAGCGCGAGACCGAGCCGCTTTCCATTCGTGTTAGGGCTTTTGAGACCGATGACGGCTTGGAGATCATCGTCGAAGATGACGGCATCGGTATGAGCGAAGAAGTCTGCGCGCATCTGTTTGAGCAGCATCGCCGAGAGGAGCCCGAAAGCATTACCGCCGACGGCTCCGTCAAGCGAGGTTGCGGCCTGGCGCTCTTCAACGTGCTTCAGCGCATCCATTTCTTTTACGGAGAAGATTCCGGCATGCGCGTGAAGTCCCAGGAGGGCGTGGGAACGCAGGTCATCGTTGAGTTGAACGGCGAGCCGCATGAGCCGGCGCCGCTAACGGTGTAGCGCGCGGTTGGATTGAGAGAAAAAAGAGGGGAAGCGCATATGTCCGAAGGCTGGAACATCTTGGTGGTTGATGACGAGCCTCCAATTAGGGCTGAGCTACGTTATCTGTTGGAAAAGGATGCGCGTGTGGGCCAGATTGCCGAGGCGGGCAATGTCACCGAAGCCGTGGAATCGATTCTGTCGAACAAGCCCGACGTGCTGTTTTTAGACATTACCATGCCCGGTCGCTCGGGAATTGAGCTTGCCGAGACGCTTCAGAACTTAAAGACACCGCCGGTCGTGGTGTTTGTGACGGCATTTGCCGAGTATGCGGCCGATGCCTATAACCTCGATGCCGTCGATTACATCGTAAAGCCGGTCGAGGATGCTCGCCTGTCAAAGGCGCTCGATAAGATCGAGACCGCCCTGGGCGCTCGCCGTGTCGTCCATGCTCCGCGCCAGCCTTTGCGCCTGACGGTGGATCGTGGGGGTAAAAAGGTGTTCATTCCCGTGGCGGATGTCTGCTACTTTGAGGCGCGCGCCGATTTTTGCAACGCCGTCTGCGCCGAGGGAACATATCTGATCAATGAGTCGATTTCATCGCTCGAGCGGCGCCTGGCCTCCGAGGGCTTTATCCGTGTCCACCGCAGCTATCTGGTCAATTTGGAAGACGTGCACAATGTCGAGATCGGTTCTACGGGTCTTATGGAACTCAGGCTCGATCGCGTAACCTCGACGGTGCCCGTGTCCCGTCGTCGCGCTGCCGAGGTTAAGGCGCGCCTGGGGCTTGTGTAGACGGTCCGCATGCCATCGTTTGCCGACGCAGGTTTGGCATGGGCGCGCGGTGGGCATAATGGGTGACATCGAATGAAATCGAAAGGATCATTATGCCTGCGCTTATTACGCATCATCTGTTTGGCGAGGAAAGCATCGATCGTCTGCCGCAGGGCGTCATTACGTCCGACGAGGAACGCATTGCCTTTATCCTGGGCAACCAGGGTCCCGACCCGTTTTTCTTCCACATCCTGACGCCGCGCGTTTCCGACTGCACGCTGCTGGCGCAGGCCATGCATCGCTCGCGCATGTCGCGCCAGTTCTCGTGCCTGCGCGACGGCGTGTCCCATCTGCTCCCGCGCGATGCCAACTTGGGCCGCGCCTTTGCGCTGGGCCTGCTGTCGCACTACGTGCTCGACCGTAATGCCCACCCCTTTGTCTACGAGCAGCAGTTTGGCATTGTCGAGTCCGATCCCGAGCTGGGGGATTCGGGCAGCCAGGTCCATGCGGTGCTCGAAAGTGACCTGGACGTGTTGATGCTGCAGCTCAAGCGCGATGGGGCCACGGTCGAGGACTATCCGCCGGCGGGCGAGATCGTCACCACCGACCGCATCAATCGTGTGGCCGGCGTGCTGATGAGCTATGTTGCCGGGCGTGTGTACGGTATCGATATCCCAGCGGGGGAGTACGGTGCCGCCGTTGCCGACATGCAGCGACTTTACCGCGCGATTGAGCCGGCCGGCTCCGCAAAGACGCGCGCGATCTCGCTGGTTGAGGGCTTGGTGCACGACTACTCCCTGCTCGATGGCCTTGCTCACCGCGTGACGACCGAGCCGCCCGAGCGCACCGGCAATCTGGGCCATCTGACGTGGAAGAATCCCTTTACCGATGAGGTCTCGAACGAGAGCTTCCCCGAGGTCTTTGACCGCGCGCTGGTCGATTACGAGTGCACGGTCACCCGCTTTATCGAGACCGGCGATATGGAGGCCGTGACCAACCACGTCAATTACAGCGGTCGCGTGCTCGGCGCTGACGAAGAGTTCGACCGCGAGGAATAGGGCCCGTGCGTGCCCCCTTTGCCGAATCCTTACCGGCGGTTCTGGACAATTGGGGTACGATGAACTAGCTGCATATCGGGCGAACACGAAGGGTCCCTGTCCATGAAATACACCAAGCTCGAGCGTAACTGGGTTATGTACGATGTGGGCAATTCGGCCCTCGTGTTGCTCAACACTTCGGTGGTGCCCATCTACTTTAACGCCATCAATACCGGTGCTTCCTCGGCCGACCTGGTGGTCGCTTGGGGTAGCGCGCAGACGATTGCCTCGCTGGTCATTGCCATGCTCATGCCCATTCTGGGCGCGCTTGCCGATTACGCCGGCAACAAGATCAAGTTTTTCTTGGGCTTCTTCCTCACGGGCTTGGTGCTTTGCCTGGCGCAGGCTATCCCAATGTCCGCCATGGCATTTTTGGCCGTGTACGTGCTGTGCACCATCGGCCTTAACTCTTCTATGACGTTCTATGACGCCATGCTGCCCGACATTACCACTGACGAGCGCATGGACGCCGTGTCCAGCTCGGGCTATGCCTGGGGCTACATCGGTTCCACCGTGCCGTTCATCATCTGCCTGGCGCTCATCATGGGTGGTCCCGCTCTTGGCGTCCCCACCATGCTGGCAACGCGTCTGTCGTTTGTCATCACTGGTGCCTGGTGGCTCATCTTTACCCTGCCGCTCATTCGCACCTATAAGCAAAAGTACGGTCGTGAGCGCGGTCCCGAGGACACCATCGGCCACATCGTGGGCGGCGTGTTCTCCGAGGTCGTACACACCATGCGCGAGATCGCCCACAACAAGACCGTGCTGGTCTACATGATCGCGTTCTTCTTCTACATCGACGGTGTACACACGGTCATTTCCATGGCAACCAGCTACGGTTCGGCTCTGGGCATCGACTCGACCCAGCTGGTACTGGCCCTGCTCGTTACACAGTTCGTGGCCTTTCCGTCCGCCATCATCTACGGCAAGCTCGCCGGACGCGTGGGCACGCTCAACATGATCCTGGTGGCGGTCGCCGCCTACATGGGCATTGTGCTGTTCGCCGCGTTTTTCCTCAAGACCGCCTTTGAATTCTGGGTGCTTGCCATTATGGTCGGCCTGTTCCAGGGTGGCGTGCAGGCACTCAGCCGTAGCTACTTTGGCCGCATCATCCCCAAGGAAAAGTCCAACGAGTACTACGGCTTCTTTGACATCTTTGGGCGCTATGCAAGCGTTATGGGCACCTTTCTGGTGTCGGTCGTCACCTCGCTGACCGGCAACCCGTCGCTGGGCGTTCTTTCCATTGCTGTGCTGCTGATCGTTGGCTTTATGCTGCTGGCCCGCCTGTCTCGCATGACTCGAGCGGCAGAGCATGCCGCATAGGAGCGAGCGGATATTGTGCCTGTCCGCGGTACTCTTTTGGGGTTATCCGCAATAAACATTGCGACTTGCGAGCAATGATTTGCCCAAGTGGGTATGATGGAATCAGCTAGGTCGCGGGGCGTCGCCTGTGTTTGGCGGCGCCTCGTTTTTGTGTTGCAGGGAGGGAAGGCATGAACGCCACGGTTGTGATTCCAACATATTGGGCGGGCGATGATGCCCATGCAAACGCTCCCGGTGTCTATGACCACTCGACGAAGCTCAACGCCGCCAATCCCGAGCTCGATCGCTGTCTTGCTTCGCTCGAGCAGGTACGCGATATTCCGCGAATCATCCTTTTGGTGGTCTGTCCCATCTCGGCCACGGCGGATGTGTCGAAGCGCGTACGCGAAATCGTCGACGCGCACCCTACGCTCAAAGTTACCGTAGTCACCAATACCCAGGCATCGCGTATCGCCGACCGCGTAGCGCAGATTGCGCCCAAGGGTTCGGGAGAATGCGTGAGCCTGCGCGGCTATGGCGCCATCCGCAATATGGGACTTGCCTGTGCCGCCGTGCTGGGTCACGATGCCGTCATCTTTTTGGATGACGACGAGACTGTCATCGATGCCGACTTTATGAAACGCGCGACTTACGCGTTGGGGCAGCAGACGCGTCAGGGCCTGCCAATCTTGGTTAAGAGCGGCTACTTTTACGATCGAGAAGGATCGCCGCTGGCCCCCACGGACAAGGTGGGCATCTGCCACCGTTGGTGGACCAAGCGTATTGAGTTCAATCGCTGGATGAAAAAGGCGCTCTCGGGCACCCGTATTTCGCGTTCAAACTATGTGTGCGGCGGCCTTATGGCCCTCCATGCCCGCGCCTTTACCCGCGTGGCATTTGACCCGTTTATCACTCGTGGCGAGGACCTGGACTACCTCTTTAATATGCGCATATTTGGCTACGACGTATGGTTTGATAACGAGTGGACCGTACGCCATCTACCGCCCGAGTCCGAGAAACGCTCGCCGCGCTTTATGCAGGACGTGTACCGTTGGTACTACGAACGTGCCAAGCTAACGTTTGCCGCGCATCAGAAAGAGCTCATTCCCGTTACAGCCGCGTCTCTCATGCCCTATCCGGGCCCGTGGATTTCGCGCGAGCTTGACGATCGCGTGCGTAAGACTGCCATGGTCCGCAGCATTTTTACCCGCGAGCACGAGGGATACCTACGCATTTGGCGCCACGGTATTGACGAGGCCAGGACCTACGCACGCCAAAACGCCGCAAGCTACCTGCGTTTCCAGAGCTTCTGGCCCAAGATTATGGATGGGCTCTGGCGTGACGCCCAGCTGACCAGCATCCTGGAGGGGACTGAATGATCGACCGCCGCGCCCAGCGCGATAGTTCAATGTCAATCTTTCGCATCATTGCCGTATCCTGCGCCATTTGTGTGCTGGTGTACTTTGTTTTTGCCCTGGCGACTGGAATCGATCCAATCGCGACCGTGGTCGCCTGTACGCTGCTATGCATCTTCCTGTGTATCTTTTTCTTTTTGACGCTCAATCCCGATTCGGTTCGCTCGCAGTACACCGAGGAGACGCTCTCGGTGGCCTCGGCCATGCTCGAGGACATTAAAGGCGGTCTGACGCAGGAGTCAGCACGTCTGGTGTGCCAGCGCATTTTGCCCGAGACACGCGCCATGACAGTTGCCGTTACCGACGAGAGCAACGTACTGGCCTGCGCGGGCGAGTTTGAGGAAAAGCTGCTGCCCAATTCTCCCATTCGTACGCTCGTCACGCGCTACGTCATCGAACACGGTATCGTCCAGTCGTTCAACCGTGTGGTGGACGTGGTGGGTTCGGATGGCTCACACAACCAGGTCCCCGCTGGCATCATCGCACCCATCAAGGTGGGCGACCGCACCGTCGGCACGCTCAAGTTCTATTACAAGACCCCGCGTGCCGTTGACCGTACCCAGTATGCGCTCGCCTCGGGTTTTGCCGAAATCCTGTCCACGCAGCTCGCCATTCACGAGCTCGAGGTGCAAAAGGAGCTCACGGCCCGTGCCGAGGTGCGTGCCCTGCAGGCGCAGATTAACCCGCACTTCCTGTTCAACACGCTCAACACCATCGCATCGTTTACGCGTACCGACCCGCTGCGCGCCCGCGAGCTGCTGCGCGAGTTCTCCTCGTTCTATCGCGCAACGCTCGACAATTCGGGCTCGCTCATTCCCGTGTCGCGCGAGGTCGCACAGACCAAGCGCTACCTGACGTTTGAGAAGGCGCGCTTTGGCGAGGATCGCGTGCTGGCGACCTTTGACGTGTCCGAGGACGTCGAGGACACGCTGGTTCCGGCATTTGTGATCCAACCGATTGTCGAGAACGCCGTGCGTCACGGCATGGGTGATGCCAGTGCGCTGAAGATTGACGTGACGGTGCGCAGGGATGGTGACGATGCGATTTTGATTTCGGTGGCCGATGACGGTGTGGGCATGGACGAGGGCATCGCTGCCAGACTGTTTGACGAGCGCTCTGCCCGTCCCGACGCCAACTCCCCGCAGGGTGGCGGCGCCGGCGTTGCCATGCACAATATTTCGGAGCGCATTCATCGCTTTTATGGGCCGCACTCCTATACGCGCGTCGAATCGGCGCCGGGTAAGGGCGCTAAAGTGCTCCTACATCTCGATTTGTCGGAGAGCATCTTCGACATTCAAGAGTAGAATAATTGGTCACGGGCTTAACGCCGGTTGGCGTATGCCCGATGTAGTTTGTTGACGAAAGGTTTTATCCCCATGCTGCGTGCGATGATTGTGGATGATGAGGCCCCGGCCCGTTCGGAACTTCGCTTCTTGCTCGAGCAGACGGGCAAGATCGGCACGATCACAGAAGCGTCGAGCGTTCGCTCCGCCATCGAGATGCTTATGGAGAGTCGCGTTGATGTCGTGTTCCTCGATATTTCGATGCCTGGCGCTTCGGGTCTGCAACTTGCCGAGGCGCTGCATAAGCTTAAGAATCCGCCGGCGATCGTGTTTGTGACCGCGTACAGCGATCATGCGGTTGAGGCGTTTGATGTGGATGCCGTCGACTATCTGATGAAGCCGGTAGAGGAAGCCCGCCTGGATCGTGCAATCGAGAAGGTCATGCAGCGCACGAAGCCCGTTGCGGACAGCAAGGTGACCATCGAGCGCATCCCGGTGGAGAAGGGCGGCCGCAAGGTGCTCATCCCCGTGGACGACATTCGCTTCATTATGGCCAAGGACGATTACTCCTGTATCTATACCGTCGATGACCGTTTTTTGTCGACGACCTCGCTGGCACAGTTCGAGGCCAAGCTCTGTGATTTTGGCTTCTTCCGCGTTCACCGCCGCTATATCGTTAACTTGGCGTGTGTTACCGACGTCGAGACGGTTCCCTCGGGCGCTATCCAGCTGGGCATTACGGGCGTCGACGAACGCGTACCGGTTTCGCGCCGTCGCGTCGTACCGCTCAAGAAGGCCCTGAGCCTCTAGTACACCGGCCCCGCAGCCCTGTAGACCAAAATCGTCTGCGGAGCCGCGGGGCTTTTTGTATGAATACACCAAATCGTTTTGCGGAAGGGATCCCATGAACAGTGCAAGCGCCAAGCGCATCGACATCATCTCGGACACCCACGGTTATCTGTCGCCCGCGCTTTTAAATGAGTTGAGCGGCGCGGACCTGATTATCCATGCCGGCGATCTTACGTCGGAGATGGACTACGAACATCTGCGAACCATTGCCCCCGTGCGAGCGGTTCTGGGCAATAACGACTACTACCGTGATTACGGCCCCGAAGTGGACCGTCTGGCGCTCTTTAGCTACGAGGGCCTTAAGTTTGCCGTAGCCCACTACCGCGAAGACCTCCCGGTGGGATCCGTGGACGTAGCCATCAACGGTCACACTCACGTAACCAAAGAAACTCAAGTAGGCCGCTGCTTGGTCCTCAACCCCGGCAGTGCTAGCTACCCCAGAGGCACCCGAGGCCCCACCATGGCCAGAATGCTCGTCAAGGACGGCAAGGTCTTAAGCGTCAAGTTTATTGACTTAGATTAACCGCAACAAAAACGGGGGATGCACAATGCATCTCCCGTTTCCATTTGAGCCAAAGGCCGAGCTTCAACAAGAACAATCAGACCAACCCCGCCGAGGAGCACGCGGGCTAGCCGCGCAGCGGCGCACGCCCGCAAAACTGGTTGAACATAGTGACGGCAGGGAGGGTCTCCGGGGCCGGCTGGCGCGGGTTACGTTTGTCGCGAGTTCCGCACGCAAAGGAAAGCACTTAATGTGCTTTCCGTCTTGCGCAGGACTGTAGAGCAGCAAACTTAACCCGCGCCAGCCGGCCCCGGAGACCCTCCCGGAGGGACCCAAAAAATATTTTCAAAAAAGTTGTTGCGCGGCGAACAGACTTCTGTGTATACTAATCCCCGCAGCGCACGCGAGCGGAAACAAACGCGAACGACTGCCTGGGGAGTTAGCTCAGTTTGGTTAGAGCGCCGGCCTGTCACGTCGGAGGTCGCGGGTTCGAGCCCCGTACTTCCCGCCAACGCAATTAAAGCCACGTCTTCGGACGTGGCTTTTTGCGTTTAATAGGACAACCGCTCGGCCGTCCCTTTCATTCTGCTCCTTGTTTCCGAAATGCGGAAATGAATTAAGTATATCGGTTTAAACGGGGGGGGTTTGTTGCGCAACACTCGTTCAACGAAACAGGGGGGTTAGGTTATACTAAATTCCACTGCAGGCCTAATCTGATGCAATTTGCTTTGGATTCGACCTTCAGCGGACATCTAGTTCACTATTTGGTTGTCCCGGCGGTTATTTAGCGTCTCGACGTAAGCTCGGCCCCGGAGCCCGTTCGAGCTGTTCGTATTCCTTGAAAGGGGAAACATGGACATATCGAGGAAGACTGATTATGCCCTCCGCATGCTTGCGATGCTTGCCGAGGAGCCGGAGCGGTTGCTTTCTGTTCGCACTGCTGCCGAAGAGGTCAATGTTCCGTATTCGTTTGCCCGTTCGATCCAACACGGTTTGGTTCAGGCCGGTATTGTGGAGAGCCTGCGTGGCGTCCACGGCGGTATGCGTCTTAAGGTCAACCCGAGCGAGGTCACTATCCGTCAGGTCGTCGAGGCCGTTCAGGGCCCTATGGTTATGAATGATTGCACGGCACTCGATGGCGACTGTGCGCGCAGGGGCACGTGCTGCTATCATCCCCTGTGGGCTGGGGCCCAGGCGCTGATGCGTGACTACCTCGATTCCGTTTCGCTGGACGATGTCGTCGCTCGCCGCCAGTTCCCCGCCGTCGATCCCAAGTTCGCCGACCGCGACGCCTTTCCCGAGTATGCCGTTTGCGCGTGTGCTTGCCGGGAGGAGTAGCGCCGCATAAGGAGCATAGCTATGATTCAGGACCCCTTTCGTTCGATGATTCGTTCGGAAGGGGTTCTGCGTTATCGCGACCTTCCGTGGCGCCGCACACGCGACCCGTACATCATCTGGCTTTCCGAGGTCATGCTGCAGCAGACGCAGGTTCCACGCGTAGAGACGCGCATGCCGGCATGGCTCGACCGCTTTCCGACCGTGCATTCTCTCGCCCAGGCCGCTCCTTCTGATGTTTTGGACGCTTGGCAGGGCATGGGCTACAACCGCCGTGCTTTGGCGCTCCATAAGGCCGCGCAGCGACTCGTGGAGGACTGGGATGGGGAGTTTCCGCGTGATACACGCGACCTGGTCGCGCTGCCCGGTATTGGGCCCGCAACGGCGCAGGGCATTCGGTCGTTTGCGTTTGATCTTCCGGGAGTGTACCTGGAGACCAATGTGCGCACGGTCTTTTTGCATCACTTTTTTCCTGACGTTCCGTCTGTTCCCGATCGCGAGCTGGTGCCGTTGATCCAGGCGGCCTGCCCGGCGGCGCCCGGTGCGGCGGCGGATGAGGTCGCTCCCTTTGCCGTGCCGCTCGACGATGCCGATACGCCGCGCGCGTGGTATTACGCGCTGCTGGATTACGGCGCGTATCTCAAAAAGACGCTGCCCAATCCGTCTAGGCGCTCGGCGGGCTACAGCCGCCAGTCCAAGTTTGAGGGCTCGCGTCGGCAAAAGCGTGCCCATATCGTGCGCATGCTGCTTGCAGCTCGCGACGGACAGCAGGCGGGCATAACGCTTGTTGAAGCTGTTGCAGGCGTTAACAAGATGGAGGCCGCAGCGGGTCGCGAACCGGTTGGTTGCGATTTTATTGCGGGCATTCTTGCCGACCTGGAGCGCGAAGGCTTTTGTCGTGCCGAAGGCGAGCGCTGGCTGAGTGTGTGATGACGCGAATTTGCAGAACAGGATAGTAAGGTTTAGATTCTCGGCATGAGGGTATCCTAAAGGCAATGCCGCTCAAAGTCTATGGGCGGCGCGTATTGAAGGGAAGTACACCTATGGATTTTGAGAATTCTCAAACCAAGAAGAACCTCGAGACCGCTTTTGCCGGTGAGTCCCAGGCGCACACCAAGTATCGTTACTATGCATCCAAGGCCAAAAAGGACGGCTACGTTCAGATTTCGAATATCTTTGCAGAGACGGCGGGCAACGAGTCCGAGCATGCCAAGCTGTGGTTTAAGTACCTGCACGACGGTGCTGTTCCGGATACGCTGGACAACCTGCGCGATGCCGCCGCGGGCGAGAACTACGAGTGGACCACGATGTATGACGAGTTCGCCAAGACCGCCGAAGAGGAGGGTTTTGACGAGATTGCCGCGAAGTTCCGTGGCGTTGGCGCTGTCGAGAAGGCTCACGAGGAGCGCTATAACAAGCTCGTCGAGCGCATTGAATCGGGCGAGGTGTTTGAGCGCGAGGGCGTAAAGGTGTGGAAGTGCCTGAACTGCGGGCACCTGCATGTTGGTGCCAAGGCGCCCGAGGTGTGCCCGGTTTGCAACCATCCCAAGGCGTACTTTGAGGAGCAGGTGGTGAACTACTAGCGCTTGGCGCTGGCTGCTGCGGAGCGCGGGGCGGGAGGCCGGATTGCCTTCCCTCCCCGCTCACGGCTTCGCAGGGTCGCGTTGAGGGAAGGCAATCCGGCCTCCCTCCCCGCGCCCCGGCGTTGGGTCGTTGCGTGCTCGCTACAGAAAAGCTGATTAGAAGTTTGCGTGCCGCCCCTTTTGGGGCGGCACGTTTTTGTGTGGGGTCCCTGTCTTCACAATTTCCGTCAAGCTTTTGGTTAGGTTTTGGTCGGATGGCGCAAGGGCGAGAGGGCAAAAGATTGCTGGCGAAAAAAGCTCAAAGAAAGTGCTGGTAGGGGAGTTGTTGAACTTTTCGACAGTTTTCTGACAAAAGAATCTTTGCGGCTATTGCCGCGGATTTCATTGCCGCGGCCGCGATGGTGCGGGATGCTGGGCGCAAGCATCGAATGCTCCTATTGAGGAGGCCAACATGGATCTGTTTCTTGAGACCCCGCAGCAACAAGCCGAGCGCATGCTGCGCCAACAGCAGCGGCTTATGGAGATGCAAATGCAAGGGGCAGCCGTCCAGCCTCCTGCGCAAAACGCCGCGCCCGCGGTATCGCCTGCGGGTGAGGTGGACCCAGGAGCCTATTCCGTACAGCAAGATTCATATGCGCAGGAGCTTGCGTTCGACAAGCGTCGTGCGCGTCGCCGTCGCTGGGCCCAGCGCCTGCGTACGCTGGCGATGATCGTGCTGATCCCGTTGGGACTCGCGGCAATCTTCTTGGCCTCATATGCCCTCACGTGCATTCTCAACGGCGCCTCGCCCAGCGAAGTGCTCCAACATTTGACAGCTCTCGGCCAGCGCCTGGGCGATGTCGTAACAACCATCCGCGCCGGCTGGGAGAGTTAGCGTGCCAGTATTCATAGCGCAAAGGTAACTTGATGCGCCGCCGGCCACGCGCTGCATATGACAGGGTAAGATTGATCGCGGTTTTGTTTGATGATCGATTGGGTTTGTTGGGCGGAGTCTATGTCTGCTGTTGATATTGTGCTGGTCGTGATCGCCTTGGTAGCGGTAGGAGTGGCTGTGGCTTGCGCCCTGCAGCTCAAGGGCCTTCGCGCCGAGCTGCGAGAGCGCAGCGATGGCGGTGCGGAGGCGCTGGCGGCACTCGAGCAGGCCAACAACGCGCTCGATGCCCTGAACGTCGCGCTGGCAGAAACCCGCCGCACGGCCAATGCCATCGCGCAGCAGCAGACGACAGATGCGGCCGTGGAGCAGCAACGTTACCTGAACATCGCACGCGAGTTTTCGCAAGCTGGTGACCGGATGGATGACCTGCGCCGCGAGACGGCCCAACAACTCGGTGCCAACCGCGAGGGCATCGAGCACCGCCTGGACAAGGTGCGCGAGACGGTCGATGCCCAGCTGGGTGCTATCCGCAAAGATAACAACGTGCAACTCGATCAGATGCGCGCGACGGTGGACGAGAAGCTCTCCCGCACGCTCAACGATCGCCTGTCGGCATCGTTTAAGCAGGTGAGCGACCAGCTCGAGGCCGTGTACAAGGGCCTGGGCGACATGCAGTCCATCGCCACCGGCGTGGGCGACCTTAAGCGCGTGCTGGGCAACGTAAAGGCGCGTGGCATTTTGGGCGAGGTGCAGCTGGGTGCAATCCTGGCGGACATCCTTACGCCCGACCAGTATCTGGAAAACGTCGCCACCAAGCCCGGCGCCTCGGAGCGCGTTGAGTTTGCCGTCAAGCTGCCGGTAGACGAGGGCGATCCCGTGCTGCTGCCGATCGACTCCAAATTCCCGGGCGATGCGTACGAGCATCTGCTCGACGCCCAAGAGTCGGGTGACGCTGAGGCCGTCGCCGCTGCGCGTAAGACGCTCGACGCCATGGTCAAGCGCGAGGCCAAGGACATCTGCGAAAAGTACCTGAGTGTGCCGGCAACGACCAACTTTGGCATTATGTTCGTGCCGTTTGAGGGGCTGTACGCCGAGGTTGTCAGTCGTCCGGGACTTATCGAGACCCTGGGCCGCGACTATCACGTCAACGTTGCCGGCCCTAGCACCATGGCGGCTATCCTCAACAGCCTGCAGATGAGCTACCAAACGTTTAGGCTGCAAAAACGCACCGATGACGTGCTGCGCGTGCTTTCTGCCGTCAAGGCCGAGCTGCCGCGCTATCAGGCGGCGCTGCGCCGCGCCCAGCAGCAAATCGAGACCGCGGGAAAGACGGTCGAGGGCATCATCACCACGCGCACCAACGTCATGGAGCGCAAACTCAAGGACATCGACGCGCTGGAAGACGCCGACCAAGCTGATGAGATCTTGGGACTCACGCCCGCGGGCCTTCCCACAGACCAAGAAGACGAGGAATAATTACAACAAGACGGTGGGGCGCCGGCGCAAACGCGGGCGCCCCGCTGCTTTTCGCATCGTGCTTGCCTGAAGTGCGCTTTAGTATGCAACAATGACGTTTAGCCCCGCCATATGTGAAAGGAAGCCCATGTCACAGAGAAGCACCAGTCCGCTCAAACGCTCAACCGTGCGCCGCACGCTACAGCGTTTCTGGGACGTTACGCGCACGCAGCCGCTGATCGTCTTTCTCTCGGTGTTCTCGTCGGCGGGCTACATCTTTTTGCTCACGTTTGCCAACACCTACGTGATGGCGCTTATCGTCGACCGCGTCCAGGCCGGCCCCGTGGCGGGCGACCGGGTGTTTGAGGTCTTTGGCCCCTACATTCTGGCGCTCGTGCTCGTTAACCTAGTGGGCCAAATCCTCTCCAAGCTGCAGGACTACACCGTCTACAAGCTCGAGATTGCGGGTAACTATCACTTGGCGCGCCTGTGCTTCGACACGCTCTCCAATCAATCCATGACATTCCACACCAGCCGTTTTGGTGGATCGCTTGTGAGCCAGACGAGCCGTTTTATGAGCGGCTACACGGGGTTGGTGGACGTGACGGTGTATTCGCTCATTCCCACTATCACCTCGGTTGTCTGCACGGTGGCGGCGCTCGCTCCGGTGGTGCCGACGTTTACCGTGATCCTGGTGGGCATTATGGTCGTCTACATCTCGTTTGTCTGGCTCATGTATAAGCGCATCATGCCGCTTTCGGCCGCGACGTCCGCCGCGCAGAACAAACTGTCGGGCGTGCTTTCCGACGCGGTCACGAACATCCTGGCCGTCAAGACCTGCGGGCGCGAAGACTTTGAGCGCGACCTGTTCGATAGCGCCGACCGCGCCGCGCGCGACGCCGAAACGGTTTCGATGCACGCCATGATGCAACGCAACTTTACGACCTCGGGCCTTATCGTCATCACCATGGCCGTGGTGAGCGTGTTCGTCGTGGGCGGCAACGCGTGGTTTGGCATCTCGGCCGGCTCGCTCGTCATGATCTTTACCTATACGTACAACCTCACCATGCGTCTGAACTACGTAAGCTCCATGATGCAGCGCATTAACCGCGCGCTGGGCGATGCGGCCGAGATGACGCGCGTGCTGGACGAGCCGCGTCTGGTGGCAGACGACGAGAACGCTCCCGAGCTCAAGGTGGGCGAGGGCGCGATTGATTTTGAGCACCTGAACTTTGCATACCGTGACGCCGCGGCGGGCGAGAGCGTGTTCGACGACCTGACGCTCCATGTGGCGGCGGGTCAGCGCGTGGGCCTGGTGGGCAAATCGGGCTCGGGCAAGACGACGCTCACCAAGTTGCTGCTGCGCCTGGACGACGTACAGGGCGGTCGCGTACTCGTGGACGGTCAGGATGTCTCGCGCTGCACGCAGCAGAGCCTGCGCCGCCAGGTTGCCTACGTGCCGCAGGAGGCGCTGCTGTTTCACCGCTCCATTCGCGAGAACATCGCCTACGGCCGCCCCGACGCCACCGACGAACAGATCCGTGAGGCGGCCCGCTTGGCCAATGCCCTGGAGTTTATCGACCGCCTGCCCCGGGGCTTTGACACCATGGTGGGCGAGCGCGGCGTTAAGCTTTCGGGCGGTCAGCGCCAGCGCGTGGCCATCGCCCGTGCCATCCTCACCGACGCGCCGATTCTGGTGCTCGACGAGGCGACCTCTGCCCTGGACAGTGAGTCCGAGGCGCTGGTGCAGGAGGCGCTTGAGAACCTGATGCGCGGCCGCACCTCCATTGTGGTGGCACATCGCCTGTCCACCGTGGCGGCGCTCGACCGCATCGTGGTGCTGGCGGACGGCGAGATTGTCGAGGACGGTACGCATGCGCAGCTTGTCGAGGCAGGCGGCGAGTACGCAAGCTTGTGGGGCCGCCAGACCGGCGCATTTTTGGAGGCGTAAAGACCCCATACGTGGGACAATCGTGCCCATAGGTAAGTTATGCCGCTGATCCGAGGAGTCGTTATGCCACGCGAGACCAATGCCGCCAAGCGCGAGCGCGCCGTTGAGGTGTGCGAGCGCCTTAACCGTCGCTATGGCCCGGTTGAGTGTTTTTTGGACCACGAGAATCCCTATAGGCTGCTCATAGCGGTGTTGCTCTCGGCGCAGACGACCGACGCGCAGGTCAACAAGGTGACGCCGAAGCTGTTTTCCCAGTGGCCCACGCCCGAGGCCATGGCGGGGGCGAGCGTTGCCGATGTGGCAGATACCATTAAGTCGCTCGGCTTCTATAAGAGCAAGGCCAAGCACGCCGTTGAGGCCGCGCAGATGATCGTCGCCGATTACGGCGGCGAGGTGCCGGCCGACATGAAGGAGCTTGTCAAGCTGCCGGGCGTTGGGCGCAAGACGGCGAACATCGTGCTCAACGTGGGGTTTGGCATTGTCGAGGGCATCGCGGTCGATACGCACGTCAACCGCATCGCGCACCGTCTGATGCTGAGTCCCAAGACGCACGCCAAAGAGCCGCTCAAGACCGAGCAGGATCTGCTCAAGATCTTGCCGCACGAGTATTGGGAGTCGGTCAACCACCAGTGGATCACCTTTGGCCGCGAGATCTGCGATGCCCGTAAGCCCAAGTGCGACGAGTGCCCGCTGGCGGATTTGTGCCCCAGCGTGCGCGTGACGGGGTAGGGGCTACCGCGTTTTGCCGGCGTCCGAAGGCTGTGGCCAATGTTGCGCAACACATTTGGGCCGCGAAGGCTCAATATGATGGCGACAGATGCCGTTTGTTGTGAGGGGATGCTCGAATATGTTTTGCACCAAGTGTGGTTCCGAGATGCCCGATGGAACTGAATATTGCACGAACTGCGGGGCGCGCATCGGCGTTGCCTCCCCGGCTGCCGCGCCCGCCGAGCCCGCACCGATGCCGGCGGCAGGGATGCCTCCCGTGCAGAAGAAGTCGCATAAGCGCGCGGTGATTGTCGGCATGTGCGTGGCGGGCGTGCTCGTTGCCGGCGGTGCCGCCCTGGCGCTGACCGGCGTACTGGGTCCGCTTGGGCAGGGCAACTCGTCGCAGATTACGGTGCTGGGGTCCGACGAGGGTTCGGCCGAGCGTGAGGACCAGGGAAGCGCCAAGAAGAAGCCTGCCGCCGACGAGGACGAGGCGGAAGGGCCCGAGCAGACGGGCAGCAGCGTAAAGGTCGACCTCAATGACCAGGCAACCTATGCCGCCGCAAACCTGTTTCTGTCGAACTTTACGGAGGGGCACTTCGATCGGGACTGGTATCAGACGGGTACTTTCGATTCGACTGATGGGCTTTCGGATGACGAGAAATATAAGCTGGTCAAGTTTATCTGGTGCCATTTTATTGACAACGCGCCGTATCGAATCGAGAAAGGCGACTATGACAACGGTAATCGCCAGCGTATGGCGACTGATGTGGTCAATAGGGAACTCAGCCGCTTGACGGGCCTGACGCTTTCCGATGCCGATATGACGTATGACAGAACGCCGGAGGGGCAGGCGATTCCTGATTCGGCCGAAGCACATGACGGGTACCTGTATTTGAAGCAGGAATACGGCCAGGGAAATTACAACCCAGCGTGTGCCATCGTTACGGGCGCGACTGACCTTGGCGATAACATCTACGAGCTCACCTATGAGGTCTACAGTGCTGGCGGTTCGTTACTTCCTTCCGACATCCCCGAGAGCACCTACGGCCTGCCAAAGGATCAGTTCATCGCTGCAATTCAAGCGGACGCATCTAGGGGCCGTATCGAGACTTGTACGGTCCGCGTCGCGCAGGGTGACGGCGCTCCGACCTTCACACTGCTTAAAATGGGCGTCTACGATTAGACTCGGCGTATGGCTCACTCTGATAACGCCAAGCGGCTCGTCCGTCTGGCGTTTTTTGCGGGGCTGGGCGTACGCTTGAGCTGGAGTCCTCTCCATGCGCTACCATGACAAACAATGATCTTTGACGCACGACCCGCCGAGCTTGCCCCGGCGGGCTTTTGGCGTTGCGATGCCGGAGGAACAGCATGCTCATTCACCGTATAGCCGCGCAGCTCTACACTGCCGAGGCCTTGCAGACCGTCGAGGCCGGGCTCGACGCCGGCGAGGATGTGACGCTGGCCGTGTCGCAGTCGGGCCGCACGCTTATGGCGGCTGCTCAGTTTGCGCGCCGCCCGCGCCCTACGGTCTACATTGTGAGCGGCGAGGACGCGGCCGATCGCGCCGCGCGCAGCCTTGCCGCCTACGTGGGCCTGGCGCACGTGTGCCGCTTTCCCGAGCGCAAGGACTATCCGTGGCGCGAGCAGGCGCCCGACGATGCCGTGGTGGCGCAGCGCTGCGAGGCTCTGGGGCGTATCGTGCGCGGGGACAACTGCATCATGGTTGCCTCGGCCCGTGCATTGCTGCGTTGCGTGCCGCCAGTCGAGAGCCGCTACTGGGAGTCCACGACCTTTGCGGTGGGCGAGGAGATTCCTTTTGACGAAGTGCCGCAGCGCCTGGTGGGCATGGGCTACACCAATGCCGGCGCCGCCGACGCACCCGGCCTGTTCCGCGTGCACGGCGACACCGTCGAGGTATTCCCCGCACAAGAGAAAGCGCCCGTGCGCATTGAGTTCTTTGGCGACGAAATTGATCGCATTCGCCGTATGGTGAGCTCTACGGGCCAAACCATCGGCAACGAGGACAGCATCGAGATCTTCCCGTGCCGCGAGCTGGCGCTTACCGACGAAGCCGTTCACAACATGCACGTGGCGCTCTATCGCGCAAGCCAGAGCGACAGCAAGCTGGCGGCGCTGCTCGAGATGGTTGATGCGCGTATCGTCACACCCGAGCTCGACCGCTTTTTGCCGGTGATGTACGGCCAGACCGTGAGCCCGTTGGCGCACGTGAGCGGCAAGGCGCTTGTGGTTCTGTCCGAGCCGCGCTCGCTGTTCGACGACTGCCTGCGTGCCTACGAGGATATCGAGGCGCGCGCCGGCGAGGCGGGGATTGACCGCTTGGACGGCCTGTACGTGCGCGCCCAGCAGCTCGACTTTGGTGCTCAGCAGCGCCTGAACTACGTGAGCCTGATCCGCGCCGGCGGTGCGGTTACGGCAGAGCTCAAGATTGAGCAGCCGGCTATCGCAGGCTCGGACAACCGCTTTATGACGCGTGTTCAGGAAGTCGTGGGCAAGCGCTATGCCTGCGTGTTTGCCATTCCCGACCGCGGAGCGCGCGAGTCGATGGAGCTTACCTTTGGCGACGAGGGCATTACCTTTGAGGAGTCGCTGACGGCCGCCCCCGAAAACGCCGGCGTCATTGGCGAGCGCGTACGCGTGGCAGCGGCAGATTCTGCCGACCGTGCTGCCCGCCAGGAGGCCCATGCTGCAATTCGCGAGCGCAAGGCCGACGCGCTCAACGCCCGCTCGCTCGAGGCGGGCGCCGCCCAGGCTGCCGCCGGTGCTGCCGTACCCACCATCTCGCGCGGACGCGTGACCTTTGTGGATGCTGCCCTGCCGCAGGGCGTGGTGGTGCCCGATGCCAACCTAGCCGTGTTCTCGATCGCCGATCTCAATGCCCGCATGGACGCCAACCGCGCGCGCAGCCGTCGCAAGGTGGACATTACGCAGATCACGTTTCCGTTTAAGCCGGGCGACTACGTGGTGCACGCTACCCACGGCATCGCGCTCTTTAGCGAGATCGCGCGCCAGGAAGTGGGCGGCAAGGAGCGCGACTACTTTTTGCTGGAATATGCCGACGGCGACAAGCTCTACGTGCCGCTCGAGCAGGTCGACCGCATCACGCGCTATGTTGGTCCCGACGGCGACAAGCCGCGCCTGACTAGGCTCAACACCGCCGACTGGACGCGTGCCACCAACAAGGCGCGCAAGAACGCCAAAAAGCTGGCGTTTGACCTGGTCGATCTGTATACGCGCCGTTCGTCGATTACCGGTGTCGCCTGCCCGCCCGACACGCCCGAGCAGATCGAGATGGAGGAGAGCTTTCCTTACGACGAGACGCGCGACCAGCTGGAGGCCATCGCCGATATTAAGGCCGACATGGAGGCGCCCAAGCCCATGGACCGCCTGCTGTGCGGCGACGTGGGCTTTGGCAAGACCGAGGTCGCCCTGCGCGCGGCGTTTAAGTGCGTGGACTCCGGCCGTCAGGTCATGGTGCTCTGCCCCACGACCATTCTGGCCCAACAGCACTACGAGACCTTCTTTGAGCGCTTTGCCCCGTTTGGCCTCGAGGTCGAGGTGCTCAGCCGCTTTCGCACGCCGGCGCAGCAGAAGCGCGCGCTCAAGGCGTTTGCCGAGGGCACGATCGACGTGCTCATTGGCACGCACCGCCTGCTTTCGGCCGATGTGAACCCCAAGAACCTGGGTTTGGTGATCATCGACGAGGAGCAGCGCTTTGGCGTGCAGCACAAGGAGCAGCTCAAGAACCTGCGCGAGCAGATTGACGTGCTCACGCTTTCGGCCACGCCTATTCCGCGAACCATGCAGATGGCCACGAGCGGCGTGCGCGACATGAGCCTGATCACCACGCCACCGACCGGGCGCCGCCCCGTGATCGTGCACGTGGGGGAGTACGACCCCGACGTGGTGAGCGCGGCGATTCGCCTGGAGGTGGGCCGCGGCGGCCAGGTGTACTACGTGTCCAACCGCGTCAAGACCATCGACGACGCCGTGGCACGCGTGCACGAGGCCGCGCCCGAGGCGCGCGTGGGCGTGGCGCACGGCAAGATGAGCCCGCGCGAGGTCGAGGACGTGATGATCGAGTTCGCGACCAAAAAGATCGACGTGCTCATCGCCACGACCATCGTGGAGAGCGGCATAGACAACGCGACCGCCAACACGCTGATCATCGAGGATTCGCAGCGCTTGGGCCTGGCACAGCTCTACCAGCTCAAGGGCCGCGTGGGCCGTTCTTCCACGCAAGCCTACGCGTACTTTATGTTCCCGGGCGAGCTGCCGCTCACCGAGGAGGCTACGGCACGCCTGACCGCACTCTCCGAGTTCCAGGACCTGGGCAGCGGCATGCGCATCGCCATGCGCGACCTGGAGATCCGCGGCGCCGGCTCGCTCATGGGCGCCGAGCAGCACGGCAACCTGTCGAGCGTGGGCTTTGACCTGTTTACGCAGATGCTGGGTCAGGCCGTGGCCGAGGCGCGCGGCGACGACGATGCCGGTGTGGAGGCGGCGAGCGTGGGCATCAACCTGCCGGCCGACTACTTCTTGTCCGAGGAGTACCTGCCGGCGGTGGATCAGCGCGTGCTCGTATACCGTAAGCTTGCGGCGGCCGGGGACCTGGAGAGCATCGACGAGGTGCAGGAAGAGACCGAGGCCGCGCATGGCGAGCTGCCGTTGGCGGGACTCAACCTGTTCAATCGCGCGCGAATCCGCATTCGCGGCGAGCGCCTGGGGCTCGAGAGCGTTACGCTCAGTGGCGGTCGCATCACGTTTTTGGGCGTCGACGTTCCCAAGAAGGTGGCCTATGAGCTTAAGACCCGCTATGGCGCGGTAAACTTCCCCAAGAGCCGCAAACTGTCGGTGCCCTACAAGGCGGGCGCCGGCGCGGGCAGCGGCCTGGGTCGCGGTCTCGACGCCAACGACGGCACCGGCCCCGTGGCCGCGGCACTCATGCTGCTGCAGCAGCTGGGCACGTCCGACGATGACTAACGGGTCGACGCCGTAAACGCCCCATTTGGGCAATCTGGTTCCATCGAAAGGAAAGCATGTTCGGGTACATCTATAAAAAAGATGCCGCTGCTATCGCGGCTATCCTTGCCCTCTGCCTGGGCGTGGGCAGTTTCTTCGATTATCAGATCTCGAGCGCGCTGTTCAACATCGGCAGCGTGTACGGCCGCTTTATCGAGGCGACCGGCGAGCTGCCGTTTGAGCTGACGGCGAGCGTCGCGGGCGTTATGCTCGTGCGCGCGGTGCGTCCCGACTCCAGGGGGAGCAAATGGCTCGCCGTGCTCGGCATCCTCGTCAATGTTGGCCTGACCGGCTACGAGATCGTTTCGTCCCTGAGGGTTGGCGGCAAACTCATCGTGGCTCAGTTGGTGCTGACGTTTGTGCTGGTCATCGTCGCCAACCTTATCGTCTATCGCCTCACGCGCACGACCGAGCCCGACGAGCTCACACGCTGGGCGCTCATGGTGCTTGCCGTGTGGGTCGCTCAGGCCATCATCCTCAACGTGATCGTCAAGCCGCTGTGGTCGCGCCCGCGCATGCGCGTGGTCGAGGTGACGCCGGGGCTCGAGTTTCAGCCGTGGTGGGTGATCGGCAACCCCGACAAGCGGGCCTATATTGCCGCCGGTGTAGTCAAGGACGGCTTTAAGTCGTTTGCGAGCGGACACGCGGCGCACGCGGCGATCGGCCTTATGCTCGCCGGGCTTCCCGCAGCGGCCTTTAAGGAAAAGCCGTCGCGCCGTCGTGTGGTCTTTTGGACGGCGGCTGTGGTTGTGGCGTTCGTCGCGTTTGGCCGCATCGTGATCGGAGCGCACTTTTTGAGTGATGTGAGCTGCGGTTTTGCTCTGGTGCTGGCACTTGAGTGCCTTGCCGCGCGCATTGCCTATCCCAGCGGCGTACAATAGCTCCGTTTGAATCATCTGGCCGATACCCGGTAAGAGAGGATTGCCATGCTCGCGTTTAACAACGATTATTCCCACGGCGCACACCCGGCGGTGCTGCAGGCGCTCGTCGACACCAATATGGAGCCGCAGCCAGGATACGGTACCGATGCACATACCGAGCGTGCCAAGCAGCTTATCCGCGAGGCCTGTCAGGCCCCCGATGCCGACGTGTTTTTTCTGGTGGGCGGCACGCAGGCCAACGCGACGGTGATCGACATGCTGCTCGCGCCGTACGAGGGCGTCGTTGCTGCCGAGACCGGCCACGTCGCCTGCCACGAGGCGGGCGCCATCGAGTTTGGCGGCCACAAGGTGCTCACCATCCCCGGCTACGAGGGCAAGATGCACGCCGAGGACCTTGAGAACTATATCCAGGTGTTCTACGAAAACGAGAGCTACGAGCACACGGTGTCCCCGGGTGCCGTGTACGTGAGCCTATCGACCGAGTACGGCACGCTGTACTCCAAGGCCGAGCTCGCGGCGATTCACGCAGTGTGCCAGAAGCGCGAGATTCCGCTGTTTGTGGATGGCGCCCGCCTGGCCTATGCGCTGGCGGCCGATGAGTGCGACATTACCCTGCCCGAGCTGGCGCAGCTGTGCGACGTGTTCTACATCGGCGGTACCAAGTGCGGCGCGCTCTGCGGCGAGGCTGTGGTGTTCTGCGGTATGCACGCCCCGGCGCATCCCATTCCGCGTATCAAGCAGCATGGCGCGCTGCTTGCCAAAGGCCGCCTGACGGGCGTGCAGTTCGAGGCGCTCTTTACCGACGGCCTGTATTTTGAGATTGGTCGCCAGGCGATCGAGACGGCTCAGGCGCTTCGTCGCGTGTTGCACGAGCGCGGCTACCAGTTCTTTTTGGAGACGCCGACCAACCAGCAGTTTGTGATTCTGCCCAACGAGGACATGGCCCGCATTCGCGAGCATGCCTCGATTGAGTACTGGGAAAAGTACGACGAGACCCACACGGTGGTGCGCTTTTGCACCAGCTGGGCCACGACGCAGGAGGACATCGACGCGTTGGCGGCTGTCCTGTAGCCTGATGTAGTGACAAGGGGCTGCCCTGCGCCTGAGCTTGGCGCAGGGCAGCCTTTGTTTTTGAGGGGGAAGGGTTGTATGACCGAAATGTCCGAGCCGACGATTCGCCTGGCGACGCCCGACGATGCGCCGGCGTTGCTTGCCATCTATGAGCCGTATGTGCGCCAGACGGCGATTACCTGCGAATACGAGGTTCCGAGCGTTGAGGAGTTCGCCGGGCGTATCGAGCGTACGCTCAAGCGCTACCCGTATTTGGTGATGGAGCTGGACGGGCGTCCGGTAGGCTATGCCTATGTGAGTCCGCTCAACAGCCGCGAGGCATACGACTGGTCGGTCGAGACGTCGATCTACCTGGCGCGCGATGTGCGCCACGGCGGGCTGGGCCGCAAGCTGCACGATGCGCTCAAGCAATGCCTGATCGCGATGGGCATCACCAACATGTGCGCGCTCATCGCCGTGCCGCACGACAAGGACGACGAGTATCTGACGCACAACAGTCAGGATTTCCATGCCCATATGGGGTATCGCCTGGTGGGTGCCTTCGACCGCTGCGCCCAAAAGTTCGGTCGCTGGTACGACATGTGTTGGATGGAGCTGGTCCTAGCCGAGCGCACGCCCAACCAACCCAAACCAACCTGGTTCCCCGACCTCCCCAAACCTACCATTTAGGGACAGGTTTATTTTGGCAGGTTAGCCGATGGGTTCGGTGTATTTGGCGCGGTCGGTGCGTTGGATGCGCTTGGAGACATGGAGCGGTCGGCCGTCAGTGTCGTAGACGTAGTCGGTGATCAGGATCAGCGCCTGCCCGCGCTCAACGTTGAGCAAAAACGCCTCATTTTGCGAGGCGTAGCACACCTCAAAGGTCTTATGCCCCTGTGCCGGTGCGCGATGGAACTCCTGTCGCAGCGTGGCGTAGAGCGAGCCGTTGATATCGCGATCGATGAGCGTCTCGAAGCTTGGCGGCAGGTAGGTGGTCTCCAGGCACAGCGGTGCGTCGTCCAGGTAGCGCAGGCGGACAAGTTTGACGAGCTTGCTGCCCACGGCGGCGTCAAAGAACTTAGCTATGCTGCCGGCCGCCTTGGCAAAGCCCGAGTCCACGGTGCGCGTGGTGGGCTTCATGCCCTGGCCTTCGACCTGCTTGGTATAGCTCGAAAACACTAGGTTGTTCTCGTGGAGCGCGGGCGTGTCGGCCACAAAGGCGCCACGCCCGCGCTCGGTGCGCACCAGGCCCTCATCAACGAGCACCTTAAGGGCGTGGCGTACGGTGCTGCGTGACAGCCCCGATTCGTCCATGAGTTCCATCTCGGACGGCAGCTTGTCTCCGCGCGCATACGTGCCGGCAGCGATGCGATCGCGCAGCGTGCCCGCCAAGCGCTCGTATTGGGTCAGTTTCTTTTTAGATGTGACGCCCATATTGCCAACCTATATCTAACCTGTATGCTTACCTAAGCAAGCATGTATTTAATAAAACAATAAAACTGCTGGTAGCGAGCTACCGAAAACCACAGCAGCAAAATTTCTAAGACAAATATAGCATACAACTAGTCGACATAACCAAAACATGTATGTAACTTGTATGCCTGTGATGAGCATCAAACGAGAAGAAAGGCTGATGCACGATGACTACTCAGGAACAGGTTAAAGATGTCGTCTCCCAGGTTTTGGCCGACAAGGCAGACAAGGGCGGCATCAAGCACGTCGTGTGGATTGGCGCCGGCGGATCCAACGGCGGTAACTATCCTGCCCAGTACTTTATGGAGCACGAGGCCACGCAGGTCGTGAGCTCCAGCTACACCAGCAACGAGTTCGTGCACGCCACCCCTGCCTACGTTAACGAGAACACCTTGGCCGTCGTCGTGTCCATGCGCGGCACCAAGGAGACTATCGTCGCCGCCCAGGTCGCCAAGGACCGCGGCGCCAGCACCATCGCCATCTATGTCGACGAGTCCGCCCTCACCGAGGTCTGCGACTACAAGATTCAGTACGACAGCCTGGCCGTCGACGAGTCCTGCATGGGCCGCACCAACTCCGCCGTCGTGACCATGATCGCCATGGAGCTCACGCAGCAGACCGAGGGCTATGCCGAGTACGAGACCGCCATGGCCGCCTTCGACTTGGTCGACCCCATCTATCGCAAGGCCGTCGAGTACACCCGTCCGCTCGCTGCCAAGTGGGCCGAGCAGAACGCCGACAAGCCCTGCATCAACGTGATGGCTCAAGGTCCGCTCTTTGGTGCCGCCTACGTCTTTAGCATCTGCAACGTGCAGGAGATGCTACAGATCGACTCCTGCACCATCAACACCTGTGACTTCTTCCATGGCCCCTTCGAGATCCTGGACAAGCGCACTTCGCTGTTCCAGCTCATCAGCGTCGGCCGCAGCCGCTGCAACGACGAGCGCGGCACCCGCTTCGTCAACCAGTACGGTGGCGAGCGCGTCTATCAGCTCGACGCCAAGGAGCTCGGCCTCAACGACATCAAGGACAGCGTGAGCGAGTACTTCAACCACCTGATCTTCGCGCCGATCCTCAACAACGTCTACATGCGCGCGCTCTCTGCCGTCACCCACAAGGACTATATGACGCGCCGCTACATGTGGAAGCTTGACTACTAGGAGTTACGCGGTTTTGCCAAACCGCGTAACGGCTCGACGCTGCAAACCCGCCAGAGCGGCAATCTGCCTTTCAGCTTCAGCGGCATGACCAGAAGGTCAATGCCGCTTCGCTTCAAGGCACCTTGCTCGCTCTGGCGGGTTTTCGCTGACGTTGCCAAAGCATCGGCGTCGCCTTGGTCCAGATGTGGCAGTTGAGGACGTTCCTTTTCTGCCGGCAGTTGGGGACAGTCCTAGTCGTTTAAGTACGTCCCCAATGAGTATGTGGGAGAGCAGATTTTTCCGTTCGGCGATTTGTGGCTTGAAAAATGTATATAACGACTATAACGTAGTATGAAACATATTGGAAACAATACCGAGGAGGCTGCGTTGAAGAAAAGCAATCTGGGCTATGTGCTGGTGCTGATCGCCGCGCTTATGTGGGGCAGCATCGGAATCTTTGTAAACGGCATCTCGGCCATGGGTGTTTCGTCTCAGAGCATGGCGGCCTTTCGCCTGTTGTCGGGTGCCGTCTTAATGGCTCCGGTCTTGGCGTTCATGGGTTGCCAGGGAGGTGCTCGTGAGGGAAAAGCATCGGGTCCCCTGGCCCTGTTCAAGGCAAGCCCTAAAGAGCTTGTTCCCTGCGCGCTTGTCGGTATCGTCGGTTTGGCCGCCGCCAACACCTGCTATTACGAGTGCATGGGCGAGGTGGGCATGTCCACGGCCTCGGTGCTGCTCTACACCTCGCCGGTGTTTGGCGTCATGCTCGGCCGCGTGCTTTATCGCGAGGACGTGACCCCTAACAAGCTCGTTGCCATTGTCTTTAACATCGTTGGCTGTGTGCTTGCAGTGACCAATGGCGACCTTTCCGGTTTTCATTTTTCGGTTTGGGGCGTCACGTCGGGTGTGATTGCAGGCCTTTGCGGTGCGTCGCTCGCGGTGTTTAGCCGAATAGCAACCAAGACGGTCCACCCGCTGGCTGTCACGTTTTGGGGCTTTGTTTTTGGCGGTGCGGTTATGGCAGCTATCGCGGCTCCGTGGCCGGATGTCGCCGCGGCAATGTCGCCACAGCTGCTGCTGTTGTTCCTTGGCTTTGGACTCATCCCCACAGCCGTGGCTTACATCTTATATATGCAGGGTCTGTCCATGGGGCTCGAGACGTCGAAAGTTCCCGTCGTAATGTCATTCGAGACAGTTGTCACCGTACTGCTGGGCATTGGTGTCTACGCCGAGCCCGCCGGCGCGATCAAGGTCCTGGGCATCGTGCTGGTGCTCGCGTCCATCCTGATCATGAACACCGACTTCTCCAAGCTGCGCAACAGTGTGTTTGTCGGCCATGTCATTGAGAGCATGACCTTTAAGCCCAACGCGTGGTGGACGGAGAAATCGCAGGACATGGATCTGTTTAAGGAACGCACCGGCATCGCGCTGGAGCCCACCGTACAGGAAAGTCCCTGGTACTTCGTGCGATAGGGAATTGCGTGCGGCATCCGACCTGGGGTTATCCAGCCAGTGCCCGCCTACCCAGCCCCAACGTTTCGAGTACGTTAAACCCGTAAACGGTCGATTTTTAACCGCGAACGGTCTTTATAGTAATTATTAATGTAAGTAGCGTATAAGACGTTATAATGACCATAACGAAAAGGAGGAGGCAAGATGAATCAGATCATTCTCGCATCTCATGGCGGCCTGGCCGCAGGCGCCAAAGACACGCTCGAGATGGTTCTCGGCGACGTGTCGAACGTCCACGTCGTGTCGCTTGCTCGTGACGACAAGGAGCCCATCACCAATAAGGTGGACGCCATGATCGCCACGTTCAACGCGGACGACACCGTCTATGTGCTGACCGATATGCTCGGCAGCTCGGTCAACAACAGCATGGTCGAGCTTTCCAAGAACGGCACGAAGTTCACGGTTGTCAGCGGTTTCAACATCCCGCTGGCGCTCACGCTCGCTATGAGCCCCGCCCCCGTCAAGGGCACCGAGCTCGCGGCCCTCATCAACGAGGCCCGCACTGGTCTGACCAACCCCAACGCACCGGTCGAGGCCGTCGCGGCTCCCGCCAAGAAGGCCAAGGCGTCCCGTCACAGCTCCGGTCCCGCCAAGATCGTCCTCGCACGTCTTGACTACCGTCTGCTGCACGGCCAGGTCGTCTTTACCTGGACCACCAAGGTTCAGGCCGAGCGCATCATCGTCGTCGACAACGCTGCCGCCAACGATGACATCAAGAAGGGCGCTCTTAAGCTGGCCAAGCCCCAGGGCGTGCGCCTGAACGTCTTCACCGTCGAGCGTGCCCTCGCCAAGATGGACAAGCTCAACACCCTCGGCGAGCGCGTCATGTTCGTCTTTGGCAACACTGCCGAGATGCTGCAGTTCTGCCAGGGCTACAAGCTCGACGCCATCAACCTGGGCGCCACCGCCAACCACGACGGTGCCGATCAGGTCGGCGGCAAGGACAGCTCCGTCTTCCTCGACGCCACCCAGAAGGCCGACATCAACCAGCTGCTCGACATGGGCATCAAGCTCTATGTCCAGCAGACCCCCACGTATCAGAGCGTCGACATCGACGCCAAGCTGTAGTCAACCAGGCTTTTGCCTGACTGAAAGGAGAAGGGTATGAATACGTTCATCAGTGCGGTGCTCGTCGGCCTCGTCGGCGTGTTCTGCATGTGGGACTCCCGCCTGCTCGGTCGTCTTAACTTCGAGCAGCCCCTCGTTGGCGCTACGCTCGTCGGTCTGCTGCTGGGCGATGTGCCCACCGGCCTTGCCGTCGGTGCCGCCGTCGAGCTCGTGTCCATGGGCCTGGTGCAGGTCGGTGCTGCCGTTCCGCCCGATATGGTCCTGGGCGGCATCGTGGCCGCTGCCTTTGCGTGCCTGACCGATGCTTCCGCCGAGACCGCCATGACGATCGCCATCCCGGTCGCCGTCCTGGGTCAGCTCCTCGGCATCGTGTTCCGTTCCATCATCGCCGCCCTCACCCATGTGGCAGATAGCGCGATCGATAACGGAAAGTTCAAGACCGCCTACCGTATGCACATCTGCGTCGGCACTGGTCTGTACGCCGTCATGTACTTCCTGCCGATCTTCCTCGCCGTCTTTGTTGGCACCGACCTGGTTCAGGCCATCGTCAACATGGTCCCCGAGTGGCTGTCCACTGGTCTTAACGTTTCGACCAAGATCATGACCGCCTACGGCTTGGCCCTGCTGCTCACCATGATGATCAAGAAGGGTATGACTCCGTTCCTGTTCATCGGCTTCCTGCTCGCCGCTTACCTCAACCTGTCCGTCATCGCGGTCGCTCTGATCGGTGTGTGCCTGGCTGTCGTCTTCATGGGCTTCAAGTTCAACGGTTCCCATGCAGCCGCCGGTGTCGATTCCGACTACGATCCGCTCGAAGACGACGAAGACTAAGGAGGAACACACTATGGCAACCGCAACCAAGGACGTGTCCCTGAACAAGAAGGTCAGCCAGTTCTTCTGGCGCTCCTGGGCCATCCAGGCCTCTTGGAACTACGAGCGTCAGATGAACATGGGCTTCCTCTATGGCATGGTTCCCACGCTCGATCGCCTCTATCCGGATGAGTCCGACCCCAAGCAGCTTGCTGCCAAGAAAGAGGCTTATCGCCGTCACATGGCGTTCTACAACTGCACTCCGCAGACGAGCGCTTTCGTCCTGGGCCTCGCCGCCTCTATGGAGGAGGAGTACGCCAAGGATCCCGAGAACTTCGATCCCGATTCGATCAACGCGGTCAAGACCTCCCTCATGGGCCCGCTTTCCGGTATTGGTGACTCCTTCTTCCAGGGCACCATCCGCGTTATCGCCTTTGGTCTGGGCGTTCAGCTTGCTCAGCAGGGCTCCATCATGGGCCCGATCCTGGCCATGCTCATCTCCATCGTTCCCTCCGTGCTGATCACGTGGTTCGCAGCCAAGATGGGCTATCAGGGCGGCCACGAGTACCTGAGCAAGCTTCAGGGCGGCGACCTCATGGAGAAGCTCATGTATGTCTGCGGCATCGTGGGTCTTATGTCCGTGGGCGGCATGATCGCTACGCTGATCGGCGCCACCACCCCGCTGCAGTTCGCTGACGGCACCGTCGTGATCCAGGACATCCTGGACGGCATGATGCCCCAGATGATTTCCCTTGGCCTCACCGGCCTTATGTACTGGCTCATCAAGAAGAACGTCAACACCGGTTGGCTTCTTGTGATCGCCATCGTGGGCGGCATCGCCCTCTCCGCGGCCGGCATCCTGGCCTAGTCGCGCCCAAGCGTCTAACCGCTTTCCCCGGGGAGCCTGCCTGGCATCCCATACCCCAGGCAGGCTTCCATCCCTAAATGTGTCAAAGGGACAGTCCCTATGTCACATCTTCAATGGGCCGGCGACTCGGTCCAAATCACGGTAATCCTGCGCACGCCCGGCAAAGTGGCGCCGCAAAAATCGAAAGGAATGTGTCAGATGTACGAGATCGACCTTAACCTCCCTAAGCAGATCGTCGCTGACGTCCTGTCCAACCACGAGATCCACAGCGTCGCCTTCGTTGGCTGCGGCGCTTCCATGTCCGACCTTTACCCCGCCAAGTACTTCCTGGCCAACAACACGGACAAGCTGAACGTTCAGATCTTCACCGCAAACGAGTTCAACTACGACACGCCCTCCTGGGTCAACGAGCACACCTTCGTGATCACCTGCTCCCTTGGTGGCTCCACGCCCGAGACCGTCGAGGCCAACAAGACCGCCAAGAAGCACAACTGCCCGGTCGTCTCCCTCACCAACAAGGCCGGCTCCGCTCTGACCGTCGACGCCGACCACGTCATCATCCACGGCTTCCACGCCAACTATGCTGCCAAGTGCGAGAAGCCCGGCTATGCCATCGCTCTTGCTCTCGAGATCCTTCAGCAGACCGAGGGCTATGACCACTACGAGGACATGATCACCGGTCTCACCAACGTCTTCGACCTCTGCGAGAACGCCGCTCAGTCCTGCAAGAAGCTCGCCAAGAAGTTCGCCGAGGACTTCAAGGACGACAAGATGATCTACTTCATGGCTTCCGGTGCCTCCGAGAAGATGGCTTATTCTCACGCCGCCTTCCTGTTCACCGAGATGCAGTGGATCGACGCCGCCGCCTACAACACCGGCGAGTACTTCCACGGCCCGTTCGAGGTTTCCACCGAGGGTAAGCCCTACGTCTTCTTCATGTCCGATGGCGCTACCCGTCCGATGGACGCCCGCGCCCTCACCTTCCTTGAGCGCATGGGCGCCAAGGTCGCTCTGATCGACTCCAAGGACTACGGCCTGGCTGACGCCGTGCCCGCGAGCGTCGTCACCTACTTCAACCCGCTGCTGCACCTCGCCGTTATGCGCGAGTACGGCAACCAGATCGCCGAGGCCCGTCAGCACCCGCTGACCATGCGTCGCTACATGTGGAAGCTTTCCTACTAATCACAAGTAAGTAGACCTTACGGGTTGATTGAGAGGGGATGGGGTTTTCGCCCCGTCCCCTTTTTTGCTTTGGGGCGTGTTTGTCGCGCCGCAAACCCCAGATAAAACCTACCAAAATAAACCTGTCCCTTTTTGGCAGGTGGAAGGAGGAGCGTATGATCAAGGCAGTGCTGTTTGACATGGACGGCGTGCTGGTCGATACCGAGTGGTTCTACAACCGTCGCCGCGTGGCGTTTATGGAAGAGAAGGGGTTCCACTTTGACGAGATCCCCGACCTTTCGGGGTCTAACGAGCCGGCCATTTGGAAGGCGCTGGTGCCCGACGATGTTGAGCTGCGTGAGCGCCTGCGCGTGGAGTACAAGCAGGTCTACAGCCCGCACCACCCCGTTCCGTATGCCGAGCTTCTCAACGAGCAGACAGAGCCGGTGATGCGTGAGCTGCATGAGCGCGGTGTGAAGTGTGCCATCGCGAGCTCGTCCTATCGCGAGCTGATCGACGAGCTGGTGGAGATTGCCGGCATCGCCGACGTGCTGGACTACACCATCAGCGGTCACGAGTGCAGTGCGTTTAAGCCCGACCCCGAGATCTACCAGCGTGCCATGGAGGCGCTGGGGGTGGAGCCTGCCGAGTGCCTGGTTATCGAGGATTCGCCTCTGGGCATCGAGGCTGGCAAGCGCTCTGGCGCCCGCGTCCTGGCGCTGCGTCCGCACGAGGGCGTCAACCTGGACCAGTCTGCCGCCGACGTTGTCATTGACAATCTGTGTGACATCCTACCTGCCATTTAGGGACAGGTTTATTTTGGCAGGTTTTATCTGGGCAAATGCCGAATTCGCCGTGAAGGGATCGCTCTCTTCACGGCGTTTTTCTTTTGAGCGGCCTCACGGTCCTTCTGATGGTTGTCGAGAGAGGGTGAATTGAGGCGCCCCCGCACGCTCCATGCTACAATCGCGGGCATGCCCCACAACTATATCTGCCTTCGAAAGGAGCCTGCGTGGCGGATGCCATCGATCAGCTCACGGACCGCGTGCTCGTACTCGGCCGCCTCACCATCGTCCGCCGTGCCATTACTGCCGTGGCGGTCACGGTCTCTGCCGTTCTCCAGACATTTCTGATCCAGGCATTCATTCGGCCCGCTGACCTGCTTCCGAGCGGTTTTACCGGCGTCGCGGTCCTTCTCGATCGCGTTACCTCGCTAGGTGGCGTTCACATCGACATCTCGCTCGGTATGCTCGCACTCAACATCCCCGTGGCGCTCCTATGCTGGAGCGGCATTAGCAAGCGCTTCGTCATCTTCTCGATGATGCAGGTCGTGCTCTCGTCGCTGTTCCTCAACGTCTTTCACTTCGCTCCATTTTTGGGCGACAAGATCATGCTCATCATTTTTGGCGGCGTGGTCTCGGGCCTGGGTGCTGCCATCGCGCTTAAGTCCGGCGCATCCACCGGCGGCACCGACTTTATCGCGTTATGGGTCTCCAACCACACAGGCAAGACCATCTGGGGCGTCATCTTTGGCTTTAACTGCTTTATCCTGGCAATCTTTGGTTTTATGTTTGGCTGGGACAAGGCGGCGTATTCCATTGTGTTTCAGTTTATTTCGACCAAGACCATCGACAGTTTCTATCATCGCTACGATCGTGTGACGCTGCAGATCACGACGCGTAAGGCAGACGAGGTCATGACTGCCTACGTAAACCATTTTCAGCACGGCATGAGCTGCGCCGAGGTCGTCGGCGGATACAGCCGCGAGAAGATGTACCTGCTGCACACCGTTGTCTCGACCTACGAGAGCCAGGACATTATCAGGCTGGTATGCGAGGTTGATCCCGGCGCCGTGATCAACGTGTTCCACACGCTCAACTTTGTGGGCGGTTGGTGGGGCGGTCATGTCGACGAACCCATGCCCACGGCCGTTCCCGATCCCGACAAGCCCGCACGCATGGCCAGCAGGCAGGTGCGCCTCAGCGAACAGGACAGCTTGCAGCAGGACGACGGCAAGTAAGGTATTTGGCATTTTGCCGGCTCTGCTCAATCCTGTCCCTTTTTGGTAGGGAGGGTGTATCGTTTTATCGTTATGAGGTAACATAAAACTAGACGTTATATACGTATTTGTTATTCCGATATTTCGATAAGAGTGATTAGATATGCCTGCACCCAAAAATGCGCCGCTGTACCAGCAGATTTACGACGAAATCAAGGATTCGATCGAGAAGGGTGTTTATGCACCCAAGGAGCGTATCCCGTCCGAGCTTGAGCTTGCCGAGCAGTACGAGGTGAGCCGTATTACGGTGCGCCGCGCCGTCGAGGAGCTATGTTCCGATGGCTATCTGGTTAAACAGCAAGGCCGTGGCACGTTTGTCTCCACGCCGCACATCAACCGCCAGTTTCATGCCTCGATGCTGCAGACGTTTACCGCGCTGTGTGCCGACAATGGCATGAAGGCCGGCGCGCATGTGATCGATCGCCAGATCGTTCCGGCGCGCCAAAACGAGATGGAGTTCTTTGGCCTGCAGAAGGATGCGCTGCTGCTGCATATCAAGCGCGTGCGTACGGCCGACGGCGAGCCTATCTTTGAGGAGAACATCTTTGTGCCCTTTGACGCCTACCGTGAGCTGTTGACGGCCGATCTTGAGGACAAGTCGATTTTTGCCGAGGTCGAGCGTGTTGGTGGAACGCCGATTGTCTCGGTTGGCTACCGCACGGTCGAGGCCGTTCGCGCCAATGCCGAGCAGGCGGCCGAGCTGGGCATCGCTCCGCACGATCCGCTGCTCAACCTGCGTGCCGGCTTTACCGGTCCCAATGGCGAGCCGGTTTTGCTCGGCAAGCAGTACTACGTGGGTAGCCGCTACGTCATGGTCATATAAGTTACGCGGTTTTACCAAACCGTGTAACGGCTCGACGCTACGCCTTTGGTTCCGCCGTTCTAACGAACGGCGGACCGGTCGACGCTGCAAACGCCCCTAAGCGGCAATCTGACGTTCAATCGTCGGTCGCGTACCGAAGTACGCTTCCCTCCTCTTTCACGTCACCTTGCTCGCTTAGGGGCGTTTTCGCTGACTTATGCTCAACCAGCGACGTTTCCGCGCTTGTCAAGAATGTCCCCAATGACTACCCGCAGAATGAGCGTGGATAATCTCCCGTTTTTTGCTTGGTGACGGGTTCAAAGTGGGAGATTATCCACGCTCGTTCCCATCGGATTACATTGCCCGTGGCCGGCAGCCGTGCGGCATCGGTCCGCGTGGCGGCGTATAATCGGCGGCAGATGACTTGGACGTTAGGAAACCATGACCGATAGCATGCAGCAGATGGCGCTCGATACGCTCGGCGCCTATTTTGGCTACACCTCGTTTCGCCCGGGGCAGGACCGCATGGTCGATGCGATCCTTGCTGGCCGCGATGCGCTGGGCGTTATGCCCACGGGCGCCGGCAAGTCCATTTGCTACCAGGTGCCCGCGCTCATGCTGCCCGGCATCACCTTTGTGGTGAGTCCGCTGCTGTCGCTTATGGAGGATCAGACCCGTGCATTGCTCGCGGCGGGTGCGCGACCCAGCTATCTCAACTCCAGTCTTACTCCGGCCCAGCAAAACACCGTGCTCAAGCGGGCGCGCGAGGGCCGCTACCAGCTTATGTACGTGGCGCCCGAGCGTCTGCTCGAGCCGCGCTTTTTAGCTTTTGCGCGGGAGGCCGCCGCCGGCATTGGCGTGCCGCTCGTGGCCATTGACGAGGCCCACTGCGTAAGCCAGTGGGGCCAGGATTTCCGTCCCGCCTACCTGCAGATTCGCGAGTTCATCGATTCCCTGCCGCAGCGCCCCATCGTGGCGGCCTTTACCGCTACGGCGACCGAGCGCGTGCGTGCGGACATTCAGCAGATGCTCGGCCTGCAAAACCCCGCGACGGTGGTGACGGGCTTCGATCGCAAGAACCTCTACTTTGGCTGCGAGGAGATGGGCGACAAGGCCAAGGCCGCGTGGGTGCGCGACTATGTGATCGCACATTCGAGCGAAAGCGGCATCGTGTATTGCTCGACTCGCAAGACCGTCGATGCGCTGGCAAGCGAGCTTGCCGAGGCGCTGGGCTCCAGCGGCATTCGCGTTGGCCGCTACCATGCCGGCATGGGCAACGACGCCCGCCGGCAAAGCCAGCGCGCCTTTATCGACGACGATATCCAGGTAATGGTTGCCACCAACGCCTTTGGCATGGGTATCGACAAGCCCAACGTGCGCTACGTGATTCACAACAACGTGCCCGAGAGCATCGAGGCGTACTACCAGGAGGCGGGCCGCGCCGGCCGCGATGGCGACCCAGCCAGCTGCCATTTGCTGTGGAACGGCAATGATTTTCGCATGCGTCGCTTTTTGATCGATCGCGGCGATGCTGCCGACGAGGCGCTCGATGACGAGCAACGCGCGTGGGCGCTCCAGAATCGATACCGCCTGCTCAGCCAGATGGAGGGCTACTGCAATACCACCGGCTGCCTGCGCGAATACATGCTGCGCTACTTTGGCGACGAGGCTGCGGCCGAGCATACCGCCGCAGCCGGTGCTAGCGGTGCCGCCACGGACGAAGCCGAGGGCTGCGGCAACTGCAGCAACTGCCTCACGCAGTTCGAGGTCGAGGACGTCACCGATATGGCCCGCGCCGCCGTGCGCTATGTGGCTACGCGTCCCATGCGTTTTGGCAAGTCGCTGATCGCCGACGTGCTCCACGGCGGCAACACCGAGCGCATTCGCCAGATGCATCTGGACGAGGACCGCGGCTACGGTGAGCTGTCGAGCGAATCGGTCGGGCGCATCAAGGACATCATCGGGCAGCTGTGCGGCCGCGGTTATTTGGCAACCTCACAGGGACAGTACCCGGTCGTGGGACTGGGCCCGCGTGCCGGCGAGGTCGAGGACGAGGCGTTTGCCTTTACCGTTAAGCGTCGTGCATCCAAGCGCAAGGCCTCGGCCCGCGCCCTCCGTGCGGTGGATCTGCTGCGCGAGGAGGCCGAGCTGGATCAGCGCCCGCGCGTGGGCGACGATGCCGAGCTGTTCGAGTGCTTGCGGGCACTCCGCAAGGAGATTTCGACCGAGCTGGAGATGGCGCCGTACATGGTCTTCTCCGATAAGGCGCTGCGCGGTCTGTGCCGCCTGCGCCCTCAGACGCGCGACGAGCTTATCCGGGTCAACGGCATTGGCGAGAAAAAAGCCGACGCCTTTGGCGAGCAGTTTATGGCGGCGATTGAAGAGTTTGAATCCGAGCATGCACGGGATGGAGCGTAACGATGGTAGCCGATAGCAAGACCGACCGTACTGACGTGTCCGCCGTGCCGCTGTACCAGCAGGTTATGGACGACCTAAAGGGCGAGATCGCGCGCGGCGTGTACGCTGCCGGCTCGCGCATTCCTTCCGAGATGGAGCTCGCGAAGTCCTACGGCGTGGGGCGCATTACCGTGCGTCGCGCCATTGAGGAGTTGTCGCGCGCGGGATATCTCAACCGTCAGCAGGGGAGGGGCACGTTTGTGTGTGCGCCCAAGCTCAAGCGCAAGATTGTCCAGAAAGGCGACGTCCAGAGTTTTACCGAGGCCTGCGCTGCCAACGACATGGCGGCCGGAGCGCGCCTGGTGTCGCGCACGGTGGTTGCGGCGACGCGCGAGGACGCGGCGTTTTTTGGCGTGGAACCCGGCTGCGAGCTCATCGTGGTCGAGCGCGTGCGCACGGCCGATGGCGTGCCCGTCATGCTCGAGAACAACGCCTTTGTGCTGGCCGACCATCCCTATCTGCAGCAGCTTGCCGACGAGGACCTCGCCGACAATTCGATTTTTGCGCTCGTTGCCGTGCATTCGGGCCGCGCACCGCTCAAGTCCGATCCCTGTACCGTGGAGATCGCGCTCGCTGATGCTCAGACGGCCCCGCTGTTGGAGGTGCCGGTCGGCGAGCCGCTCTTTTATATGGAGGCGTACTTTACCGATGCGGACGAGCGGCCCTTGCTGCTCGGGCGCCAAAAGATCGTGGGGTCGCGCTACGTGTTCGACATATAACGTCCATAGATAGAACAATACAGAACAAGTTTGGTGAAATGAATTCACCTGCGACAGCTTGCGTGCTATAAATAGGACAACATAGAACGACCGCAGGTACGAGCTGTCGCCGCTCAAAGCCGCCACACAGGGAGGAATGTCACCGTGAACGCACACGATCTGGTTCAGGGAATTATCGAGCGCAAGGGTAAGATCGAGAATGTCTTTTGGATCGCCTGCGGCGGTTCGATGATTGACCTTATGCCGGCCAATGAGCTGCTCAAGCGCGAGGCAACCACGTTCACTTCGACGGTCTACACGGCGCGCGAGTTTTGCCTTATGGCCCCCAAGAGTCTAGGGCCGAAGTCGCTCGTCATCGCCTGTAGCCACAGCGGTAACACGCAAGAGGTCGTCGACGGCTGCGAGATGGCGCTGGCCGCCGGTGCCGAGGTCGTGACCATGACTGACTACGCGGGCTCCAAGATCGATAACGGCAAGTGGACCACCTGGGTTTACCCGTGGGGCAAGGGCGAGTCGCAGGCCGAAGTTCCGCAGGGCATCGGCGCTCTGATCGCCGCCGAGCTGCTCGACCAGCAGGAGGGCTACGAGGCGCTCGCCGACATGTACGCCGGCCTTAAGCAGATGGACGCACTGCTGCCCGCTGCCCGCGAGAAGGTCAACGCCGAGCTGGGCGATCGCTTTGCCGAGCTCTGCCAGCAGCACAAGTTCTTCTATATCCTGGGCTCCGGCCCCAACTTTAGCCAGACCTACGCCATGGCCATCTGCTCGCTCATGGAGATGCAGTGGCAGCACTGCTGCTACATCCACTCCGGCGAGTATTTCCACGGTCCCTTCGAGGCTACCGAGCCCGGCGTGTTCTACTTTGTGCAGCTTGGCGCTGGCGAGTGTCGCCCCATGGAGGAGCGCGCACTGGCATTCCTCAACACGCACACCGATACAGTCATGGTGCTCGATGCGCTTGAGTACGGCGTGGGCGAGGTGCCTGCCAGCGTGCGCTCGTACCTGGAGCCGATCTTCTTCTATGCGATGAGCTGTGAGCTGCGCGCCGCCCGCGGCAAGGTATTTGACCACAGCCCCGAGGTTCGCCGCTACATGGGCGTCGAGCAGTACTAGGTAACGGGGAACGCGATTTTTCATGACGGGGCCTTCGCCAAGCGCGGGCCCCGTTTGCGTTACGGCGCCCCTTTCTGTTTGTCGAAAAACGAAGTCAAATACTTTTCCCGAGAAGTGAACGACCTATTTTGGACCCCCGAAGCATCGACATTTTTTGACGCCAAAACAGCAGGAAAATCTTAATGAAACTGCAGGAAATGGTCTCCACAAAGTGCCGATGCTTCGGGGGCTCGTTTTTGCTCGTTCACTTTTCGGGAAAAGTATTAGACCTAAATCTGCAAGCATGTCGCGTGAGTCAAAAAGCGGGCTGCGCCGGTGGGTTTCCGGCGCGGCCCGCTTTACATTGTGTCCGTATGAGTGAGTTGTCGCATCAACCGGCGGACTACTTGGCGTCGTAGGCCTCGGCGTCCCACCAGTCGAGCTGGGCGATGTTGTCGCGAATATGCTGACAGCTCTTGTGGAAGCCCTCGAGCTCGTGCTCGGAAAGGTCGAGCGTGTAGACCTCCTCGACGCCCTCGGCGCCGATCACGCACGGCAGGGAGGTAAAGATGCCCTCCTCGCCATACTGGCCGGTCATAAGCGTAGAGGCCGAAAGCACGGCGTGCTCGTTGTGCAGCACGGCGGCGCAGACGCGCGCGGCGGAGTTGGCAACGGCGTACTCGGTGCACTGCTTGCCGGCGTAAGTCACATAACCGCCCTTACGTGCGAGCTCCTCGACTTCCATGTGGTCGAAGGCGTACTTGTCGGGGTTCTCGGCCTGAAGCTCGTTGAGGCTCTTGCCGGCGATGGTTGCGGCCTTAAAGGCGGCCAGCTGGCTAAAGCCATGCTCGCCGATCATGTAGGCGTCGATGGACTTGGGGCTCACCCCGACCTTCTTGGAGATCTCGGTGCGCAGGCGGGCAGAGTCCAGGCCACAGCCCGAGCCGATGATCTTCTTGGGATCGTAGCCGGTCAGGTGCCACAGCTCGGTGCACACGACGTCGCAGGGGTTGGAGATGCTCACGAAGATGCCGTCGAAGCCGGCATCGACGATGCGCTTGGCAAAGGTGCGGGCGGCGTCGGTGGTAAAGAACAGCTCGCCGTCGCGGTTGCCGGCGGCCAGTGCGACCTTGCCGGCGGCGTTGACGATGACGTCGCAGCAGGCCAGCTCCTCGTAGTGGTCGTAGCAGTTGACGATCTTGGTGTTGTACGGGACAAACGAAAGGGAGTCGCGCAGGTCTTGGACCTCGGACGTCACCTTTGCCTCGTTGATATCGCAGAGGTACAGCTCATCGGCAATGCCCTGCATGAGCAGGCTGTTGGCGACATGTGCTCCTACGTGGCCCTGGCCGACCACACCGATCTTACGCGTCTGGTACATATTCATATCCTTTCGGCCGAGTTTTTCGCATCGAACCATTGTAGCGTCCTGCTGCCACTTTGCTAGGCTAAAGCGCCGTAGATTTTTGGGACATGCCTTAATCTCTACTTTTGGAGTGATTTGGGCCGCTGACGGTGTCTCGGGGCGATGCACTCGCGCGGATGGGGCCGCTCGTTGTACCATAGCTGCAACTGACTCGTAAGGAGCATCCATGCCCATTCGCATCCCCGACGCCCTCCCTGCCGCCGCGCAGCTCGAGAGCGAGAACATCTTTGTCATGACCGAGTACCGCGCGCTGCACCAGGACATCCGTCCGCTGCGCGTGCTCATCCTCAACCTCATGCCAACCAAGATCGCCACCGAGACGCAGATCATGCGCAAGCTCTCCAACACGCCGCTGCAGGTAGAGGTGGACCTGCTACGCACCAAGACGCACGAGGCCACGCACGTGAGTGCCGGCCACCTGGAGACGTTCTACCGTACGTTCGACGACATCCGCGATATCCACTACGACGGCCTGATCATCACGGGCGCGCCGGTGGAGCAGATGCCGTTCGAGGAGGTCGACTACTGGCCCGAGCTCTGCCAGATCATGGATTGGTCCACCACGCACGTGCACTCTACGCTGCATATTTGCTGGGGTGCACAGGCAGGGCTCTACCATCATTACGGTATCCAGAAGTGCGACCTGCCGGCCAAGGCGAGCGGCGTGTTTGAGCATTATCTGGTGAAGCCGCAAAGCCCGCTGGTCCGCGGCTTTGACGACCGCTTCTATGCCGTGCATTCACGCAATACCGATGTGCGCCGCGAGGACGTGGAGGCCGAGCCGCAGCTTGAGGTCGTGGCCGTATCAGACGAGGTGGGCCTGTACATCGTCAAGTCGACCGACAGTCGCCGCTTCTTTGTCTTTGGCCATCCCGAGTACGATACCGACACGCTGCGCCTGGAGTACGAGCGCGACGTGAAGCGCGGGCTCAACCCCCAGGTGCCGGCGCATTACTTCCCAGGTGACGACCCCACCGCCGAGCCGCGCAACGTCTGGCGCAGCCAGGCCCAGCTGCTCTACACCAACTGGCTCAACTACTACGTCTACCAGACCACGCCCTACGACCTGGCCCGCGCCGGCGAGGAGCACTAGGCTACGGCTGCGGTTGCGGTTGTGGCTGCGGCTGCGGCGTGACGGGCGTGGATTTTCGGATGCCCATCTTGCGGGTGCGATACAACGGCGGTTAGGCGCTGATGATGTGGGGTAGCGGCAGGTCGTGGGTGTCGGTGGGAACGTGGTCGACACGCTGCTCGTCAAAGGCGATGCCGATGATTTGGCATGCGGGCGAGAGCGTGGGCAGGTAGCGGTCGTAGCAGCCGCCGCCGTAGCCCAGGCGCGCGCCGGTGTGATCGAAGGCTACGAGCGGCACGACGATCATATCGAGCGCCTCGGCAGGCACGATAGGAAAGCGGCTGCTGTCGACGTCCGTGGCTGCGAAGGCCCGCGTAGGGCGGGCGATAAACGGGGCCTCGGACGCATCGCCGGCAGCAACTGCCCGCATGCACATGCGCTGGCCACAAGCCACGGTGTCAGCTGCCGAGAACATGCACGGATAGGCCACGCGCCAGCCGTGTTTTGCGGCCGCTGCGGCAAACGCGGCAGGATCTGCCTCGGAGCCCATGGCGGCATAGACGGCAACGGTGCGCGGGGCCACGGGACCCGAGCCGCCCAGCAACTCAACGAGCCGCGCGCATGCAGCAGCAGACTTTGCCGCCCGCATATCCAAATCTAGAGCATCGCGCCGGGCAATTACCGCCCGCCGCAACTCGGCCTTATCCATCCCGGCCCCTCTCTCAAACCTACCAAAAAGGGACAGGTTTATTTTGGTAGGTTTTATCTGGTCAAATGACGAAACCACCACGCAAACCATCGCAAGGGGAGCAGTTCATGGACATCTTCGTGGGTTTTGACGAAGAGTGGGTGTTCGCGGCGGTGTGTCTCGATCTGTAACAGTAACTCGGCAAAATCGGGCCTAGATGTTACAGATTGAGACAAAGGGCCGGCGTCATCCGAAAACGTCTCGATTTGTAACATCTGGAGCCAATATTGCCGCCTAGATGTTACAGATTTAGACAAACTGGTGTGACGGGCTGAGCTGCCCCGCCCAGGCAGCGGCAAAAGAAAAGGTAGATTTTCAGGCATGTCCCAAAAATCTACCTTTGCTGTGCGTTAGCCCAGCAGGTCGATGACGTTGAAGCCGGCGTTGCTCTTGGCGATGACGTCTCGGCCGCCAAAGACGCAGGTGGGCGAGACGGCTGCGATGCGCGTCACGTCGGCGCCGAGCGAGCGCAGCTCACCGGGCGTGGCGGCGAGCATCTGGGCGCGGCGCTCCTCGCGTGCATGCGGATCGAGTCCGGCCAAGTAGGTCGTGTTGCGGCGTTTGGTGAGCGCGTACGGCTTCACCGGCGCGTCCATGCCGCTCACGCAGCTCACGATAAAGCCCTCAAAGGCGGCCACGTCGGGCTCAAAACTGCCGAGCCATTCGCCTGCGCGCGCCACGCGCTCAATCGAGGGGTCGATTGCCGGGTCGCGGTAGGTGTAGAACGCCGCCTGACGCTCACCTGCCGCGCGGAATCCGCAGCCGTACGCCCCGCCCTTCACGCGGATCTCATTCCACAGGTAGTCGTAGGAGAGCGCGTTGGCGGCAACCGCCCAGGCGCCCGTCACGTCAATGCCCAGGCGACGCGGGTCGCATGCGCTTGCCGCAAAGCAGATGTCGCTGGGGATGACAAAAGCCTCGTGGCGGTCACACGGCGTCGGCACCACGAGCGCGTCGCGGCCGGCAACAGCACCGTCGCCCGCGCCCAACCCCAGGTCGCCCGCGGCGGCCCAGTACGCGTCAAAGTCCTCATCGCTGCCGGTAAAGCTCGCCAGACAGCCATCGGACACAAAGATGCGGCCTGCCAGCTCGGCAAGCTTGGCGCGCAGGTCGTCCAGGCGCTCGTCAAAGTGGTCGAGCAGATCGCGCAGGAACAGGTAGAAGTCCACGCCCGAAAGCTGCTCGCGCACCACGGCCGAAGGCGAGCTGTAGCTCATCGCGCGACCGAGCGCCGCCGAGTGTCCGTTGTTAATAAAGCCCTGCTCAAGCCCAATGCGAATCTGCGTGAGCACGTCGCGCACGCGGTCGGCTTCGGCATCGAGCAACAGCGTGCTCGACCACACCTCGCGCGGCAGGCTCGCCAGCGCATCAATCTTCTCGGACAGGGCGCCGGCGCTCACCAGCAGGTAGGGGCGCACGCCGTCCACGTCGGGCTGGGTCATGACCTCGGTCGTAAAGCTCAAAAAGCCCAGCCTGCCAGCGATGAGGTTGTCGAGCTCCTCGGCCGAGTGTTCGCTCGTGGGTAGCTGTTTGAGCAGGCGGCAGAGAAGGGTCACATAGGGCAGGTCTTCAAACGCGACGCAGCTCAGGTCGAAATACTGCATGGCGTAGGCCAAGCGGTTGGTGGGGATGCCGTGGCGCAGGCAGGGGATGGGCGCGGTCGTGTTCACGACCAGCGGCGGCTCGGGGCGCGCCTCGCCAATGTCGGACACGCGCAGGCGTGGCAGCGTGGCCTTGGCCTCGGGCGCGTCATCCGCCTCCTGCGCGGCGCGCAGCGCAGCCGTGCGCTCGACCACATCGGCCAGCTCGGCATCGGTCATGGTATCGCGCTTGGCTGCCAGCTCGGCGGCCTCGGCACTCTCCGCACCCTCGGCGGCATCCACCGGCACCAGCTCGACCAGCGCCATGTGGTCATTCTCCAGCACCAGCTCGCGCAGCAGGTCCTCAAAATAGCTGCCGTCCAGCTCGCCGCGCAGCTCCTCGTACACCGGGCCGTACTTGAGCGCCAGCGTCGCGGCGTCGTCATCGTAGAGCCAGGTGCTCAGCGCGTCGCACGCAATGGCCACGCCGTCGGCGATACCGTAGTCGCGCTGGCGCAGGTCGTATTCGTTGCTGCTGATGATGGCCTCCAGGCGCTCGCGCGGAACGCCGTGCTCGCACAGGTCGCGGCAGGCGTCCTGGAACACGCGGCGCAGCTCGCGCGCCACGCCGGGCTGAGCGTTTTGCAGCATGATGAGCTCGTAGGGCTGCAGGCTCTCGGCCGCGGTGTAGCTCACCACGTTGCCGCCCAGGCCGGCGGCCAGAATGGCCTTCTTAGCCGGCGCCTCATTGGAACCCAGCAGTGCCTCGAACAGGATGTCCGCCGCGATCGTGCGCTTGCGGTCGAGCGCGCTGCCCAGCACAAGACCCAGGCCCACCAGGGCATTCTCGGGTGTGGTGGCCATCTCGACGCGCTTGTACTCGCAGGTCACGGGCGCCTGCACGACCAGCGGATTGGGCGCCAGCGTGGACGGGTCCTCGCCGGCGGCGACGGCTGCGTCCATGCGGCGGCTCGCGGCACTCGGCTGCGACAGATAGCGCTCGTCCAAAAAGGCCAGTGCACGGTCCACGTCCAGGTCGCCGTAGAGCGTGATGTAGGAGTTGGAAGGATTGTAGTGGCGCGCGTGCGTGTCCAGGAACTGCTCGTAGGTGAGCGCAGGGATCGCGCGTGGGTCGCCGCCGCTCTCGTGCGCATAGGCGGTGTCGGGATAAAGCGCGGCGTTGACGGCGTCGTCCAGCACGCTCATGGGGTCGGACAGCGCGCCCTTCATCTCATTGAAAACCACGCCGTTATAGCGTAGCGTGCCCTCGCGCAGGCTTGCGGAACTGCCGTTACCCTCGCCCTCGGCGCCCTCCGGCAGGTCCAGCTCGTAGTGCCAGCCCTCCTGCTCAAAAATGGTGGGCTTGGTATAGATGGCCGGGTTGAACACCGCGTCCAGGTACACGTCCATCAGGTTGTACAGATCCTGCTCGTTGGTGGTGGCGACGGGGTAGATGGTCTTGTCGGGGTAGGTCATGGCGTTGAGGAACGTCTGCATGGAGCTCTTGATCAGGTCGACGAACGGCTCCTTGACGGGAAACTTGGCCGATCCGCACAGCACCGAGTGCTCGAGGATATGGAACACGCCGGTGGAATCAGCCGGCGGCGTCTTAAAGCCAATGGCAAAAGCCTTGTTTTCGTCGTCGCACGCCAGGTACAGCAGGCGAGCGCCCGAGGCGGTGTGGCGCAGCACGTAGGCGTCCGAGTCGAGCTCGGGCACGGTCTCGCAGCGCTCGACGGCAAAACCGTGGCAGGCGGTGCCAGGCACCAGCAGCGCGGCGGCAGCGGTGCGCGGGTCGGTTGAGGTGGTGGGCATATGCAGTCTCCTTTGACGCCCCAGCGGGGGCGAATCGAGTCGAATCCTCGTGAGTATACCCATATGGGGCCGCGGCTCTGCGGCGAACTGGAGACGATGCCGGCGGAATGGACAAAGGCCCTGCGTGACCGCCGCGCGATCGTGGATATTCGGACACACGAGCGCGGATTTTCGGACCGTCCAATAATTCTCACTCACGTAGCGGCAACCAAGATAAGGCGGCCAGCGCCGGCTTGATGAATAGTGCCGAAAGACGTCCTATGCCTGCGCGTCCGCGTGTCCATCCATCAGGAACAGCCTAAGAACCAGCTTGATGGCATATCCCGGTTTGATTTCTGCCGCGTCAAAGACGTGGCGCTCGGCGAGCTCGCTGCAGTATGCGTAGATGTCGCGGATAAGGTCCGCGCCCGAAAGCGTAAACATGTAGCCCGCGTCCGAAAGCGCATTGGGCGCGGCGGGCAACTTGGCCATGTGGCAGAACGTTTGCAGGTCGGGCGCCATAACATTCTGGTAGTCGAGGTGGCCGCTGGCATCCTGTGCGGCAAGCTCCAATTGGCGCACAAAATCCAGCGCCGCCGCTAACACAAAGCTCGGCGTAGGCGCATTGACGTCCTGAGTGGTCGCCACAAGCCTGCCCGCCGCCTGCGTGACAAGCCAAGCGACCTCGCGCTGGCAACGCACGGCCTTGCGCGTCACCGGCTTGATGGACGAAGAAGAAACGCTTCCCTTAGGCGGATTCGAAGCAGCCATAAGACCCTCCCATGAACAATCCGGCCCAATAAGCCCGGATGAAACACGTGCTACATCAGTATACAGGGGAGTGGGATGGCGGGGTATGAGCGCGACAGCGGCAAACCGAGAGCATCAACGATGTGCCGATCGCGGAATGAGATCTCGTAATAATTGACTCTCGGCCATATTATTGAGGGGCATGACTCGCGTTCGTATGGTTGTAGGTGCTGGCGATGAACGACATTGACCTTGCTGTTCCGTTGATGGATGGACCAAGCTATGACCGTGCCTGCAGTCTCGTGCCTTCCGAATACGTTGAGGCATGGGAGTGGTTTCTGGGTGAGGAACAGCGCGGCGGCGTTTGGACCAGCCTTCCGCACCGCACCAAGGAAGATAGCCCTCAGTATCAGTATCGTTTGAGAATTGGCGCGGACTTCTTTCCCGTAACGCGGGATTCAGGGATCTTCTGGCCGGGCCAGGATCGGGTGAAGCAAGATCCCAATAAGATCTTTGCGCTTTCGGTCCATAACTCTAAAAAGAGCTTCTACACCGATGTTCCTCCGCTCTATTTGGATGACGGTACGTGGGTCATTAAGTATTCGGTTCAAGCGCCAGGTGTCGTTGGTTCTCGAGACCAGAATTACAACCGTAAAATGCTCAACTGCATGGAATATGGCGTTCCAGTTGGAGTCATATTTGCAACCGAGGTGGGCTATAAGGTGCTCGGCCTTGCGTTTGTTGAACGGTTTGAGCCCGAAAACGGCTGGTTTGTTCTGCATGGTCCCGTTCATAAAGGTGGACCGGACCCTCGTTTTGCGTCCGACATGAGCTATCTGAAGCACATGTCAGCCGACATTGAGTTTGCCGGACAGAGTGCGACCGATGACGAAAAAGCTCGCTATGCGTTGAGACGCGAGCGATTGGGGCAGCAATGGTTCCGCAAGCAGCTCATTGCCGCCTATGATGGTCGCTGCGCGGTGTCGGGTTGTGGGGTTAACGAGGCACTGGAGGCTGCACATATCGAGAATTACTCGGGACCCAAATCGCAGGTTGCCAGCAACGGCATTCTGCTTCGGCGCGACTTTCATGCTCTATTCGATGCTCATCTGATTTCGTTTGAGCCTGTTTGCGGCGAATATCGGCTGTGCGGATCGTACCTGCTGGATAAGACCGACTACGCTTCCTTTGCAGGTGCGACGCTAAGGCAGCCGAATGAGCGTCAGTGGCGACCCAATGCGGTGTTTCTTGAGGCCCATCGCATTGAGTTCGATCGCTCGGAAAAGAAGCGTGAAAAGGCGGGGCTTCTGCCGTATTAGCGTATTTGGCTTTGGCGGTCTTTTACGATCGTGTTGTTTGATCGGATCGCGTGGCGATGCAATCTCGTGCACGCCCGCCGGTGCATGCTCTTCCTGATTTGGATAGCGAGAGAGGAGCGCGTGTGAGCTGGCGAGGCGATATTGCGATGGGGAAGTACGGAAAACTGCCGTGTGCCCTTATAGACAACAATATGTTTCCGGGCGTAGAGGTTGATTGCGGGTCGTTTGCCGTCGCCTGTCCTTATTGCGGCTCACAAATATCGTGTCTCGATATTCGGTTCATCGATGCGCGCGACAGACTCAGCGACGAAGTGAGAAAACGGACGGGCGTTCATATGCCGGTGTATCCGGAGAAATGCCCTGTTTGCGGCCTCGATATCGTGTATGACGTTTGCGACGGGGGATAGGTGATGCGGAGGAGCTGGCTGTGAAGGCCTCTCCGTCTCTACAAATAAATTCCCTCACCGAGTTGCTTGTGGAACTCGGCGTGATGGTCGCGTGCCCAGGTAAAGAGTGCCTGGTCAAAATTGGTATGCGTGGCCGGGACGCCAAAGACGCCGGCAACTTCGACGCGCACAAACTCCAGTGCCGGCAGCTTGTTGATGGCAGTGAGGGCAAACGGGGACGAGGGTTCTTCGAACAGATAGCGGCTGCCTTGCAGCGCGTCGCAACAGTTGCACGTGTTGCCGAGTGACGGGGCTTTGGAGGCTCGCGCGCCTACGGGCTTGTAGCCACAGCGCTTAGAAAGATAGTCGCGGATCTCGCCCGGGACGCAGCCAAGAGCGGGAACAATGGCGAGCGCGTTGGCATTGGTCGTGTCGATGGCAATGTGCCCGGCCTTGTTGGGTGCGTGCGCGATGGCGATGCCCTCGCCGTCATCGGCTCGATAGGGAATGCCGAAGGCCGCGACCGAGGTCTCTTTGTGACACTTCCAGCACTCGCGCTTGCCTAGTACTAGATATATATACGGCGCAGAGGGGTCGGATCGGTCAACACCGGGCAGCCACTCGGCAAAGGGCTCGGGGTTGACGCCGCTGGGTACATACCAGATCTTCTTGGTCCGGTCCCATTTGGCGCCCAGCGCCTTGGCTTCTTCTTTGCGCGAAAAGGGAACATCGAGCTCGGTGCGCATGGTGGCTCCTTGGTGCTGCAGGTGTAAGTGGCTCAAGGATACCGCAGGGTGTGGACGTTGTGGCGTTTTGCCGAGAAGCCGCGGTGCGGACTGGTTGGTTACGCCTTGGATAAACTGGCAAGTAGATGGTCGACTTTTGGCCAGTTGAGCGGCAACCTTGCCAAAAGCTTGACGGATTGCGGTTTGGGCATCGTCGAATGAACACTTTGGCGCACCTCGGCGAAAAAACCGCCGGTCGTTTACCGGAAACTTAACAGGACCGCCAGCCGCCGCCGGCGTGCGTGCTATCTTCGCGCCATGAGGTACTTTATCGTTTCACATAACGCCGCATTGGCGCTGTTGGCGCACATGCCGAACCCTCGCTTTGGGGATTCGGAGCCAGAGGTCGTGTCGATTGCAGGTGCCTGTGCGCTCTTGGACCAAGAAGCGCAGGAGGTTATCGATCGCTATGACCTGGGAATCGAAACGCTGGATTTGCTGGTGCCGTCGCGCGCCGGCCGTCGGCAGAGCAAGCATGTTAAGACGCATCTGTGCACCAACGAGCTCCCGGCGGGTTCGTTTATCTCGCTGGGCCACTGGATGGGCGACCTTGATGCGTATGTGTGCTCTCCCGAGCTGGCGTTTTTGCAGGCTGTGCACGATGGCGATATGGCAGCGGCCGTCTATGCCGGCTATGCGATGACATCGGATTACCGGCTGGATAACCTTGCTCCCGGTGGGGTAACAGGCAGGGATGCGGGCATGCGCGATAGCAGGCTCACGACTAAGGAGCTCATCGCGGCGTATATCGAGAAGTCACCCAAGGTGAGGGGTATCGCGAAGGCAAAGGCGCTGCTTGCATATGTGATCGAGGGGTCGCGCTCTCCGAGGGAGTCGGGGCTCTGCATGTTTATGTCGCTGCCTGCGCGCTACGGCGGGTATGCATTGGGCAAGGCCGAACTTAACAAGAAGGTCTTCATTCGCGATGGATACAATGACGGACGTGATCACAAGCTTCGCGTGTTGGAGCGCACACCCGACATAACGCTTACGGCTAAAGTCGAGGTGGGCATGGATAAAGTAAAGGCCGGACTGCTGCCAGAGGTGCTGACCGCGATGGTCGATTACGATAGCGATGCCATTCATGACGGACGCGAGAAGATTTACAAGGATGCCGAGCGCCGCAACGAGTTGGAGCTGTTGAGCGGCGTGGCACACTTCACCGTGACGACTGAGCAGGCAAATGACTACGACAAGCTCATCCGGCTGTGCGAACGTATCCGACGGAAGCTGCACCGGAACAAGCGACCCATTTTTAACAAGCCCATGAGCGAGGAGCAGCGATACTTTGCCCTCAAGCGCGTCGAAGCGAAGCGGTTTAAGCTTTGGCAGGCCGTAATCGAGGCGCGTCAACATTGGTAGGGGCGGTTGCTGGGCATGGGACCAAGGGTCTCATTGTCAGGTCTAATACTTTCCCGAGAAGTGAACGAGTCAAAACGGACCCCCGAAACATCGACACTTTTGGTGGCTTATTTCCTGCGGTTTTATCATTGGAATCCTGCGGTTTTGGCTGTAAAAAGTGTGGATGCTTCGGGGGTCCAAATAAGGTCGTTCACTTCTCGGGAAAAGTATTAGACCTGATTATGGGAAGGCTGTCCGGATGTGGCCGCGAGGCTTGCGAAGGCCAGATCGGGGCAGTCGCCAAGGCTGTTTGGGTAATTTTGGGGCTGATTGGGGCGGTCGCCAAGGCTGTTTGGGTGATTTTGGGGCTGGTTGGGGCGGTCGCCGGGGTTGCCTGGGCGACTTTGGGTGTGGCAGGGGTAATTGCCGGCGATACCGAAGCAACTTGGGGTCTGCCGGGATGATTGCCGGTTATGTAGAGGCGGTATCAGCCTCGATTGGGATGGTTATTGGAGCTGCCGAAGCGGTTTTGGGTGCCACGGCGCCCTTTTGGCTTAGCACATAAAACAAAACAGCCCAGAGGCATAGCCTCTGGGCTGCGAACATTTGGTGGGCGTTAGAAGATTTGAACTTCTGACCTCTTCCGTGTCAGGGAAGCGCTCTCCCCCTGAGCTAAACGCCCGATCAAGGGTGCGCAAGTGCGCAAGGGATAATATAACGGAGCTTGAACTCGGTGGCAAGAATATTTTTTAAAATCGCTAACGTTGTGGAATCAAAGGGCTTTGTCGCGCCCATTTTAAAAGAGCTCGCTGCCGCGATTTGGCTATCGCATAATGCAAAGCCGTTGCAATGCCGAACCATGGAAGAGACGTCTGCGGAATTGTCCTACCGATAAGCGGACAAGCTCCCAGCTGGTGCCTTCGCCGTGGTAAGGTAAGCCGAATTGTTTCCAGGCTGTTTCGGGGGAGCGGGATGAGCAAAGAGCGTGTCGAGCAGGTCGAAGGCGCAGGGGCTTCGGTGCCGATGACCGATATATCGAACATTGATGTGCCCGAGGGCACCGATGAGCTCAGCCGCAGCACCCGCCGTGCATGGCGCGACCGCCTCAACGACGCCCAGACGCGCAAGATGGCCCTGGGTGTGCTTGCCGCGGCTGCCGGCGGAACGTTCTGGGGATTTTCTGGCACCTGCGCCAGCTACCTCTTCGATGTTTGCCATATCGAGACGTTTTGGCTCATGAGCATGCGCCAGGTTTGCGCCGGCCTGCTCTTTATGCTCGTCGTGCTCAACAAGGATCGCGACCGCTTGGTTAAATTGTGGACTACCCCCGCCGACTGCAAGCAGCTCATCCTGTTTACGATTTTTGGCTTGCTGTTCAACCAGATTTGCTATCTGTCTGCCGTGCGCCTAACCAACGCGGGCACGGCGACGGTGTTCCAGTGCCTGCAGCTGGTGGTCGTCATGGGGTATGCCTGCGTTGCCACGCATCGACTTCCGCGCACGCGCGAGACGCTTGGTGTTTTGCTCGCCTTGGGCGGAACGTTTCTTATCGCCACAGGTGGCGACCCCAGTACGCTGAGCATTTCGCCGATGGGCCTGCTCGCGGGCCTTTTGTGCGCCGTGGGCGGTGCCTGCATGGCAATTATTCCGGCCGGAATTCTCAAGGAATACGGCAGCTCGGTTGTCACGGGCTCAGCTATGCTTTCGGCAGGAATCGTGCTGAGCATTTTTACCCAGCCGTGGGCACACATGCCGGCGCTCGAGCCCTCGGGTGTCGGCGCGCTCGCGGTGTTCATCGTGATTGGGTCGTTTTTTGCCTATATGTTCTATATGCAGGGCGTTAAGGAGATCGGCTCGGTTCGTGCGAGCCTTATCGGAACCATGGAACCGGTCTCTGCCACTATTACCAGCGCTCTTATGCTGGGGACGGTATTTTTGCCCACCGACCTGGCGGGTTTTGCCATGATTATCGCGATGGTGTTTTTGACGGTGTAGTCGACGCAGCGGCTGATACAAGTTAAAAACTGAATAGGGATTCGCGCATGTTGCGTGTAATCAGGACGCATGTCTGGAGTTTAGCTGCGCGCGTTTAATATGACATAAACTGATAACGTTTATCGACTTTTGTATTGTGAGGATTTCTCTATGGCTGGAAATCATTTTAAGGGTAGCGGAGACGGCCGTCCGGCGGTCCCGCCGCGTTCTAATGGGGCGGGAAGGCCCGGCGCTCCGGGCGGCATTGGCCAGAACGGCGCCGGCAATCGCACGTCTCCGGGCGAGACGGCGATGTTTACCGCTCTGTATGAGCAATCTCAGAAGGCAAAAAAGGCCGCCCGCGCAAACGGTCAGGCCGCTGCGACCGGGGCTACCCCCGCAGTGCCACCGCGCGAGGTCTCCGCAAATCCCGCAGGCAATGCAGTCAGCGCCAATGCTGCCGGCAACACCTCGTCGCTCAAGGATGCAGGCATCACGGGCAACTTGGGCACGATTTACACGGGAGCTTCCGAGACCGGCACGTTTGCCCGTCTGGACGATAGCGGTGCCGAGTTTGTGGGCTCGGGTTCCAAAGAAGACTATTACGATTTTGGCCTGAACTACGGCGGCGGCACTTCGTCGAGCACGACGTCGGACGGGTTGGTCCGTCATCGTCATCGCAAGGGCGAGAACAAGAACCGTTATGCCGCCACAGCGGTCGTTGCTGTCGTCGCGGTTGTCCTCGTTGCACTTGGCGTGAGCTGCTTCATGTTCTTTAACTCGGCAAAGACCGTGAAGGCCCAGGCAAAGGAGGCCGTGGGTATCGTCGCAGACCTTAAGGGTAAGGTCACGTCGGGCGATTTTTCGACCCTACCCGACGATGCGAAGAAGATCAACGACCTTTGCAGCAGCATGAAGGCGGAGACCTCGAGCCCGCTGTGGACGATGGCCTCGTTTGTCCCGGTGTACGGCAGCGACATTAATGCCGTCCGCACCATGGTCGACGCTCTGTCCGATGTTTCGAGCGGCGCGCTGGTCCCCATGGCCGATAATCTCGCTCAGGCAACGCCCGGCAAGCTGTTCCAGGACGGAACAATCAACGTGTCCGCGCTGCAGGCGGTCGCCGATTCGCTCTCCGATAGCTCGAGGGCGTTCAAGAGCGCCAATGAAAAGATTCAGGGTATTGGCGATACGCATATCGCCCAGGTGACCGAGCTGGTCGATAAGGCAAAGGACGGCTTTGCCACCCTCAACGGCGCGGTTGACGCGGCGGAGAAGGTCGCCCCCGTTCTGCCCCAGATGCTCGGCGCCAACGGTCAGACGCGCCATTATCTTGTGCTCGCGATGAGCAATGTCGAGATCCGCGCCTGCGGCGGTTTCCCGGGTTCTCGCGGCGTGATGTCGGTGACTGACGGTAAGCTCGAACTGGGCGATTTTGTCAAAGTCGACTTGATGAAAGAGCCTTTGAGTCCGCTTCCCATCACCGATGAAGAGGCAAACTTGTTCACGACCGGATGGGGCCTGACGGGATTCAACACGCTCGGATACACGATGGGCGACGTTACGATGACGCCCGATTATCCGCGTGCGGCTCAGCTTGTCAGCGATATGCAGAAGGCCATTGTCGGAGATGACATCGACGGCGTATTTGCAGTCGATCCGGTATTTTTGCAGTATATGCTCGGCATTGTAGGCGGCACGCAGCTTCCCGACGGCACCGTCGTCGACGGAAGCAACGCTGCAAAGGTACTGATGCACGATGTTTATTGGAATTACCCGGTAGAGGAACAGGACGCCATTTTTGCGGCGGTTGCCGGATCAGCTTTTAACAAGATCGTGGACGAACTGGGCTCCAGCGATATTACTCAGATTGCTGCCGCCATCGAAAAGGGTGCTTCCGAGGGTCGCATCCTCATGTATTCGAGAAACGACGACGAGGAAAAGGCCGCGAAGGACCTTGGCATCTCCGGCGCTCTCCAAACCGATACGTCGGAGGCTCCGATCTTGGGCGTCTATGTGAACAACTACAGTTACTCAAAGATGGATTGGTTTCTCGATAAGCGAGTCACCATCGATTCTTCGGTTGAAAATGCCGACGGTTCGACGACGTATCGAGTGACCACTACGCTCAAGAACACGATGACCCCTCAGGAGAAGGCCGAGATGCCTGGTTATTTCCGGGGCCATAACGGCATTAGCCAGGATATTGATGACGAGGTGCTGAGACTCTATCTCTATGCTCCCGCGGGAGGCAGCATTTCGGACATTAAGACTTCGGGCTCCGGTTCTATCGAGATGAGCGAAGCGACGCACGATGGCCTGAAGGTTGCATGGGGCGGCGTCCACATGCTTCTTGGACAAGACATAAAGGTTGAGTACACGGTCACGACTTCGAAGGACTCTGGGCACAAAGAGCTTGAGGTTCGCACCACACCAACCGCTCAAACGTTCGAACAGGATAAGTAAGATATGAAGTACTTTGGCACCGACGGATTTCGCGGCGAGGCCAACGTCGGGCTGACCGTAGAGCATGCGTACAAGATCGGCCGTTTTGTGGGTTGGTATTACGGCGCCAACCGCGAGCGCAAAGCACGCGTGATCGTGGGCAAGGACACGCGTCGTTCGAGCTACATGTTCGAGGCGGCGCTGGTGAGTGGCCTGGTCGCGAGCGGTGCGGACGCATATATGCTGCACGTGATTCCAACGCCGGGCGTGGCGCATCAGACCGTGGAGGGCTGCTTCGATTGCGGCATCATGATCAGTGCGAGCCACAATCCGTTTTGCGATAACGGCATTAAGCTGGTCAACAGCGACGGCTTTAAGATGGACGAGGACGTGCTGGAGCTCATCGAGGACTATATCGATGGCAAGGGCGAGGTGCCGCTGGCCACGGGCAACCAGATTGGTGCCACGGTGGACTATATGCAGGGCCGCAACCGCTATATTGCCTCGCTCATTGCAAGCGCGAACTTTTCGCTGCAGGGCGTCAAGATTGGCATTGACTGCGCCAACGGCTCGGCGTCCTCTGTCGCCAAGCCGGTGTTCGATGCGCTCGGCGCCGATGTGCGCGTGATTAACGCCGCACCCGACGGCTTTAACATTAACGTCGACTGCGGCTCTACGCATATGGAGCGCCTGCAGCGCCATGTGGTGGAGCAAGGCTTGGACGTGGGCTTTGCCTACGACGGCGATGCCGACCGCTGCCTGGCTGTGGACGAGCGCGGCCGCGTGGTCGACGGCGACCAGATTTTGTACGTGTGCGGCGTGTATCTCAACAAGCACGGGCGCCTCTCGGGCGGTACCGTGGTGCCGACGATCGCCAGCAACTTTGGCCTGATTAAGTCGCTGGAGCTTGCCGGCCTGAGTGCCGTGACCAGCGGCGTGGGCGACCGCCACGTGTATGCCAAGATGCGCGAGGGCGGCTATAGCCTGGGTGGCGAGCAGACGGGCCATACGATCTTTGGCGATATCGAGCGTACGGGCGACGGCATAATGACCTCGCTGCGCGTAATGGAAGTGATTCGTGCCGAACGCGAGACGCTTTCGCAGCTCGCGGTGCCGTGCAAGCTGCTGCCGCAGGCGCAGGTTGCCGTACGCGTGGCGGACAAGGATGCTGCGCTGGGTAGCACGGGCGTGCAGGCCGCCATCGCCGAGGCCGAGGCGTTGCTGGCAGGCGAGGGCCGCGTGCTGGTGCGCAAGAGCGGAACCGAGTCGGTGATTCGCGTTTTGGCCGAGGCCCCCGACCAAGACGCCGCCGACGCCGCCATGAAGCGCATCGCCGCCGCGCTGGAGGCTCTGTAGTTACGCAGTTTTACCAAACCGCGTAACCGCTCGACGCTACAAACGGCCCCAAGCGGCAATCTGGCGTTCAATTTCAGGGGCGCGACCAGAAGGCCAGCGCCCTTTCATTTCACGTCACCCTGCTCGCTTGGGGCCGTTTTCGCTGACGTTGCCAAGACATCGACGTCAACATGGTTGGCGTTGGCGATGGCGTGCAGGTCAATCCTTACAGCTGGTACAGCGTGGTGAACTTGTCCTGCAGGTAGCTGCAGTAGTAGCGGGCGTCGAATGCCATACCGCACGCGCCCTTGATGAGCTCCGGCGCGTCCTTGGCGCGGCCCCACTGCCAAATGTGCTCGCCCAGCCAAGCGCGGACGGGTGCCAGGTCGCCGCTCGCACAGGCGCCGTTAAGGTCGACACCGTCGCGGCACATGGCCGGCACAAACATGGCATCGTAGGCGCTGCCCAGCGCATACGTGGGGAAGTAGCCAAACGAGCCGCCGCTCCAGTGCGTATCCTGCAGGCAGCCGCGCGTGTCGTCGGGAACAGGAATGCCCAGGTACTCGTCCATAAGGCGATTCCAAAGCGCGGGGATGTCCTTGGCCGTGGCCTCGCCGGCAAACAGCATGCGCTCAATCTCGTAGCGCACCATAATATGCAGCGGGTAGGTGAGCTCGTCTGCCTCGGTACGGATCAGCGACGGCTGCGCGATGTTCACGGCGTGGTAGAGCGTGTCCTCGTCCACGTTGCCGTAGACCTCGGGCGCGTGACGGCGCAGCACTTCGAGCAGCGGGCCCATAAAAGCGCGACTGCGGCCTACGGTGTTCTCGAAAAAGCGGCTCTGGCTCTCGTGAATGCCCATGGAGGTGCCGCCCTCCAGACACGTACGCGCGTAAGCGGGATTGACGCCCAGCTCGTACATGGCGTGCCCCGCCTCGTGGATGATGCTATAGACGTTGGAGATGCAGTCGTTCTCGTAGATGTGCGTGGCGATGCGCGCATCGCCCACCGAGAAGCCCTCGCTAAACGGGTGCTCGGTAAAGGCGAGCGTGGTGTCGTCCAGGTTAAGGCCGACGAGCTTCATCAGGTCGAAGCTCATGGCGCGCTGGGCGGCCTCGGGCACATGCGCGTGCAAAAAGTCGGCAGTAGGCTGCTGCCCGCGCTCGCCGATGGCGTGAACGAGCGGCACGACGGTGGCCTTGACCTCGTCACAAAACGCATCGAAGCTCTTGGCGGAAAGGCCGCGTTCGTACTGGTCGAGCCAAACATCGTATGGGTCGTGCTTGGGGTCCATGAGCTCGGCCTGATGCTTGAGCTGGGCGACGATTCTATCCACGTAGGGCTCAAAGCTCGCCCAGTCGTTGGCCGTCTTGGCCTTGTGCCACACGGCGTCGGCCTCGCAGGTGAGCCTGGTCCAGGCCTCGGCCTCTTCGGTGGGAATGGCGCTTGCCTCGCGCTGGTCGCGGCCGAGCACACGGATCTCGTCGAGCAGCTGTGGGTCGTCGATCTTGCCGCCGGCGACGGTCTCGTGTGCCAGCGAGCTTACAAGCTCGACGGACTTTTTGCTGGTCAGGAGCTTGTGATGTTCGCCGGCAAGGGTGCCCATAGCATCGGCGCGGGCCGCAGCGCCGTTGGCGGGGGCAATCGTCGCGCCATCGAACTCGGCAATCTTGAGCAGGTACTCGCGGGTCCATAGTTTGCCTTCGAGCTTGCGGAGCTTCTTGATGCCCTTGCCCGCCTTGGCGTTCTTAGAGGCCTTGGCCACGGCGGCCTTGGCTTTCTTATCGAGTTTCTTTCCCATACCTATATCCTTGATCTCGCAGACCGGACGCCACGGGTGGGCGTGCGGCCAGTTTGCACAGCTACCCGCCTTGTACCCAGTGCGAACAAAACGGAACGCGGCGATATGCTCGCAGAATGTGTTATCCTATAGCCCAATGCGTTGACGGAGAGGGTTTTGCCCGCCGCGTCGCCGGCAAGAGAGGGAAGGTCATGGGCTGCAAGCCTTCCTGCGGTGGCAAGGGCCAAGCGTTCACTCCCGAGCAGCAACCTCAACGGGCGCGCGGCCAGCGGCGGCGAAGCCCCAGTAGGGAAGCCGTGAGCCTCGCGATAAGGGGCATAGAGTGGGCACGGCGGGCCAGACATCCGCCGGGTCAAACAAGGTGGTACCGCGGAATTCAACCGTCCTTGGGCAATGCACATGCCCGAGGACGGTTTTTTGTTACCGAACCGGGCCGCGTTTTTGCAACGCCAGACGGCGGCAGTCGTCCTGGCGAGCGGGGAACGCGAGAGACGAAAGGGAAGACATGAGTCTGATTGATGATCTGGTCAAACTCGAGGAAGAGGCCAAGGAGCTCGTCGCAGGCGCCGACGACGCCGCCAAGCTCGAGGCTGCGCGCGTTGAGCTGCTCGGCCGCAAGGGTCGTATTACCGGCCTGATGCGCATGATGGGCAAGCTCGCCCCCGAGGATCGCCCCGTTATGGGCAAGCGCGCCAACGAGATGCGCCAGCTGATCGAGGGCATGCTCGACGAGCGCACCACCGAGATGAAGGCCGCCGCCCTCAAGCACGCACTGGAGCACGAGGCCGTCGACATCACGCTGCCGGGCATTCGTCCGCAGATCGGCCACCAGCACCTGATCAAGCAGATCATCGAGGAGGCCGAGGATATCTTTAGCGGTATCGGCTACACCGTCGAGTCCGGTCCCATGGTCGACACCTCCTACTACAACTTCACCGCGCTCAACGCCCCCATGGATCACCCGAGCCGCTCGGCCCGCGACACCTTCTATGTGGTCGACAACAACCCCGGCAGCGTCGCGCACCCCGAGGCGCATGCCCACGGCGAGTCCGATGTGCTGCTGCGCACCCAGACCTCGGGCGTGCAGATTCACACCATGGAGTCGCAGAAGCCGCCCATCTACATGATCTGCCCGGGCACCGTCTACCGTCCCGACACGGCCGACGCCTGTCACCTGCCGCAGTTCAACCAGATCGAGGGCCTGGTCGTCGACGAGGGCATCACCTTTGGCGATCTTAAGGGCACGCTCGACTACTTTGTTAAGTGCATGTTTGGCGAGGACCGCAAGACGCGTTACCGCCCGCATTTCTTCCCCTTCACCGAGCCTTCCTGCGAGGTGGACGTGAGCTGCCACGTCTGCGGCGGCAAGGGCTGCAACTTCTGCAAGCACAGCGGCTGGATCGAGATCTTGGGCTGCGGCATGGTCGACCCCAACGTCCTGATCAACTGCGGCATCGACCCCGAGAAGTACACCGGCTTCGCCTTTGGCATTGGCGCCGAGCGCGTCGCGGCCCTGCGCTACGACCTGCCCGACCTCAGAACGCTCATGACAGGCGATATGCGTTTCCTGAATCAGTTTTAAGTTGACCTGTCCCGGCGGCTTCCCGAGCCACCGCACCTTGCCCCTCAAACCGTCGCTTGCGTACCCAAGTACGCGGCGCTCCTCTTTCGGGGCAATCTGCGGCACCTCGGAAACCCGTCTCCGTAGCTGGAGTTTTCCGTCTGTTTATTGCAGACGTTACAGATGAAAGGAGACCAGTTAGATGCGTGTTTCTTACGACTGGCTCAAGACCATGATCGATATTCCGGAGGATCCCAAGACCCTTTCGGACGAATATATCCGTACCGGCACCGAGGTCGAGGCGATCGACACCGTGGGCGAGTCTTTCGACCACGTGGTGACCGCCAAGGTGCTCACCAAGACCCCGCACCCCGATAGCGACCATATGTATGTGTGCTCGGTCGACGTGGGTGACAAGAACCTCGACGCCGACGGCAACCCCGCTCCGCTGCAGATCGTCTGCGGTGCTCAGAACTTTGAGGCCGGCGACCACATCGTCACGGCAATGATCGGCGCCGTGCTTCCCGGTGACGTCAAGATCAAGAAGAGCAAGCTTCGCGGCGTCGTGTCCATGGGCATGAACTGCTCCGCGCGCGAGCTCGGCCTGGGCGGCGACCACTCCGGCATCATGATCCTGCCCGAGGATACGCCCTGCGGCATGCCGTTTGCCGAGTATGTGGGCTCGAGTGATACCGTGCTCGACTGCGAGATCACGCCCAACCGCCCCGACTGCCTGTCCATGATCGGCATGGCCCGTGAGACCGGTGCCATTTTCGATCGCGACTTCCACGTTGAGCTGCCCGCCATCAAGGCGGAGACCGGCCGCGCGACCGACGACGAGCTTTCGGTCGAGATCGCCGACGAGGGCCTGTGCGACCGCTATGTCGCCCGCATCGTGCGCAACGTGAAGGTCGGCCCGTCGCCCGACTGGATGGTCAAGCGCCTTAACGCCCTGGGCGTGCGCCCGCACAACAACATCGTCGACATCACCAACTATGTGATGATGCTCACCGGTCAGCCGCTGCACGCTTTTGACCTGGACACCTTTGCCGAGCGCGATGGCAGGCGCCGCGTGGTGGTTCGCGCCGCCCAGCAGGATGAGAAGTTCACGACGCTCGACGGCGAGGAGCGCACGCTCGACGCCGGCATGGGCCTTATCACCGACGGCGAGCGCCCCGTGGCGCTGGCCGGCGTTATGGGCGGCATGGATTCCGAGATCGAGGACGACACCGTCGACGTGATGGTCGAGAGCGCCTGCTTCGACGCCGGTCGCACCTCGCACACCAGCCGCGATCTGTCGCTGATCTCCGACGCCTCCATCCGCTTTGAGCGCCAGGTCGATGAGACCGGCTGCGTGGATGTGGCCAATGTTGCCTGCGCGCTCATCGAGGAGATCGCCGGCGGCGAGGTCGCTCCCGGCTACGTAGATGTGTTCCCCGCGCCCAAGACCATCGACAGCATTAAGCTGCGCCTGGCCCGCGTGCACGCCATCTGCGGCGCCGACATCGAGCCCGATTTTATCGAGCGCTCGCTCACCCGTCTGGGCTGCACCGTCGAGAGCGACGGCGAGGACTTTATGGTTACCCCGCCGAGCTTCCGCCCCGACCTGCCGCGCGAAATCGACCTGATCGAGGAGGTCCTGCGCCTGTGGGGCATGGGCCGCGTGACGGCGACCATCCCGGCTGCCAAGAACCACATCGGCGGCCTGACCCGCGAGCAGAAGCTTACCCGCAAGGTCGGCGAGATCCTGCGCGCCTGCGGCCTCAACGAGACCACGACCTTTGGCTTTGCCGCGCCGGGCGACCTGGAGAAGATCGGCATGTCCACCGAGGGCCGCGGCTGCCCCGTGGTACTTATGAACCCGCTGGTGGCCGAGCAGACCGAGATGCGCCGCTCGCTGCTGCCGGGCCTGCTGCAGTCTGTGGCGTATAACGAGGCCCATGGCACGCCCAACGTGCACCTGTACGAGGTCGGCAGCCTGTTCCACGGCCGCGAGAACGCCAGCCTGCCCAAGGAGACCAAGTCCGTGGCGGGCGTGCTCTCGGGCCAGTGGAGCGAGCAGTCTTGGAACATGAAGTACCGCAAGCTGCGTTTCTTCTTTGGCAAGGGCATCGTCGAGGAGCTGCTCGCCCAGCTGCGCATCGAGAAGGTTCGCTTCCGTCCCGTCGAGGGCGAGGGCTATGCCTTCTTGCAGCCGGGCCGTGCCGCCGAGGTTCTGTCTGGCGGCACCGTGCTGGGCTGGGTCGGCGAGATCCACCCCGAGGCGCGCGAAGCCATGGGCATCGACGAGGTCGTCGTTGCCTTTGAGCTCGACCTGGACAAGCTGATCAAGGGCGCCCGCAACCAGGAGAACTACCGCGAGTTCTCGCAGTACCCGGCTGTTGAGCACGATCTTGCTATCGTGGTCGACAACTCCGTGACTTGCGAGGACCTTGAGCGCCGCATTACCAGCGCCGGTGGCAAGCTGCTCGAGGGTGTGCGTCTGTTCGACGTCTACCGCGATCCGGTCCGCGTGGGCGTGGGCAAGAAGTCCATGGCCTTTGCGCTTACGTATCGCTCCGACGACCACACGCTTACCAGCGAAGAGGTCGAAAAAGCGCACCAGAAGATCGTCACCAAGGTGTGCAAGGGCGTAAACGGCGAGGTCCGCGGCTAGGCCCTGCACTGGGGTATGGGTCAGCGGTGGCTGCTGCCGAGCCTTACGTGGCTGCTATCCTCGGTATAAGGCACTGCTGAGCCTGCATATATGACACGCGCATTACATAACGGCGTGCTGCTTTGTCGGCAGTGCGCCGTTTTGCTATGATAGCCCGTGGCGTGTTACGAATCTGACAATACGTAACACTGGCAAGGTGATTTAAGCGGCGTTGTAATTCTGTGCGCCGATAACCGGGAGGCGTACATGCACATTCCAGATAATTATCTGTCCCCGCAGACCGATGCCGTCATGGCAGTGGCGATGGTGCCCGTGTGGGTTCACTGCATCAAAAAGGTGCGCGCCACGCTCGATCGCGAGCACATGGCGTTTCTGGGTATCTGCGCCGCATTCTCTTTCTTGCTCATGATGTTCAATGTGCCGCTGCCCGGCGGTACCACGGGTCACGCCGTCGGCGGCGCGCTCATCGCGCTGCTGCTGGGCCCGGAGGCCGCGGCCATCGCGGTTTCGGTCGCGCTGGCGCTGCAGGCGCTGCTGTTTGGCGACGGCGGCATCCTGTCCTTTGGCGCCAACTGCTTTAACATGGCCTTCGTGCTGCCGTTTGCCGCCGCTATCGTGTTCCGTGCGCTCAACAGCCGTTTGCACGACAAGAGCTGGGGCACCTCGGTTTCGGCCGTCGTAAGCGGTTGGGTCGGCCTGTGCCTGGCGGCCCTGTGCACGGCGATCGAGTTTGGTATTCAGCCGATGTTCTTTACCAACGCTTCGGGAGCTCCGCTGTACTGCCCCTTCCCGCTCTCTATTGCCATTCCGGCCATGATGATCCCGCACATGTTGGTAGCCGGCGTGGTCGAGGGCGTGGCGACGGCCGCCATCTACGGTTTCATTAAGAAGACGGCGCCGAGCGTTATCGTCGGGCCCGAGGCCGCCGATGGCCAGCTTGCTGCCGAGAGCGCTGCCGCCAAGAAGACCTCACTGGTCCCCACGCTCATCCTGGTCGCCGTGCTTGTCGTGGCCACGCCGCTCGGCTTGCTTGCCACGGGTGACGCCTGGGGCGAGTGGGACGCTGAGGGCGCCGCGACCGCCGTTCAGGAGGCTGGTGACGACAGTCTGCAGACTTCGGTCGGTCTCGATACCCCGACCTTTGCCGATGCCCTGCCCACGGGCGATTATCTGCAGGCCTATTCCGAGGAGCAGGGCCTTGGCTTTGCCGGCCAGGCCGCGATGTATATTCTTTCGGGCGTGATTGGCGTGGCGGTGCTCACCATCGCATTCCGTCTGGTCTCGCTAACGGTCAAGGAAAGCGGAGCCCATGGCGACGGTCGAGCTGCCTAGCTGGCTTGCGGTCGAGCAGCGATACGAGCCCGTGGGGGCTCGGCATCGTGTGATGCAAAAGAATGTCCTGCATCTGGCGAGCCTGCTTGAGCGGGTTCGTCTAGGCGGCGGCGCACATAAGGGCGGGTCGATTATCGACCGCGCCCTTTCTTCCGTTTCGGCGCCAGTGCGTTTGGTGGGGATGTTCGTCTGCGTCCTGTGCGTATGCCTGACGCAGAGCCCGCTGTACTTGATGCTGATGACAGCGATCGCGTTGGTGCTCGTTGCGGTGCGCCCCGTACGCGGGCTGCGCGCGACCTTTGTGCCGGCGTTGGCTGCCGCGGGGTTTGCCGTGGTTTTGGCGCTTCCTGCCCTGCTGCTGGGTGCTTCTGCCACGGGCGCCATGCTCAAGATTGCGCTCAAGACCTTTGTTAATGTGTCATTGGTGCTGGGCGTTTCGTGGACGCTTACCTGGAGTCGCATGTCGGCGGCGCTTAAGATGCTGCACCTGCCCGACGAGGTTATCTTTACGTTTGATATGGCGCTCAAACACATCGAGGTGCTGGGTCGCACGGCGCACGACCTGTGCGAATCGGTCATGCTGCGCAGTGTGGGCCGCGCGCCTGCAGGATTTTCGCGTACCGATTCGATCGCGGGTATCATGGGCATGACCTTTATCAAGGCGATGGAATGCAGCCGCGCGATGGACGAGGCTATGCTTTGCCGCGGTTTTGCCGGCGCATATCCGGCGCCTGCACGGAACGGCTTTGGCTGGCGCGACGCGGTCTATGCGGCTGTTGTGGTGCTGCTCGCCGTGTTGTGCGCGGTGCTGTAGCGCGGGCGGTCAAGCCGTCGATGTGAATAGGGAAGGGCGACGTTTTGGCAAACGATACAAATGGTGCGATGGGTGCGAGCGGTGCTGCCGGCGCCAAGGCCACGCCGCTCATCGAGTTTCGCGACGTGGTGTTTTCCTATGCGGGCCATACGGTGGTCGATGGCGTGTCGCTGCAGGTTAATCGCGGTGAGCTGGTTGCGCTGGTTGGACCCAACGGCTGCGGCAAGACGACGATCATGCGGCTTATCAACGGCCTTGAGCTTGCGGATGCGGGTACGTACCTGTTTGATGGACATGTGGTCGATGCGGCATATCTCAAGGATTCCGCGACGACCCAGCGGTTCCATCAGCGCGTGGGCTTCGTGTTCCAAAACGCCGATGCACAGATCTTTTGCGCCACGGTCGGCGAGGAGGTCGCGTTTGGCCCGGCTCAAATGGGGCTTTCGGCGGACGAGCTCGGGCGCCGCGTCCGTGATGCCATGGAGCTGTTTCAGGTTGCCGATCTGGTCGATGCTTCGCCCTATCAGCTTTCGGGTGGGCAAAAGAAGCGTGTGGCGCTGGCTGCCGTCGTGTCGATGAACCCCGATATTCTGGTGCTCGACGAGCCTACCAACGGACTTGACGAGGACTCTTGCGACATCGTGGTCAACTTTCTACTGGCTTATGTTGCTGCCGGTAAGACGGTCTTGATGAGCACGCATCATCAGGATTTAGTACGACGTCTTGGGGCCCGTGCGATTTATATCGATCGATATCACCACGTGGTCGGGGCTCCCGTGCCATCATATGGAACCGAAAACGGTGCAGCAGAATAGTTGCCGCATAGTGGGGTTGCGGCCGCGCACGTGACTTGCTGCGAATGGTATAGTTATCCGGGTTTTTACGGGGGTAGCTATGCCAAGCTGGAATATTCATATCGCTCAGACGGAACGACTTCTGGCGCGTGCCGGCGCGCTTGCCGATAACGTGCGCGACCGCAATGCCTTTTTGTTTGGCAGCGTGGTTCCGGACATTTTTGTGGGGTACATGGTTCCCGGTATTGCCGACCCCATCCCGTATCGCATCACGCACTTTGCCAAGCCCGAGCCCATTCCTAAGCCACGCGAGCATGAGTTTTGGGACACCTATGTGGCGCCTTTGCTTAAAGGTGCGCCGACGGGTGCGCCGGCTGCAGCGACCTCGATTGTCGAAGAGCGTGAAAGGCTCAATCGGGTGCACTATCCGCAGCGCTACAAAGACGCCGAGCCGGTTGACGGCCCCGGCGCCGCCGAGTTTTCGCTCGCGCCCGATGACGTGGCGCAGTCGCTGCTCGATTTGACGCTGGGCGTTTGGTCGCATCTGGTGGCCGATACCGTGTGGAACACGCGCGTGAACCAATATCTCGAGGCGCGAGGCGGCAAGCCGTGCGAGGAGTTCCGCATTAAGAAGCAGGGAGACTTTGACTGGTTTGGCAAGACGCTCGGCATCGTTTCTATCCCGCGTGCGACCGATCGCCTCTATACCGCGGCGGCCCAGTTTGGTCAGTATTCGATTCCACAAGAGTATGTGCTCAAGACCATTGGCGTTATGCACGAGATTGTGCGCGAAAACCCCGGCGATCCGGATCATCCGCCGTACCGTCTGCTGACCGAAGAGTTCTTTGACGCAACGTTTACCGAGGTCGTCGAGCTAACCGAGGCGGGTTTTGCCGCCCGCGTTGCCGCTTCTGACGTCCCCGCAGTCCCTCTGATCGCTAGCTGCTAGCCGGCAGACGTAACGGTGAACAGTTCATCCCAATCGACCAATAGCTCCCGCCGAAGGGTTTCTGCGGCAGTGAGTTCCAGCTTAGATTTTGGAACGTAAGGGAGCCCCGCCTTTTTATGAATTAGCTCGGCGATGCTGTTAAAGCTCTTCGTGTCCTTGATTTGATCATAGGTTATCTGGATAACGTCATAGCCCATGCTTGTGAGGGCGGTGGTGCGCTCGGCATCGGAGAGGCTCGCGGCTTCGCTGTCATGGGCGGAGCGGCCTTGGCATTCCAGAATGACGCCCATGCTGTCGGTGCTGCTCTCTATGAGGATATCGGCGTAGCAGCAGGTTTTGTCATACAGTGAGCGCGCGGCGTCGCTGAGTGGGATGCGCACGTTGTTTGCGATATTGATGCCCATGCCGCCCTCGTTGCGGGGGAGCGAGACAAGCATGGAGGTCTGTACTTCGAAGGGCGAGGCGGTCTGTCCCGTCATGTGCTCGGCCGCCCAGCGCAGTTGTTTAACGCCGCGCAGGCCTGCGGCCTGCTTGGCGAACGCGGCGATATCCGCTGCGGAAAGAAGCGGCGTGCGCTTCCACAAGTTGGTGTCATTGCCCTTGGTGTCGACAACACGTTTCCAACCACAGTCGGGCGGAATGAGCTTAAGCGAAATTGCTTCATCGAGCTGCTGCTGAGCCCGTTTACAAGGCGTGAACACTGCAAAGGAGCCGCACATCTCGTAGCAAGCCATGAGTAACTGGTTGCGTGAGACCTGCGTAGCAAGGTTGAGCAGCGTAAACTCGGGCGACGTGACATCAAATCCATGCTCAGTCTGCCTAAACGACCCAGGAGGCGGCTCTTGGGTTAGCAGACGGCTATGAAATAGCTTTCCGTTAGCGGGGTGTTCGTAAGACAGTTAAATAGGCAAAAGGCGTGACGAAAGTGATCACGCCTTTTTTCATGTAAGGATAGCCGCATAGCGGCGCAAGGGATGGATCCCCTTGTACGGAACGCAGTGACGCACCCCAGATATTCAGGGGGCCGAGCTGTTCGGTCTCGCAGAGCGCACATACGGGTTTAACCCGTATAGAAGTGCGCCCTTAGTATCAGTTCGACAAATCTTAATTTGACTTACTTCTTCACTCTTTTTGATAAATGAAGTTCATTATCATCTACATATCCAAGTTTATTATATACAGTTTGTGCAACAAGATTTTCTTGTCCTGTTAGAAGTTCATATTTGTCAAGTGGATAATTCTTACTGCAATAAGCCTCTGCAAAAGTAATCATCTCACTCGCTAAGCCTCTTTTTCTGTATGCTGGTTTAACATACACTTCTGTAATTTCAGGCATATATTCATCATAGCAGAACGATTTTTTAAGCTGAACACAAACAAATCCAACTAACATATCATCTTCATCAGCAACGATAACAACTTCCTGTTTATTATTCATAAGGGAATTTCTAATATTGTCTATGCTTGTATCGCCCTCACCATTAAATTCGTTGTTTAAGATGTTTAATTGCTCCGCATCATTTACAGTTGCTATTCTTACCATTACAACCTCCATAAATTATTATCTATTCGACCTATTCAAGTTTATCGGTCTGTTTAATCATATACATACGGCTTCAATTTATACAAGAACAGTCCCGGCAGACATTACTGCCGGGACTGAAACTGTTTTACGAATGCTCCCGATTCGCGCGCTGTTTTCTTTCGCCCACGAATCTCCAGACTGGTGTGCCGAGCAAGTCTTTAAATACTGGTTGTTTTGAGTAATGCACCAAGCGATGGTCATGGTCGGGCGGCAGGATTGCCGGATAGAGTCCCAGTATCTGGGGCGGTATGCGATAGTACTGAAAAGCCGTGGGTCCGCAGGCAAGAAATGACATAGCGATCCGATCGTTTGAGCGTAGTTTGGGCTAGAAAAGCTATCGGTTTCGGAAGTGCGGGGAAAAAGACAAACAGGTCAACCACAAGCGGTATTTAAGCCAACTTTATCAGGGGTTTTGTTGAAATAAAAGGGCTTGTGCTCGGGGGTAGGCAATTTTTCCCCGCACTTCCGAAAACGTGGTCGATTTAGACCTTGCTAAAACGATTTATCAGCCCTGTGTGAGGTGTGGGTTTGCCACCGGGCGAACACTTTTAGCGCTTGGGGCTTTATTTTTTGGGCCCCGGAGGGCGGATTTCGCGCTTTTGGTAAAGAAATGGGTGCGTGTCATGCCGTGCGGTAGGCATCGGCGCACAGAAAAAGGGCCCGGAAGGCAAAGCCTCCGGGCCCTTTTTAATGTAAATGTGCTTGCAAGTGCGATTTAGCGCACCTGAGCGACGTAGGCGACGTTGGTCGAGGAGACCTTGTCCTCAAGCTGGACGCTCATACGGGGATCGCCGGCGGTAGCGACGGTCAAATCGCCGGTCTCGACGTAGCCGAGCTCCTTAGCGGTCTCGATCGCCTTGACGATCGTGCCGTTGACGGTGCCCTGGGTAATCTCGGCCTTGTGCGGGATAACGCCCCAGTACATGATCATCTGCTGGACGGCCCACTCGTGGCGGGAGAACGCGCAGATCGGCATGTTGGGACGGAAGTGCGAGATCAGGCGAGCGGTACGGCCGGTGGTCGTCGGCACGGTGATGCACTTGGCGCCAACGGTGGTGGCCATGTTCACAGCGGACATACCCACAACGTTGTTGACGACGCGGGTGCCGTGAGCATCGGTCGGAACCTCGAGCGGAGCGTGAGCCGGGAGGTACTTCTCGGTCTCGAGAGCGATGCTGGCCTGCATCTTGACGGCCTCGACCGGGTACTTACCGGCAGCGGACTCGCCGGACAGCATGACGGCGTCGGTACCGTCGTAAATGGCGTTAGCAACGTCGGCAACCTCGGCGCGCGTCGGGCGCGGGTTCTGCTGCATGGAGTCGAGCATCTGCGTAGCGGTGATAACGGGCTTGTAGGCCGCGTTGCACTTGGCGATGATCTCCTTCTGGATGTGCGGAACGAGCTCGGGCTTGATCTCGATGCCCAGGTCGCCACGGGCGACCATGATGCCGTCGGAAGCCTCGAGGATCTCATCGAAGTTCTCGACGCCCAGGGCGCACTCGATCTTCGGGAAGATCGTCACGTGCTCGCCGCCGTTTTCGCGGCAAAGCTCGCGGATGCCGCGGACAGATTCGCCGTCACGGATGAAGGAAGCGGCGATGTAGTCGATGTTCTCGGTCAGGCCAAAGAGGATGTCCTGGCGATCGCGCTCGGTGATGGCGGGCAGCGAGATGTTGACGTTGGGCATGTTGACGCCCTTGCGCTCGCCGATCAGGCCGTCGTTCTTGACGACGCAGGTCATGTCCTGGCCGTCGACGGACTCGACCTCGAGAGCAACCAGGCCGTCATCGATCAGGATGAGGGAGCCCTTCTCAACCTCGGAGGGCAGAGCCAGGTAGTCGAGGGAGATGTGCTCAGCGGTGCCGTGGAAATCCTCGGACGTGGGCTGAGCGGTGACGACGATCTTGTCGCCGGTCTTGACGGCAACCTTCTTGCCGTCGACCAGAAGACCGGTGCGGACCTCGGGGCCCTTGGTGTCGAGCAGGATGCCGACGGGCATACCGAGCTCCTTGGAAATACGACGGACGCGCTCGATGCGACCGTGGTGCTCGTCGTAGGAGCCGTGCGAGAAGTTAAAACGGGCGACGTTCATGCCCGCCTTGATCATCTCGCGGATGGTCTCGTCGCTATCGCAGGCGGGACCCATGGTGCATACAATCTTAGTGCGCTTGTACATTCAGACCTCCATCTGACATCGTCTTGCGCTGATAGATAAACCTTAAGAAATAAAACTGAGTTGATTATAACGAAATACCGACCGAATACCCCAAAAAATCGACCGTATGCCGAATTAGAAGTTCATTTTTTACGGGAAAAACGGTATATGAAAAAACTTTACCAACCGCTCTAACCGCTGCTATCTGGGTGATATTTTAGTTTGGCGACGCGCCTAAGAAAAAACGTTTTATCAGTATTGAGCATCACACGGTCCGCATCGTTACATACGGACCATATTTCCAAATGGATTGTTTTGGCTAGACGCGTCGCTTTGGGGTACCATAGCTCCACTATCAACTGCCGCTCAGCACGGCAGCCTTGATGAGCCCTTGCCCTTCTCCTGGGAATTATGATCGGGCATCAATCTGCTGAGTGGCCCGAATCCCAGGAGGGGACTCTATATGCAAAAGGAATACCTGTCCGCCGCGGCGGAGGTGCTCAGCGACCAAGGTGTCGATGAGAACCTCGGCCTGAGCAACGACGAGGCGTCGTCGCGCCTCGCCAAGACAGGCCCTAACAAGCTTGAGGAAGCCGAGAAGACGCCGCTGTGGAAGCGTTTCTTTGAGCAGATGGCCGATCCCATGGTCATCATGTTGATCGTTGCCGCCGTTATCAGCGCGCTCACGGGCATGGTTAAGGGCGAGGCGGACTTTGCCGATGTCGCCATCATCATGTTCGTCGTTATCGTCAACTCGGTGCTGGGCGTGGTCCAGGAAGCCAAGAGCGAGGAGGCCCTCGAGGCCCTTCAGGAGATGAGCGCGGCGCAGTCCAAGGTTCTACGCGACGGCAAACTCGTGCACCTGCCGAGCGCCGAGCTTGTACCCGGCGACGTGATCATGCTCGAGGCGGGCGACTCCGTCCCGGCCGACTGCCGCGTGCTCGAGAGCGCCACGATGAAAATCGAAGAGGCCGCGCTCACCGGCGAGTCCGTGCCGGTCGAGAAGCACGCCAACGTGATCGAGCTTGCCGCGGGCACCGATGACGTGCCGCTCGGCGACCGCAAGAACATGTGCTACATGGGCTCCACCGTCGTGTACGGCCGTGGCCGCGCCGTCGTGGTCGGCACCGGCATGGATACTGAGATGGGCAAGATCGCCGGTGCCCTGGCCGAGGCCAAGGAAGAGCTCACGCCGCTGCAGGTGAAGCTCGCCGAGCTCAGCCGTATCCTCACCATTATGGTGATCGTCATCTGCGTCGTGATCTTTGGCGTCGACATCGTCCGCCACGGCGTGGGCAACGTCCTTACCGACCCGACTGCCCTGCTCGACACCTTTATGGTCGCCGTCTCGCTCGCCGTCGCTGCCATCCCCGAGGGCCTGGTCGCCGTCGTGACCATCGTGCTGTCGCTTGGCGTGACCAAGATGGCCAAGCGCCAGGCAATTATCCGCAAGCTCTCTGCCGTCGAGACTCTCGGCTGCACGCAGACCATCTGCTCCGACAAGACCGGTACCCTTACCCAAAATAAGATGACCGTCGTCAAGCACGAGCTCGCTGCGCCTAAGGAGAAGTTCCTGGCAGGCATGGCGCTGTGCTCCGATGCCCAGTGGGACGAGGAACTGGGTGAGGCCGTCGGCGAGCCGACCGAGTGCGCGCTCGTCAACGATGCCGGAAAGGCGGGCCTCACTGGTCTGACTGCCGAGCACCCGCGCGTGGGCGAGGCCCCGTTTGACTCGGGCCGCAAGATGATGTCCGTGGTCGTTGAGACCCTGGACGGCGAGTACGAGCAATACACCAAGGGCGCGCCCGACGTGGTGATCGGCCTGTGCACCCACATCTACGAGGGCGATAAGGTCGTCCCCCTGACCGAGGAGCGTCGTGCCGAGCTCGTGGCCGCCAACAAGGCCATGGCCGACGAGGCCCTGCGCGTGCTGGCGCTGGCAAGCCGCACCTACACCGAGGTCCCAAGCGACTGCAGCCCCGCCGCGCTCGAGCACGACCTGGTCTTCTGCGGCCTGTCCGGCATGATTGACCCGGTCCGCCCCGAGGTCGCCGACGCCATCCGCGAGGCCCACGATGCTGGTATCCGCACCGTCATGATCACGGGCGACCACATCGACACCGCCGTGGCCATCGCCAAGCAGCTGGGTATCGTCACCGATCGCAGCCATGCCATCACCGGTGCCGACCTCGATCGCATGAGCGACGAGGAACTCGACGCGCACATCGAGGACTACGGCGTGTACGCCCGCGTCCAGCCCGAGCACAAGACCCGTATCGTCGAGGCTTGGAAGTCGCGCGACCAGATCGTGGCCATGACGGGCGACGGCGTCAACGACGCCCCGTCCATCAAGCGTGCCGACATCGGCGTTGGCATGGGCATCACCGGTACCGACGTTACCAAGAACGTCGCCGACATGGTGCTTGCCGACGACAACTTCGCCACCATCATCGGTGCCTGCGAAGAGGGTCGCCGCATCTACGACAACATCCGCAAGGTCATCCAGTTCCTGCTTTCGGCCAACCTTGCCGAGGTGTTCTCGGTGTTTATCGCCACGCTCATCGGCTTTACCATCTTCCAGCCGGTGCAGCTGCTGTGGGTGAACCTGGTCACCGACTGCTTCCCCGCGCTCGCGCTGGGCATGGAGGATGCCGAGGGCGACATCATGAGGCGCAAGCCGCGCAACGCCAAGGACGGTGTCTTTGCCGGCAATATGGGTCTGGACTGCGTGGTCCAGGGCTTGATCATTGCCGCGCTGGTGCTGGCGAGCTTCTTTGTGGGCGTGTACTTTGACATGGGCTACATCCACATCTCCGATATGATCGCCGGCGTCGCCGACGAGGAAGGCGTGATGATGGCCTTCATCACGCTCAACATGGTCGAGATCTTCCACTGCTTTAACATGCGCAGCCGCCGCACGTCGCTGTTTAAGATGAAGAAGCAAAACAAGTGGCTGTGGGCCTCTGCCGCGCTGGCGCTGGTGCTGACGGTGATCGTAACCGTGCAGCCGACGCTTGCCGAGATGTTCTTTGGCCCCGTGACGCTTGAGCTCAAGGGCGTTATCGCCGCGCTGGGCCTTGCCTTCCTGATCATTCCGCTGATGGAGATCTACAAGGCGATCATGCGCGCAGTCGAGAAGGAGTAGGTCGAAAGGCCATCCTTCCCACCGGCCCGACCGCCTGCGGGGTTTCTTCTTCGCTGGTCCTCGCGCTTCGCGCTGCGGGATCGCTCAGAAGAAACCCCTCTCGGCGGTCGGGCCTTCGGATGGCCTCTCGGGACCATTGGCTGAGGGAAAGTGTGTGAGCTGGTCGGGCTTTGCCCGGCCAGCTCTTTTTGATTTAAAATACCTGCTCAGTTGTGATTTGTGGTGCTGGGAGGCGCTTGTGGGCAAGGCTAGGGCTAAGGCGAAGAAAAAGACGACGGGGGCGCGGGCCAAGCGTGACCGTCGTCGGAAGCTTGCGACCGAAGCCCCCGCGTCTGCCGAGGAGCTGCTGGCGAGCGTGCCGGGACTCGATGCGCTGCAGGATGTTCCGGCGTTTGGCGATCTGCCGGTCGCCGCGGCTCAGCAGGCGGCATTTGACGATTTTTGCGCCCAAGCCGAGGAGCCCGAGCAGATGCAACTGGGCGCCGTGGTGCGCTTGGATCGCGGGTTTCCGCTGGTGGTGACGGCCGACGATACCTTTCGTGCCGAGCATGCCGTGGGGTTTGCCAAGTCGCGCGGCGAGGACGAGGTACTGCTGCCGGCTGTGGGCGACCGTGTGGCGGTGCGTCGTGCGCCCGGGCACGACATGGGCGTAATCGAATGCGTCCTGCCGCGACGCACGAGTTTTGAGCGTTGGCGTGGCCGCGCCCGCGGCGAGCGTCAGGTGCTTTGTTCCAACGTGGATAGCGTGCTGATCGTGCAGGCACTTGGCGCCGGTGAAGTGCTGCTCGACCGCGTGGCGCGCTCGCTGGTGTTGGCGCTCGACTGCGATGCCGAGCCGGTGGTGGTGCTTACCAAGGCCGACCGCTGCGAGGCCGCGGAACTCGAGCGCGATCTGGATCGCGTGCGCCGTCTGGTGGGCCCGGACGTGCGCGTTATCGTGACGTCCTCTGCCGAAGGCCGTGGTTTGGATGAGGTGCGCGCCTGTGTTCCGGCGGGAACGTGCGCCATGATCCTGGGTGAGTCGGGGGCCGGAAAGTCGACGCTGCTCAATGCGCTGCTGGGCCACGATGCGCTGGCTACCGGTGGCGTGCGCGAGCGCGACGACCAAGGCCGCCATACCACGGTCGCGCGCGTGATGGTGGCGCTGCCGGGCGACGCCGGCGTCATTGCCGACGCTCCGGGCCTGCGCAGTTTGCCACTCGTTGGTCACGAGCGGGGCCTGGCGCGTGCCTTCCCCGAGATCGTCGAGGCGTCGCGTGCGTGTCGGTTTGGCGACTGCACGCATACCCACGAACCGGGCTGCGCCGTTCGCGATGCCGCCGATGCCGGGCAGATCGATGGCCTGCGCCTGGAAACGTTCCAAAACTTGGCGTCATCCATGCGTGTGAGTGCCCAAATGCTCGATCCCGATGTCCATCTGTAATTGAATTTATCTATGACAGCCGTCTTCCAACTGTGCGGGAGGCGGCTTTTTTACTGGCGATGCGCCCTTAAATAAGCGTTTTGCCGACGCGCTGACCAAAACCTTGCCGCGGGCTTGACGGGTTGGTCAGCTCTTGGCTGGTAATTGGTTTGACACTTAAAACCAAGATGGTGATCGCGCTGTTTTGTTGCTTGGCCGCTCGGACAATAGTGGTACGGGCATCCCATCCGCCCAGTGCTGTCTTGAGAGGAGCTGCCGTGAACAAGAGCAAGCGCATCGCCATCAGCCTGGCAGCGGGCGTGCTCGCCGCGGCACTCTGCATGGTTTACGGATCATCGGTTCGTTCGCGGGCTGAGCAGGCCCAGGCCGAAACCTTGGCCAAATACGGCGGCGATCGCGTCGAAGTTTGCGTTGCCGCACGTGATATCGATGTGGGTGAGACCCTCGACGAGACCAATGTCGTAACCCAAGAGTGGCTCGCGAGCCTGCTGCCGCGCGATGCGGCGACCGACCTGCGCCAGGTGCGTGGCGACGTGACGACCTCGCGTATTCCCAAAAATGCCGTGGTCTGCGATGCCTACACCAAAGCCGAGAGCCATACGCTCGAGGTGCCCAAGGGCAAGGTTGCCGTTTCGGTGGCGGTCGATGCCGAGCATTCGGTGGGCGGAGCCGCAGGCGTGGGCAGCTACGTGGATGTGTACGTGCAAAAAGACGGCGTGACCGATCGGCTGTGCGGCGCGTATGTGATCGATACCAGCGACGAGGCCGGTGCCACGCGCGAAGGCAAGGTCGAGTGGGTGACGCTGGCGGCCGACCCCAAAGACGTCAAGGAATTGCTGGGAGCCTCGGGCAAGGGAACGGTCAGCTTGACGATTCCCGCCACGGCACGCGGCAAAAAGAGCGGAGGCGACGAGTGATGAAAGCGATCTGGCTTGCGTGCTGCGCGTGTGGCGATTACGGACTGCTGCAGCAGGAAGTCGAGGGCCGCGATGCGGGCGCGCAGGTGCTTCGCGTGGGCGACCTAGACGGGTTGGTGTCTATGGCTCGGGCGTTTCCTTCGCGCCGTGGCGCTGCCATTATCGCGGCATCCCTGTTTGATACTAAAGATGTGCGAGAGACCGTTGCGCGCCTGACTGCCGAAGGACGCGTGAGCCGCGTCGTCGTGTTGATAGAGGCGCTCGATCCGTCGGATATAGAGGGGCTGTTTCGCGCGGGGGCGACCGAGGTCATCGCTGCGCACAGCATATGCGGCAGCGGACATGTGGGCGAGGGAGCGGTTGATTCCGATTGGGGCGTGTCGCCTGAGCCCGATGTTTTTGTTGATAGGGAACCCGGGGCGCCTCGCGCTACAAGAGGCCCGCGTGTTGATGACTATGGGAAAGCGGAAGCCGAGCATGTTCGGCGCCCCCCGGGCCCCCTTGCATGTGGTGACGTCGGAGCGTCGGTGCCGTATGGCGAAGACCTCCTGGCCGTAGATATGGGATACGTGCACGGCGTGAGCCTGGCCGATGGACTCGATGAGGTCGAGGGCCTTGTCGCGGGTGATGGCCCGCACGTCGACGTGACAGCGGAATCCCCAGTTCCGCCCCTACAGTTTGAGCAGCCTGCCGTGCCGGCGTGGACGCAGCACTTGGGTGCGGCTGGCGAGACGGGGACGTTGCCGCCCACGTCGTCAGCCCCTGCACCGCTGGCAGACACTGCGTCGACGTCGCATCGAGCTCCGGTCATCTGCGCCGTCTCGGGATCGGGCGGATGTGGCAAATCGACGATTGTCGCCACGATGGCGCATGCCGCTTCGTTGCTGGGTCTGCGAGCTGCCGTACTCGATTTGGACCTAATGTTTGGAAATCTCTACGACTTGCTGGGCGCCGATGCCCCGCATGACATGGCGACACTTATCGAGCCGTCGGTCGCGGGCGCACCTGCGGAGCAAGACGTGGTCGCTGCATCGATGCGCGTTGCCCCAGGCGTTACGCTTTGGGGGCCTGTCGCAGCGCCCGAGCGCGCCGAGCTCATGGCGCGTCCGGTAGAGCTGCTGCTCGACATCTTGCGTCGTGAGTCCGACGTGGTCCTTATCGATACCTCGGTCTTTTGGGGCGATGCCGTGGCGGCTGCGGTGGCAGCGTGCGACCGTTGCCTTGTCGTGGGTGATGCGGCAGTTTCTTCCGCGACGTCTGCAGCGCGCGTCATTGAGCTGGCGAGCCGTGTGGGCGTGCCGCGCACGCGCATGAGCGCCGTATTCAACCGATTTGGCGCGCGTGGGGCGGACGAGGATGTCGCCATGCGCTTTGAGATTGCCTGTGCGTTGAGCTCCAAGATTCGTATCGCCGATGGCGGGCAGGATCTCGCCGCGCTCATGGCGTTTGGGCGCGCTGACGAGGCAGTGGGGCAGACCAGCGCTTTCGCGACCAGCGTGCGCGAGGCCACGCGTGAGATGCTCGTGGAACTGGGGTGCGCCGTCGGCCCTTGGAGCGATATGGTCGCCGACCGTGCAACACGCACCGAACGCCCGCGCATCCGCCTTCCCTGGTCGCGTGAGGGTGATTGCCGATGAGCCTGCAAACGAGAATTAAAGCAGCCGGTGCGGCAGCGGCGACGGCACCTGTCGATGTGGGACGGCACCGTGCGGTCAAGCGCCGCACCAAGCGGGCCGTGATGGACCGCGTGGGCTACGACGAGGTGGCACGCATCAGTGCCTACATCGATCCGGTTCTTGCCCGCTCGGAATTGCGTCCTGCGGTGGAGGCGGCACTCAACGTGGAAGAACCGACCGACCTGGCGACGCCCGAGCGTGAGACCATCATCAACGAGATCTTGGATGACGTGGTGGGCTTGGGCCCGCTGCAGCCGCTCATCGAGGACGACACCGTCACCGAGATTATGGTCAACGGTTGCCGCTCGGCTTTCTTTGAGCGCGGCGGGGTCTTATACCCCATCGAGCATGCGTTTGAGGATGACGAGCAGATTCGCGTGCTCATCGACCGCATCATCTCACCGCTGGGCAGGCGTATCGACGAGCGCAGTCCCATCGTCAACGCCCGCCTCAAGACAGGTTATCGCGTCAACGCGGTGATTCCGCCCGTGGCGATCGATGGGCCGATCCTCACTATCCGCAAGTTCTCGGATCGCATCTGTTCGTTGGACGAGCTTGTGGGCCTGGGGTCGCTGCCGCTTTGGTATGCGCAACTGCTTTCGTGTGCGGTGTCGCTGCGCCAAGATTTGGCGGTTGCGGGCGGTACGGGGTCGGGCAAGACTACGCTGCTCAACGCGCTATCGTGCGAGATATCTACCGGCGAGCGCATCGTGACGATCGAGGATTCCGCCGAGCTCAAGTTCGCGCATCACCCGCATGTGGTTCGCCTGGAGGCGCGCGAGGCTTCAATTGAGGGTGAGGGTGCGGTGACAATCCGCGACCTGGTGACCAACGCCCTGCGTATGCGTCCCGACCGTATTGTGGTGGGTGAGGTACGCGGTGCGGAATGTTGCGACATGCTGCAGGCCATGAACACTGGGCACGATGGGTCGCTCACCACGCTTCATGCGGGCACCGAGCAAGAGACCGTGGTGCGTTTGACGCTGCTTGCGCGCTATGGCATCGATCTGCCGAGCGAGCTTATCGAGGAACAAATCGCTATGGCGCTCGACGGCATCGTGATGTCCGAGCGCCATGCGGACGGCCGGCGTTTTGTGTCCTCCTATTCGGGGGTGCGACGCGGCGCGTCGGGTGGCGTGGAACTCGAGCGCTACGTGACCTTCGATGCCGCCGAGCGCACCTGGACCCTCAACCGCGAGCCGCCGTTTATCGCAGAGGGCTTGCGCTCGGGAACGCTTACACAGGAGGAGGTGGACGAATGGAGGTCGTTGTGCCCCTCGTCGTAGGGGGCCTTGCCGGGTTTTCGGTCGCGACGGTATGCGGAGTGGAGCCTCATGTGCCGAGGGTGCCGCCGGCGGAGCTGGTGCGCCAGACGCTCGAGACGGCGGCAGAGAAGCTGCCGCGTGAGCTGGTGGAAAACGATCTGCTGAAAAAGATCGCCCGTTCGTGGGCATCGTTGGCTCCCGTGCGCCGCATCGGTCTTGTCGTTGAGGATGATGCTTCACGCTTAGCGTTCCTGTTGCTATCGAGTGGCGTCTGCTGCCTTGCGCTTGCCGTGGTGTCGCTATCGCCCATCGGCTTTGTTTTGGGAGCGGTTGCGCCCTTTGCCGCGGGCGCCGCACGCGACGTCTTTGACCACCGACGCGAGCAGCGCGATGTGGAGGAAGCCATGCCCGAGGCCTTTACGGCACTTTCCATGTCGCTTGCCTCGGGACATTCGCTGGCCCAGGGCATGCGGTTTGTGGGCGCTCACGCGCAAGAGCCGGTGCATACCGAGTTTCTGCGGGTAGCGGCGGCGATCGACTGCGGCATTTCGGCTGCCGATGCGCTCGACGACCTGCTTGTCCGCATCGACGCCCCCGGGCTTTCGCTTGTCACGTTGGCGCTCAAGGTGTCGCAGCGGACCGGTGCCCCGCTTGCCGATCTGCTGTCCGAGGCGTCGAGCATGGTGGGGGAGCGTATCGAGCTCAAGCGCCGCCTGGATGTCAAAACGTCGCAGGCGCGCATGTCGGCGCATATGGTCGCGGCGATGCCGGCGGGTATGTGCGCGGTGCTGGCCCTGCTTTCGGCAGATTTTCGCTACGGTCTCGCAACGCCGGTAGGCGCCGGTGCCGTGGTTCTGGGGCTTGCCCTTAACGGCGTCGCCCTGGTGGTTATCCGGCGCATTATGCGGGTGGAGCTGTGAGCGCCCTGGTTGCCGCCACGGCTTGCCTGTGCGCCTTCGGCGTATTTGTCGCGACGGGCCTGGAGCGCTCGGATGTGCGCAAGACCATGGAGATTTTCAGGGGCGAGGCGGTGCTAGTCGTTGCTGCGGCCCATTCGGTGATCGATGCCGCTATTGCGTGGGTGAGGGGCGCATTTGGCGTGGACAACTCAGCGCAGGTTTCGCTCGGTGAGGTGTCCGAGATGATTGATGTGGTGCGCCTGGGGCTTTCCGCCGGCCTTTCGTTCGATGCGGCGCTCGAGATCTTTTGCGCCAATCGTCGATCGGCGCTGACTGTTCGGCTTGAACGGGCATGCATGGCGTGGCAGGTGGGCGTGGGAGCGCGCGAGGACGAGTTGTTGGCGGCCGCGCAGGACCTGGACGTGCGGGCGCTCGAGACCTTTGCCATTACGGTGGGTCAAGCGCTCGCCCTGGGTGCCCCGCTTGCCGAGACCCTTGCTGCCCAAAGTCGCGAGATCCGCGCCGCCCATCGTGCCGCGGTCGAGCGCGAGATTGAACGAGCGCCCGTCAAGCTGCTGATTCCCACTGGCACGCTCATCTTGCCGGCACTGCTGTTATCCATATTGGGCCCGCTGCTGGGAGCAGGCGGGATGATGTAGGGAGGAATACATGAACAAAATGGCTGACGTTATGGGTAGGGTTTGGAGCCGGACGCTTTACCGTGCAATGCGTTCTTGTCAACGTGCCAAGACGCTGGTACAGGAGGAAAGCGCGCAGGGTACCACCGAGTACGCCATCTTGGTCGGCGTGCTCGTGGTAATCGCGATCATTGCCATCGTTGCATTTAAGGGCAACGTCGAAAAGCTATGGAACGCGATCAAAGACGGCATCAACAGCCTGTAGAAGGCGGGCATTCTGTTGGCGTGCTGCTGGTGCTCGCTTGCCTGATTGTGGCGATAGCGGCGACGCTCTGGGGGCTGAATGCCGTGCGGCAGCAGCGTTCTGGGACCGTCGCGGATGGGAGCTCGGGCGCGGTGGCGCCTCCCGATGACAAAGCGCGGGACACGGCCGACAGGGATGCCGCCGTCACGGCACAAACTTTTCTGCGCGCCCTCGACGAACGGGCGGATGCTGCGGCGGGTCCATCTGCGGACAACGCAGTCGCAGCCCGGCTGACATGGGCCGAGGAGCGGCCGATGACCGAGGCTGCCGCGGACCTGTTGCGTATCTATCGCGAGGTGCCCACAGCCCAGCTCGCTCTAAGCGGTTACCTCGACATCAAGGGCAACGTATGGGGCGCCATCGTGCGCGATGGGCGCGGCTGGGTCGACATGGTGACGGTTGCCGCGGATGCCGGCGACGCCTCGTGCCGCTTACGCGCGGTGCGCTTGGTTCCGCAAGCATCGGGGTCAAAGGAGGGATCGTGAAATGCTTGACGTTTTGCGCGAGGAGTCTGCCCAATCGACCGTTGAGTACGCCATCGTCACCATGGCGCTGCTTTCCATCGTGCTGGCGATTGCGGGGCTTTGGCGCGCCGGCACCGACGGACGCTTGGCGGCGTTGGCTGCACGGGCGGCGTCCCATGGCGTCGCCTCGACATCGGTTATCGACGCCGCCGCAGGCGCCAAAGACATCGCGCTCTATTGATATCGCGCGCGAGGATTGGGCGCAGTCCACGGTCGAGGCCGCTTTTTTGCTGCCGACGTTTTTGACGCTCATCCTGCTTGCGCTGCAGCCGGTGTGCCTGCTCTGTACGCGTGCGGTCATGGAGTCTGCCGCCGCCGAGACGGCGCGGCTCATGACCACGACGACGGCGGAGGACGACGACCTCAAGGAGTTTGCCCGCCGCCGTCTCGCCGCGGTGCCCGATGTCTCGATCTTTCACGCCGGCGGACCGCTGTCGTGGGATATCGAGCTTGGCCGGGCGGGCGCAGGGGGCGTTTCGTCTGTATCTATCGCGGGTGATGTAAAGCCGCTGCCCGTGATCGGCGCGTTCGCGCAGGCCATGGGCAATGTGGGGGGAGGAGGAAATGTTGAGTTGAAAGTCGACGTTTCGTACCGATCGCGTCCCGGATGGCTGGAGGGAGACTATGATTCGTGGATTGCCGCGTGGGATTAGGCGTCGCCTGCTGCGAATGATGCGAGGGCTCGTGTGCCGTTGCCGGTCGAATGCCCGCCGCAAGCGGGGCGGCTTCATGGGCCGCTCCGGTATCGACTTGTTTATCGAGGACGGTGCCTACACTACGCTTTCTTCGGCGGTCGTCATACTTGTGGTGCTTACGCTGCTGTTTTCGTCGACGGCGGCGATATGGAGTATGTCTCGTGCCGGGGATACCCAGGTGGCGGCCGATAGCGGTGCTCTGGCGGGTGCCAACGTGATATCGTCCTACCATACAGCGGCCACGGTGGTGGATGCGAGCATTTTGAGCTTGGGCCTGGCGGGGTTTGCCACAATCGGCACCGGCTTGGTTGCCATGCTGGTGCCGGGTGGGAAAATAGCCGCAAGCGATATGGTCGATACCGGGATTGAGATTATTAAAACGCGCAATAGGTTTGCCAAAAGTGCGTCGGAGGGTTTGCAAAAAGTCGAAACGGCTCTGCCATATCTGGTTGCCGCGCGAGCTACGCAGGCTGTTTCGGCGCAGGATACCGATAACGTGACCTATACCGGCACAGCGCTCGCCGTGCCCAGGACATCGGAGTCGGACTTTGTTGCGCTCGAGGGGTCAGAAATCTCGACCGATGCCATCGAGAGCACCTCAAAAGACCTTGACTATGCTGCCAAGGAACTGAAGAAAGCGTCCGAGAAAACGTCAAAGGCCAAGGAGCGCGCCTGGCTTGCCGACTGCGGCGGATCGGACAGAGGCGCAGTCGGAAGCTGTTCGTGCATGTGGGAACGAGCGAGGAGCTTGGCGAAGCTTTCGGATATTGAGAATCCGCACTATGCCTCGAGTGTCACATGGGAGCCGCAAGTGGCGCTCGATCGCGCGAAGGCCTATTACCGCCGGCGCCTGGCGAATGAAAGGCCGCTTGGTGGGGGTGTAGAGATGGAGGCGGAGTCTGTCGCGCGCAAAGCGTTTTACGCTTATGCAATCGAAGAACTCGATCACTCGTATATTAAAGATGATGGTGAAAAAATCTTACCCCAGATTCCATTCCTGCCACGCACTCCAGATGAGGTGAAGGGAACCCAGCTCTACACCGATGCCATGTGGCCTACGAGTGATATTGGTGGCAAGACATACCTGCACTATGGGACCGGATGCCCCAACTATAAGAATGGGTCGCCGGGCGGGTTGGCATCCGTCGTCGATTACGATGGCCACGATGTGTGCGAGGAGTGCCAATTTGACGTCGTTGACCTGGGTCGCGCCCTCATGCCTCCATCATTTATCGAAAACGGCTTCGAGTATCACTTTGACGAGTTTAAAAGGGCTCTGGAAGATTACGTCGAATGTCGCAACAAAGAGCTCGAGCTTATGCGTCAGACCGAGGACGAGGCCGATCGCGCGGGTAATGCGTTTGACCAGGCCATCAAGGCGCTTTCGGGCGAGCGGCCGCGTATCGCCCCGCCCGGCCGAAACGGCGTGGTCGCCTTTGCGGTCTCGGGCGATATGACCAGTCCCGGTAAGCTCAACTCTTCATTCAATAAGCCGGTTACGCTTGGCAGTCGCGGTGCAATCTCTGCCGCGGTCTTGGCTCCCGACAACGCGACGGCGCAAAACAACGTGCTCTCGCAGTTTTTCTCGACAGTGGAAGAGCGCTCGGGCGGCGTTGCCGGCGTACTCGATGGCGTCATGGATGTTTGGGGACGCCTGCTTGTGGGATACGGAGACATCCAAGGTTCGGCCGACGAACTTATGGACGAGATGATTAAAGACCTAGGAGGGGGCAGCGGCGCGTTGGGCTCCATTGCATCGTGGCTCGGCGATACCGTTTCGGCGTCCGTGGCGGCGCTGGGTTTGGAACCGTGCGACTTGCGCCTGCGAAAGCCGGTGCTGACCGATTCCGCTAACGTCATTAAGAGTCCGGGGTCTGACATTGCCGGTCTCTCTCAAGCGCAAGACAAACTGCGAAGTATTCCGTTGGGCGTGACCGATCCCAAGGCGCTTTGCGAGGCGTTGGAATATCAAGTCGAACGCACCATTAGCGGTACAGTGTTCACACTTGCGGAGATTCCGTTGCCCGGCGGTGGTTCCATCCCGCTTACCGTCGATGTCGCCACGCTGGTTGGCGCTCTGGGCGGTGGGTCGTAATGAGTATCCGCATGCGTCTGCGCGAGGAGCGCGCCCAGGCGACGGTCGAGATGGCAGTGGTCGCTCCCGTTTTGCTGGCGCTTGCGCTCATTGTGTACAACGTCATGGTCTTTGCCGGCGCCGTTGCGCGCTTCGATCGCGTGGTGCCCGATATCGTGCTGGCGCACGCTGTGGCGCCGGAAGGGGAGGGCGACAAGAGCTCTGTCGATGCCTCGGTGCGTGTCCAGTCCGAGATTCAGGCGGCTATGCAGGGCTATAATCTGCAGGTCGAGGTCTCGAGCGAGCAGAGCTCGGCGTCGTCTGACGGCGGCTTGCTCTCTCTGTCCGGGACGTTTAGGACCTATGCCTGCGTCATGTACTATGAGCCGTGGCCTAGATTGCTCAGCATTGCCGGCGTTTCTCTGGGGACGCCGGCGAAGCTGTCGCACGAGCGCGCGGTTACGGTCGATCCGTGGCGACCGGGGGTGGTCATGTGAGCGCCGTCTTGTCTTATATCGCCTACGCGCGTGCGCTCAATAGGCTCGGTTGGTCGCCGGCAGAGTTTATGGTGGCAGAATCGTTTGGCGCACGCTTGCGCGGCATGCTGGGCCGCGTGCCGATTACGGCTGACGGACTGCCGCTCGTCATGGCGTTTCCGTCCTGCTCTTCGGTCCACACCTGTTTTATGGCTTATCCCATCGACATTGCCTTTATTGATTGCAGCGGCAATATCCTTGCACGCTACGAAAATGTCCGCCCCTGGCGCATGTGCTCCTGTCCCGGTGCTTGGGCGGTGCTGGAACGCCCTTCAATCCTTGTATCGCCCGATGTCTTGCAACGAGTGCAGGCTTGAAGGCCCTGGGCGAAAAACTTCTTGCGGCCGGTTGATGTCTCTGACGTGCTGCTTTACAGAACCGAGGCGGTGTCCAAAAACTTTTTTCAAATTCTCGGTTGACCGGAGCGCGTCCTTGGTTATACTAATCAAGCCTTGAAACAAGGCACACCTCAAATGGCTGGGTAGCTCAGTTGGTAGAGCAGAGGACTGAAAATCCTCGTGTCAGGGGTTCGATTCCCTTCCCCGCCACCTTGAATTGACTAGGACCTCTGCGAAGGGGTCCTTTTCTTTTATGTAGCCCCCGCACGGAATCGAACCCCGCGAGGGCGCGGAGCTGAGGAAACGCGATAGCGTTTGCCAGCGTAGCTCGCAAGGCGCGCAAGCGCCGCAGCGGTCCGTCCGCGCAGCGCGCGGACGCGATTCCCTTCCCCGCCACCTTGAATTGACTAGGACCTCTGCAAAGGGGTCCTTTTCTTTTATGTGGACCCGCGGAAAACGCATCCCAGAATTTCAATCCTGAGCGGGATGCGCTTTCCGCTTTAGGGGCGCTTGGGAAAATGCGACCCGGAACGACGTGAAATTACGGGACATGCTTTCCGGTTGGGCCTGCTGGCGGAAAATGCATTCCATTATTGAGCAAAAAACGGGATGCGCCTTCCGGCGCCTGCCTTCGGCGCGCGTGCACATCTTGGCGTACCATCTCGGGTGTGCCCGCCCAGACATTACTCCTACTTTTGCGCCACTTTGCAGACCGTTCGATCGGCTGTCCGTGTGCGCGGGTATACTCAAAACGATACTTTTCCTATGCAATACGATGCGGGTTCGCCCTGCACGATTCGAAGGGGGCCGTGATGGAGAGGATACTCGGCGTTAATCTCTCTGGCTGGTTTATTCCCGAGCCTTGGGTGACCCCGTCGCTGTACGCGGCGACAGGTGCGTCCAATGCGGCGGAACTGCAAGAAGCCATGGGCACTGCTGCCTATAACGAGCGCATGCGTCGCCATTATGAGACATTCGTAAGCGAAGATGATTTTCGCCGTATGGCGCAGATTGGTCTCAATGCCGTGCGTTTGCCGGTGCCCTGGTATGCCTTTGGCTCGCAGGAGTCCGATGCGTCCTACATTTCGGTTATCGACTACATTGACCGTGCAATTGAGTGGGCTGCCAAGTACGACATTCGCGTGCTGCTCGATCTAGCGACTGTGCCCGGTGGCCAGGGCGATTCCAACGATTCGCCCACCACGCCGGAGGCTGTTGCCGAGTGGCATTCGTCCACCAACGGTCGTCACGTTGCGCTCGACGTGCTGGAGCGTTTGGCCGATCGCTACGGCGAAGCCGAAAGCCTGCTGGGCATTGAGCTGCTGGATACGCCGCAGATGAGTGTCCGCAAGAGTCTCTTTACCATGACGGATGGCATTCCGGCGCACTACCTGCGCAACTTCTATCGCGATGCCTACGAGCTCGTCCGTTCGTATATGCCCGAGGATAAGATCGTCGTCTTCTCGTCGTCGGGACATCCCGGCGAGTGGAAGCATTTTATGCGCGGCGCCAAGTACAAGAACGTCTACATGGACCTTCACCTGTACCATTACCGCGACGAGCATGCGCTCGACATCACGAGCCCCCGCGGGCTGACGACGGCGATTTCGCGTAACAAGCGCGAGCTTAAAGAAGCGATTTCAACTGGGTTCCCCGTGCTGGTGGGCGAATGGTCGGGCGCGGCGATCTTTGCCAACTCGTCGGTTACGCCCGAGGGCCGCAATGCCTACGAGCGCGTGTTTATCGCCAATCAGCTGGCTTCGTTTGCGCCGGCTGCCGGTTGGTTCTTCCAAACGTGGAAGACCGAGAAACGCATCGCAGCATGGGACGCCCGCGCGGCGCTCGGTACGCTCGAGCGCGGCATGATTGAATAGGTTGATATGACGCAAAACAGCGCCCATACGGGCAAACTCTATGTGGTCGGAACACCCATCGGCAACCTGGGCGACCTGTCTCCGCGCGTTGGCGAGGCGTTTGCCGCCGCCGATGCGATCTGCTGCGAGGACACGCGCGTGACCTCAAAGCTACTGATGCACCTGGGCATTTCCAAGCCGCTTGTCCGTTGCGACGAGAATGTGATCGCCAGCCGCGCCACCGGTCTGGTCGACCGCCTGCTGGCGGGTGAGACCCTTGCCTTTGCCTCGGATGCCGGCATGCCGAGCGTGTCCGATCCCGGCCAGGCGCTGGTCGAGGCGGCGCGTGAGGCCGATGTGCCCGTCGAAGTTATTCCCGGGCCCTCTGCTTGCGTCACAGCGCTCGTTTCGTCCGGCATTCCCTGCGAGCATTTTTTCTTCGAGGGCTTTTTGGGCCGAAAGCACGGCGACCGCGTGCGCCGTTTGCAGCGCCTTGCCGTGGTGCCCGGCGCACTCATCTTCTACGAGTCTCCACATCGCATCGTGGCGACGCTCGAGGCCGTGGCGGAGGTCTTTCCCCAGCGTGAGGTTGCCGTCTGCCGCGAACTCACCAAGCTGCACGAGGAGGTCTTGCGCGGGCCCGCCGCCCAGCTTGCCGAGGGGCTGCGTGCCCGTGGCGAAGTAAAGGGCGAGATTGCGCTGGTCATCGCGCCACCGAGTGAAGACGAGGAGGCCGGCATCGTGCCGGTTGGCGCAGCGGCAGCGGATCCCGATGAGGCCCTGCGCGCGGATATCCGCGCCGCGCTCGAGGAGGGGGAGCCCGCCTCTGCGGTGGCCAAGCGCCTGTCTCAGAAGTATTCACGCCGCAAGCGCGATGTCTATGCCATGGTGCTCAATATGCAATAGATGGAGGATATCCAGCCCTTGCGTTAGAATCATCCCCTGTATGCAACGTTTTTCTGGAGGACAAACCCCATGGATCAAAGCAAGCCTTCGTTCTTTATCACGACGCCTATCTACTACGTCAATGCCGATCCGCATCTGGGCACGGCTTATTCCACCATCATCGCCGACGTCCAGGCTCGCTATCGCCGCTCCGCTGGCTATAACGTCAAGTTCCTGACCGGCATGGACGAGCACGGCGAGAAGGTCGCCGAGGCCGCAGCCAAGCATGGCATGACGCCGCAGGAGTGGACCGACAGCCAGGCTCCGCACTTCAAGGAGCTTTGGAGCAAACTCGAGATCTCCAACGACGACTTCATCCGCACCACCGAGCCGCGCCAGCATCATGCGGTGCAGTATCTGTGGGAGCGCATGAAGGAGTCTGGCTACCTGTATAAGGGCAGCTACGACGGTTGGTACTGTGTGCCCGACGAGACTTACTTTACCGACACGCAGGTCCAGAAGGGTGACGAGGAATACGGCAGCGTCGGCCAGCACCTGTGCCCCGACTGTCATCGTCCGCTCGAGCGCGTGCAGGAGGAGTCCTACTTCTTCAAGCTTTCCGCCTTCCAGGACAAGCTACTCAAGCTCTATGACGAGCATCCCGATTTCGTCGAGCCTTCATTCCGCATGAACGAGGTGCGTAGCTTTGTCGAGGGTGGCCTCAACGACCTTTCCGTGAGCCGTACGAGCTTTGACTGGGGCATCCAGGTTCCGTTCGATGAGGGCCATGTGACCTATGTGTGGTTCGACGCGCTGCTCAACTACATGACGGCTGTCGGCTACGGTGTCGACACCGACGAGGCCCGTGCCGAGCTGGCCTATCGCTGGCCTGCGCAGTTCCACATTGTGGGCAAGGACATCATTCGCTTCCACTGCGTCATTTGGCCCGCTATGCTCATGGCCATTGGCGAGGCTCTGCCCGAGCACGTCTTTGCCCACGGCTTCCTGACCGTGCGCAATGCCGAGACTGGCAAGGCCGAGAAGATGTCCAAGAGCCGTGGCAACGCCATTGCCCCGCAGGATGTTATCGACATGCTGGGCGTCGAGGGTTATCGCTACTACTTTATGACCGACGTGGTCCCCGGCACCGACGGCGCTATCAGCTTCGATCGCATGGAGCAGGTCTACAACGCCGATCTCGCTAACAGCTGGGGCAACCTCATCTCGCGTTCGCTCAACATGAGCGGTAAGTACTTTGATGGTTGCGCGCCTGCCAAGCCCGCATCGTTCGATGCGTTCGATAACCCGCTGGCAAAGATCGCCGATGGCCTGGCCGAGCGCTACATGGCCAAGATGGACGTGCTCGATTACGGTGGAGCCAAAGACGAGGTTATGGAGCTCATCCACGCCGCCAACCACTACATCGAGGACTCCGAGCCCTGGGCACTTGCCAAGGACGAGGCCAAGGCCGACGAGCTGGCGTTTGTGATCTACAACCTGCTCGAGGCCATCCGCATTGCCGCTCACCTGCTGATGCCGCTCATGCCCCAGACTTCTACCGAGGCCCTGCGCCGCCTGTCGTGCGAGGACGAGGCCGCGAGCGACGACCTCAAGGGCATTTGCGCTTGGGGTCTGCTTGCCGGTGGTCAGCCCGTCGAGAAGGGTGAGCCGCTGTTCCCGCGTCTGGGTTAAGACGCCGCGCGCCATATCGGCAATCTGCTGTTTAGGTGTAAGGGCATGGCCGCAACGGTCCATGCCCTTTTGTTTCAAGACGCCGCCACCATGCTAAGGAGGCAACTATGACAACTTCGCCTTTGGCAAACCCCACGGCAACAAGGGAGCTGCTGGAGGAGTTTGGCCTTGCGACCAAGCATCGCCTGGGCCAGAACTTCCTGATCGACAACCATGTGATCGAGCGTATTTGCGAGCTTTCCGAACTTGCGGGCGATGAGCGCGTGCTCGAGGTTGGTCCGGGCGTTGGAACGCTCACGCTTGCGCTGCTTCAGGAGGCGGCGTGCGTCACGTCGATTGAGGCCGATCCCGAGCTCGAGCCGGTGCTCGATGCCCATGCCACCGACTATGCCAACTTCCGCTTTATCATGGGCGACGCGCTCAAGGTGTGCCCGGAGCAGATTGAGCAGGCCGCGGGCGGTGAGCCGACGGTATTTGTCGCGAACTTGCCCTATAACGTGGCAGCGACGATCATTCTGCAGTTCTTCCAGACGATGCCCGCGCTCAAGCGCGCCGTCGTCATGGTTCAAAAGGAGGTTGCCGATCGCATTGTCGCAACGCCGGGCAACAAGACCTACGGCGGCTATACGGCAAAGCTCGGCCTGTATGCGCAGGTGACGGGTCGCTTTGAGGTGCCGCCGCGCTGCTTTATGCCGGCGCCGCATGTGGATTCGGCCGTCGTGCGCATCGACCGTGTTGACGGCGTAGCACCCGAGGGGCTTGATTGCGAGTTTGTGGCCCGCGTGATTGACGCTGCGTTTGCTCAGCGTCGCAAGACCATTCGCAATTCCATGAGCGCCAACGGCTTTGCCAAGGACGTGCTCGATGCCGCCTTTGAGGCTTGCGGCATCGCGCCCACCACACGCGCCGAGACGCTTGGCGTTGCCGATTTTGTCCGTCTGGCTCAGGAGCTAATCCATGATGCCTAATGACGAGCGCGTGACGTTTACCAAGAAAAAGAAGACGGTTGCTTGCCCCGTGCCCTTGGCGCCGCTTGCCGATACGCACGCGCACTTGCTCTCGTTTTGGGGCAAGGAAGTACCCGAGACGCTTGTGCGCGCCAAGGCTGTAGGCGTCGACCTGTTGGTGACGATTTTTGATCCCATTGCCGACAAACGCAGCGTGACGGACTATAGCGACTGGCTGGTGTGCGAGATTTTGCCGATGCGGGATATTCCGCAGATAAAGTATCTCGCCGGTGTGCACCCCTATGGCGCGCCGGACTATACCGATGACATTCATGCACAGGTCGTTGCTGCGCTTGATGATCCCTTATGCGTCGGTATCGGCGAGATAGGTCTGGACTACCACATGGATTACGACGACGACATCGCGCCGGCGCCCCACAGCGTGCAGATCGACTGTATGGCGCGCCAACTCGAGGTTGCCGTACGCCGCAATGTGCCGGTAGAGCTGCATCTGCGTCATGAGGACACGGACGAGGAGCGCTCCTCGCATGTGGATGCGTACAACGTGTTGCGCGAGGTCGGCGTGCCCCAGGCCGGTTGCGTACTGCACTGCTTTGGCGAGGATCGCGCCACGATGGAGCGCTTTGTGGGTTTGGGCTGCTATATCGCCTATGGCGGCGCGGCCACCTTTAAGCGCAACAATGATGTGCGCGAGGCATTCGCGGCGACCCCGCTCGACCGTATTTTGTTCGAGACGGATTGTCCCTATATGGCGCCGGAGCCCATTCGCGGTCTTGAGTGCGAGCCTGCAATGATTTCCATCACAGCAAACGCGCTGGTTAACGACCGTGTCGATCGTACTGGAGAGAAAGCAGAGGCAATTGCGCAAGCTGCGTGGGACAATGCCCGCAAACTTTTTCAAAAATAGTTCTTGCGTTCACGGTGGCGCTCCGTTATTCTAATTCCTGCACGCGGGCGTGGCGGAATTGGCAGACGCGTACGGTTCAGGTCCGTATGGGGGCAACCCCATGAAGGTTCAAGTCCTTTCGCCCGCACCATTGATTGAAAGAGCTCCCAGCAATGGGAGCTTTTTTGTTATGGGCCCATCGCAGGGACTTGAACCTGCGAAGGAGCGAGCGTCAAGAAAACGCGGAGCGTTTTTAGCGAGCTGGCGAGTCCGCCGGCAGGCGGGCGAAGCCGGTGCGGATCCGCGCAGCGGATACGCGGACGTCCTTTCGCCCGCACCATTGATTGAAAGAGCTCCCAGCAATGGGAGCTTTTTTGTTATGGGCTTCCTGATGGTGTCACATGGCTGCTTTGTGCGGGTATCCTAGTGCCAACGTGTGCCCATCGGAGGAGAGACCATGCTGTTATCCGGTATTATCGCTGCCCTTACGAGCCTTCTACTTCCCATCATCATTTTGTTGCTACTGCTTCCCAACGCCTGCTATGTCGTTGAACAGCAGCATGCTGTGATCATCGAGCGCCTGGGCAAGTTTAACCGCATCGTCAACGCGGGTTTCCACATGAAGGTGCCCGTGATCGACCGCAAGGCCGCCACGGTGAGTCTGCGCACCATGAAAAACGGTTTTGGGATCGACGTTAAGACCCAGGACAACGTGACTATCGGCCTTGAGGTCTCTGCTCAGTACCACGTGAGCTATGACATGGGAGCCGGCCCGGCAGATTCGGGCATCTACAAGAGCTACTACATGCTGCAGGAGCCCGTCGACCAGATGCGCGACTTCATTACCGATGCCCTGCGCTCTTCCATCCCTGTCTATACCCTTGATGAGGTCTTTGCCAAGAAGGATGACATTGCCAAGGACGTCAACGCCACCGTATCCGAGCAGATGGCCGCCTACGGCTTTACCCTCGTGTCGACGCTCATCACCAAGATCGCGCTGCCGACCGAGGTCGAGAACTCTATGAATGACATCAACGCCGCCCAGCGTAAGCGCGCTGCTGCGCAGGAGCTCGCTGAGGCCGACCGCATCAAGCGCGTTACCGAGGCGACCGCCGAAGCCGAGGCAATGGAAAAGGCTGGCGAAGGCATCGCCAACCAGCGCAAGGCCATCGCGCTGGGTATCAAGGATTCGCTCGAGATTATCCAGGAGACGGGCGTCGGCAACGATGAGGCCAACCAGCTGTTCATGTTTACGCAATGGTCCGAGATGATGACGGAGTTCGCTCGCACGGGTAAAACATCGACGGTCGTGCTGCCGAGCGACTTTTCGCAGTCGGCCTCTATGTTCGAGCAGATGCTGACCGCCGGCAAAGTTCAAAACGATTCGAAGGAGTAGGCGCGCGTGAAGTGCACCGTTGTATGCGTCGGTAAGCTCAAAGAGCGTTTTTGGAAGGATGCCTGCGCCGAGTACACCAAGCGCCTGGGCGCCTATGCCAAGGTGGATATGCGCGAGGTGGCCGATATCGACCCGGCCAAGGCGGGCGGCGTGGATGCCGCGCGCGACAAGGAGGGAGCGGCGATTCTTGCAGCCCTGCCGCCCCGAGCGCATGTGATCCTGCTGGCCATTGAGGGCAAAGAGCGCTCGAGTGAGGAACTCTCGGCGCGGCTCGATGATCTTATGTTGCGAGGCAACAGCGACATCGCCTTTGTGATTGGCGGATCGGACGGCGTGAGCGACGATGTTCGCTCACGAGCTGACGAAATGCTCAGCTTTGGACGCATTACCTTGCCGCATAACTTGGCGCGCGTGGTGCTGCTGGAGCAGGTCTACCGCGCCTGCAAGATTAGCCGTGGTGAGCCGTATCACAAATAGGTCGGCAACACGAAACAATGCCGTGGGACAATAGCTCTCGATTTGAAGAACCTGTCTGAGAGGACTATGAGATATGAAGATTGGATTTGTCGGTTTTGGCAATATGGCGAGCGCTATGGCCGATGGCTGGATTGCCGCCGGTGTGGCTGCGAGCGACATGTGTGCCTGCGCGGGCCGTTACGATGCCCTGGTTGAGCGCTGTGGGGCGCGTGGGATACTTGCCTGTCGTGATGCGGCGGAGGTTGTCGCTGTATCCGATATCGTGGTTGCTGCGGTCAAGCCGTACATGATCGAGAAGGTCTTCGCTCCGCTCAAGGATACTCTTGCCGATAAGGTCGTCCTTTCGGTCGCCTGGACTTGGGACAGTGCCAAGTGGGAGCAGGTCCTGCCGGGTGTCGCGCACATCTCGACGGTCCCCAATACACCGGTTTCGGTGGGCGAGGGCGTCATCGCCTGCGAGAAGTCCTCTACGCTCAACGGCGAGCAGCGTGCCGTGGTGCTCGACCTGCTCGGAAAGCTTGGCACTGTCGTTGAGCTCGATACGAGCTTGCTGTTTGTGGGCGGTACCGTGGGCGGTTGTGCCCCGGCATTTGTTGCCATGGCGATTGAGGCCCTGGGCGACGCGGCCGTCAAGCACGGCATTCCGCGCGCCGACGCCTATCGCATTGTGAGCCAGATGGTTCTGGGTACGGCGAAACTGCAGCTTGCAACTGGTCAGCATCCTGCGGCGATGAAGGATGCCGTGTGCTCGCCCGGCGGCGCAACCATCAAGGGCGTCGTCGCGCTCGAGGACGCCGGCATGCGCAGCGCCCTGGTCAAGGCCATCGACGCCACCCTTCAGTAAACCTGCCATTTAGGGACAGGTTTATTTTGGCAGGTTTTTCCTGCGGTTTTATCTCTATAGCGAAAAGCGCCCCGCAACCGGGTTGATACCGGTTGCGGGGCGCTTGCGTTTGCCCAGATAAAACCGACCAAAATAAACCTGTCCCTAAATGGCAGGTTAGTCCCAGAAGCTGTCTTGATCTTCTTCGGATTTGGGCCCGCGGTCGACGTAGAGCTTATGGGTGCGCTTCTCCATTACAAAGGCAAGAATCGCAAACAGCAGGATGCCGCCGGCGAAAAGGATGGCAAAACCGGTGCGGGTGCCAAACAAAAAGGAAAAAACTGCGTCCATTGGGTGCCTTCTTGCGTAGTTGAGTTGGGTCGTAAACGCTCACAAGTATATACTTGCCCATACATGTACAAGGTTGCAACCTAAATGGAATGTATATCGCCGGAGGATCTAATGCTTGATATCAAGTTTGTACGCGAGAACCCCGATGCCATCGATACCGCCATGGCTAACCGCCAGACGTCTTGGGATCGCGAGAAGTTCTTTGAGCTCGACGATGAGCGTCGTGCCGTCATCACCGAGGTCGAGGAGCTCCAGGCCACGCGTAATGCCGAGTCCAAGAAGATCGGCGCCCTGATGAAGGAGGGCAAGAAGGACGAGGCCGAGGCCGCCAAGGAGGCCGTGCGCGCCGTCAACGAGAAGATCGACGGTCTGGCCGAGCGCCGCACCGCTCTCGAGCAGGAGCAGTACGACTTTATGGCTCACCTGCCCAACATCCCCTGCGAGGCCACCCCGTACGGCAAGGACGAGGACGAGAACATCGAGCGCCGTCGTTGGGGCACCCCACGCGTGTTCGACTTCGACTTTAAACCGCACTGGGATCTGGGCACCGACCTCGACATCCTCGACTTCGAGCGCGGCAACAAGCTCTCCGGTAGCCGCTTCACCGTTCTCGGTGGCGCCGGCGCCCGTCTGGAGCGCGCCCTCATCAACTTCTTCCTCGATACGCACACCAGCCGTGGTTTTAAGGAGTGGTGGCCGCCCATCGTCGTCAAGCGTCAGACCATGTTTGGCACGGGCCAGCTGCCCAAGTTCGAGGACGACGCCTATCATGTCTCGGGCGATAACTTCCTGATCCCCACCGCCGAGGTCGTGCTTACCAACCTGCACGCCGGCGAGGTTCTCGATGCCGACACCCTGCCGCGCCGCTACACCGCCTTCACCCCCTGCTTCCGCGAGGAGGCCGGCTCTGCTGGTCGCGACACCCGCGGCATCATCCGCCAGCACGAGTTCGACAAGGTCGAGATGGTCAAGTTTGCCAAGCCGGAGGAGTCCGACGAGGAGCTCGAGAGCATGACCGCCGAGGCCGAGTTCCTGCTTCAGCAGCTGGGTCTTCCGTATCGCGTGATTAGCCTGTGCACCGGCGACCTGGGCTTCTCTGCCCGTCAGACCTACGACATCGAGGTCTGGCTGCCGAGCTACAACGCCTACAAGGAGATTAGCTCCTGCTCCAACTGCGGCGACTTCCAGGCCCGCCGCGCCAACATCAAGTATCGCGATCCCGAGAACTTCAAGGGCTCGCGCTACCTGCACACCCTTAACGGTTCCGGTCTACCGGCTGGCCGCACCATGGCCGCCATTCTGGAGAACTACCAGAACGCCGACGGCACCATTACGATCCCCGAGGTTCTGCGTCCTTACATGGGCGGCCTCGAGAAGATCGAGCCGGTCGCGTAGGTTTGCTGCATAAGCGATTTGCGGGGGCGCCCCTATCCGGGGCGCCTTTTTTGTGCGCGGAGCCTTACCATGTCGCGCGGACAGCTCAATAGAAAACACACGAACAAATGTTCTGTATACGATCGTCTACCTGCTATGCTTTTACTAGATACGAGCGAGAGAAGGGGGATGTGATGGACCTGTTTGATGAGCGGGTAGTTTTGTTTGAGAGCGATGAAGGTGGGGAGCACCTGCTAGTTACGTGTGAGCCATCGGGTATGGGTGGCTTGGTGGTGCGGCAAACGAGCGAGGGTCCGTTGACCCAATGGTGCTTTGAGGAGTCGCCGCATGTAGCCGAGACCTTTGTGACGCACGAAGGGCTTGCAACACTCGAACGGTTCTATGGAGTCGGGACTTCTAACCAGGTGGCACGCATGCTGAGTATCTCGTTTGCCGAGTATGATTGCGCCCAGCGGGTGCGCTCGCTATTGAGGGATCTCGGTGTTGGGTTCGATGTGGTTGAAAAGCCGATCGATCGTATGGGAAACGGTGATACATGCGGAGCTGCATGAGGAAAATGGTCTAGAAAAAAATCAAGATTGTGCTTGACTCCAATTAACTAAAATGGTTTCATATGTCTTGCGCTGCGGCGTTACCTCAGCTGGATAGAGGGTCTGACTACGAATCAGAACGTCATAGGTTCGAATCCTATACGCCGCACCAATCGAACTTGAAGCCTCCGGCAACGGGGGCTTTTCTTTTTTGGAAGCCATGCATGGATTCGAACCTCGGTCGAGGCGCGAGCGTAAAGAAAACGCGGAGCGTTTTTAGCGAGCGGGCGAGCGCGCCG